>JAZURG010000214.1:0-31437 GCA_045606145.1 Faecousia sp.
GATTATTCCCACCACCCAGCATATTTTGGACAACTACGACATTCTCTCTATTCTGGAAAAGAATCAGCTGTGGAAGCTAGTCTTGAAAAAGGTGACCGTATACCGTTCGCAGGCTGATGAACTTTCGATTCGGCTTTACCCGAATTTACCTCAAGTGGATCCCAATCAATGCGCCAGCAAGACTACATAAGACCTACATTTTCACTGAAATTCCATAAAATCTATCGACTAACGCCCCCTGACCTGCTATAATACCCTTAAAATGCAGGTTCAGGGGGCCATTTGTTATGAGTAATCAACTGAAAAAAACGCCATGTAGTATTGCTCTATTGGCCCATGTGGACGCTGGAAAGACCACCCTTTCCGAAGCACTGCTGTATATTTCCGGTGTCCGCAGGACGCTGGGACGGGTAGATCATAAGGATGCCTTTCTGGACACCCACACTTTGGAGCGGGCCAGAGGCATCACCATTTTTTCCAAACAGGCATTGCTGTCCACGGATTCTCTGGATATCACACTGGTGGATACACCGGGTCACGCGGATTTTTCCGCAGAGGCTGAGCGGACACTTCCTATTTTGGATTGCGCTATACTGGTCATCAGCGGCACCGATGGGGTACAGGCCCATACCATGACGCTCTGGCGGCTTCTGGAAAAGTACCATGTTCCTACCGTTCTATTCATTAACAAGATGGATCTGCCCGGCGCGGAGCGGCAAAAGCTGCTGCAGCAGTTAAAAGATGCCCTTAGCGATTACTGCATTGATTTTGGCGACGCGGATGCTTTGGCGGAGAATGCCGCCCTGTGCGATGAAGCGTTGCTGGAAACCTATCTGGAAACCGGCATCGTCACCGATGCCAATATTCAAGGTCTGATTGAACAGCGACGGCTGTTCCCTTGCTGTTTTGGCTCTGCTCTCAAGCTGGAAGGCATACAGGAATTACTGGACACTCTGGACCGTTATGCGCCAAGGCCTGTACGGAGTGCCGGGTTTGGTGCCAAAGTCTATAAGATTTCCCGGGATCCTCAGGGAAACCGGCTGACATGGCTGAAAGTCACCGGCGGCAGTCTGGCCGTTCGCAGCGTTTTGGCCTACCAAAACCAAAAGGGCGAAGCTTTTGAGGAAAAATGCGTGCAGCTTCGGCTGTACTCCGGTGAAAAATTTACTCCCGTGGATACCGCATCTGCCGGTATGCTCTGCGCGGTGACGGGTCTTTCGGCAACCTATGCAGGCCAAGGACTCGGTTTTGAGACTTCTTCCCCGGCGCCGGTACTGGAACCGGTCATGACCTACCGGATCGTACTGCCAAAAGGCTGCGATCCCATGACCGCCCTGCCCAAGCTGCGGCAATTGGAAGAGGAAGATCCCATGCTGCGCATCCTCTGGGATGACCGGCTGAAGCAGATCCATGTGCAGATCATGGGCAAGATCCAGCTGGAGGTTCTAAGCAGTTTGATCCATGACAGGTTTTCCATAGATGTGACGCTGGATTCCGGCCGCATTTATTATAAGGAGACCATCGCAAACACCGTCGAAGGTGTTGGGCACTATGAGCCGCTGCGTCACTATGCGGAAGTGCATTTGTTATTGGAACCTCTGGCTTCGGGAAGCGGTCTGGTATTTGACACCCTTTGCTCAACGGATGTTTTGGAAGCGCCCTATCAGCATCTGGTATTGGGTCATTTATCCGAGAAAGCTCATCTGGGCGTTCTCACAGGTGCCCCTATCACTGACATGAAGATCTCCCTTCTGGTGGGCAAGGCCCATTTGAAGCATACCGAAGGCGGCGATTTTCGGCAGGCTACCTACCGGGCTGTGCGCCACGGTCTGATGCAGGCCAAATCGGTACTTCTGGAACCTTGGTATGATTTTGTACTGACACTGCCCACGGAGCAGATTGGCCGGGCCATCACGGATATCCGTGCCATGAGCGGTGAATTCGATTCTCCCGAATCCGGCGGCAGCATCAGCACACTTCGGGGCATCGTTCCCGCCGCAGAGCTGGGAGACTATGCCGACCAGGTTGCCGCCTATACCCAGGGCCGTGGCCTGCTGCAGATCTCCCTGAAAGGCTATGCCCCCTGCCATAACACAGAAGCGGTGGTAGCCGCCAGCGGCTATGATCCGGTGGCTGATCTGGACAATCCCCCCGGTTCCGTATTCTGCGCCCACGGCGCAGGCTTTCATGTGCCTTGGAATCAAGTGACGCAGTATATGCATCTGGACAGCGGCCTGAAACAGGAAAAGCCGCAAATCATCACCCGGAATCTTCGCTCTGACGACAAAGAGCTGGAAGCCATTATGGAGCGGGAATTCGGCCCCATTAAGCGGCCCAGATACGCGGAGCCGAAAAACCGGCCCGCAGAGGAAAAGCTGACCATTCGCCCCTTGCGGCAGCAGTACATCATCGTGGACGGCTACAATATTATTTTTGCATGGGAGGACCTGGCGGAAATCGCCAAACATGATCTGGATGCTGCCCGCCGGAGTCTGTTGGATGCCCTCAGCAGCTACACCGGTTTTAAAAAATGCCGGATGGTTGTGGTCTTTGACGGTTACAAGGTCAAGGGCAATCCCGGTACCAAGGAACAGTTCCACAATTTGCAGGTGGTTTATACTGCCGAGGGTGAAACCGCCGATGCCTATATCGAATCGCTGGTAGCCCAAATCGGCAGCAATTATAATTTAAAGGTAGCCACCTCTGATTCTCTGGTGCAGCTGAGTAGCCTGCGCAGCGGTGTTCTGCGTATGAGCGCCCGGGAGCTGCGACAGGAGGTGGAGGATGCCCGCACAGAGATGCGCCGGCACAGCAAAGCATAAAAAGGCGTGTTGCAGTCATTTTGCAACACGCCCTTTTTTGTTAAGGTTATTTTAAGTTGAGTTTTCTTGTAATCATATGATGGGCCAGGAAATATGCGCCCACTGCCAACAGGCTCTCCATAACCAGATTGGCTCCCATGCTGGTTTGCATGGTAAGAAACGGATTTTCCGCCAAGCTTCCTGCGACTGCCGCCACCGCTGTAAGGATGCCGGACACAATATTCAGCAAATAGGAAGCACCGTAAAAAACAGCAAAGGATGCCAGCAGCTTATGCTTCTTGGCCCAGGCAGAGCCGATGGTGATACTGGTCATGGTCAGAATATTTCCATAGATCCATGCCACCGGGATCTGCAGAAGCGTCAGCAATGTTGTCAGCTTCAGTTGGTTCTGTTCCTTTTCGTTGAGATAGAAGAACAGATCCTCGAAGCTCTCCCGCAGATTCACCGATGTATCTGCTGCCTCCGTACCAATGATGCTCACCAAAAACATCAGCAGCAGAGAGACGATAGCAGTGACCACAGCGATCAGTTCCCACAGAAGCATGTTTACCAAAGAGGACAGCAGAATCTGATGTCCTGTTACCGGCAATGTAAAGGTCAAATACCCCTGCTCCGCAAATTTGCTCTTATAAAACCGGTAAATTAAGAGAATCCCCACTGCAGCTACATACAGCAGCAGCGCCAGAATTACAAAACCGTAGCTCAGTCCGGCAAAGGCATCCGACAGTGCCTCACTTAACTCCCCTTCTGTGGGAACGGAAGTCAGTTGAATCGCGATACCGCCCAAAAGTCCTGCGCCAACCGCTGCACCACTCAAAACAGCTAACAGCGGCGCGTTGGCTTTCCATTCATACTTTAACAGCTTGGCAAACATCGGAACACCTCCCGGAAGATCTCGTCCAGCGTCTGTCCCCGCTCCTGGCAAACTTCCTTCACATCACCGGAAAGCACAATTTTGCCATTGTGCAGGAATACAAATTCATCCAAAACTGTCTCAACATCCGCGATCAGATGGGTGGAAACCAGCACCGTGGCCTCCGGCTCATAGTTTCTGAGGATCGTATTGAGAATATAATCCCGGGCAGCCGGATCCACGCCGCCAATGGGTTCATCCAGCAAATACAGCTTCGCCCGCCGGGCCATAACCAATATCAGCTGCACCTTCTCCTGGTTGCCCTTGGAAAGAGAACCGAATTTGGCATCCGCAGAGATGTGCAGATCCCGCAGCATTGCCTCTGCCCGTTCGTAGTCGAAATCCTCGTAGAAATCCCGAAAAAGCTCTAATTGCTGTCTGATCTTCTGGGCATTGCTCAGATAGGTCTTATCCGGCAGGTAGGAAACCATCGCTTTGGTTGCTGTACCTACCGGTTCGCCGCAAATTCTGACATAACCATTGGTAGGTGTCAAAAGTCCCGCGCAGATTTTCAAGAATGTGGTTTTTCCGCTGCCGTTGGGACCCAAAAGGCCGATAATTTTCCCCTTCGGCAAGTCCATCTGCAAGGAATCGAGCGCCGTGTTGGCACCATAGCGTTTGGTAAGCCCTACGGCAGAAATTACAGTATCCACAAGCATTCCTCCTTTTCTGTAATTCTGGCTTTATTATAAGGCATCATGCCGATGTCCGTCAAGTTTTTCCTTTTTTCGGGGCAGATTTTTCCAAAAGCACTTCCCTTTTCCACTTCTTTCATGTACAATGAATATATACATTATTGAGGAGGAATCCCCATGAGCCATCACAGCAAACATCCAATGGACCCCAAATTGGCCGCGAGAATTGAAAAACAGGAAAAACATGACCATCGGGTGGAGCATGTATTTCGCCGGATCCTGCATTTTCTGGAGCGGGTGGTTGCAGCGCTGACACTGATTGTTCTGCTCATAGCTTTGGCATTTGAAGTGTATCGGTGTGTTACAGACATTGCCTACGTTGCTGATATCAGCCATTATTTGCACAACATTCTGACCATCGTTGTCGGCTTGGAGTTTGTTCGTATGCTCATCGACACCACCCCCGCCAACATTCTGGAAGTGCTGACGGTGGCTATCACCCGCCATGTCATTCTTTCCCATGATGATCCCTGGAGCAATGTGGCTTGTATTGCCTGTATCGCAGGTCTGTTTGCCATCCGCCGGTTCCTGGTCCGCCGCCACGAGCTGAAAGAAGAAATGGTCGAGATGGAATAATATTGTATATCTGCATAACAATCCGGGCGGTCTGCAAAAGGCAGACCGCCCGGTAATTTATTCAGCCTGATCCAAATTCCCAAACTTCGCACCGCAGCGGTACATACCATAGCCCACGATTTCGCAAATTCGCAGCAAGGAATTGATTACGATTTCTACATCATCGTCCGCATCTATAAGGCCAAATTTATCCAGAAAATGCTGATATGCTTCCCACATTTCATGATACAGACGGTCGCAATCTGACCCATCCGCAAACAGATTCTCCACGCCCGGCACGGAGTGATCCAAAGTCAATTCACCGATCAGTGTCAAATATACGGACTCAATAAAACTTAATTTCATAATAATCCTCCCTCTTGTGAGATATATCTAGTATACCTAATATATCTAGATGCGTCAACCCGAAAGATATACCATGTATACAGGTGATTATTATGAAGAAAACAGAATTCATTACATTGCGAACCGATAAAGAAACAAAAGATATTTTAGCGGAAATCGCGGCTTCTAAGAAATGGAGCGTTTCCCTCCTGGTTGAGGACATCATCCAGCAATGGCTGAAAGAGCAAAACGAACAAAAGCAGTAAACAAAAAGCCTCCCTTGCCTAAAGGGAGGTGACCGAGCGTTAGTGAGGACGGAGGGATAATTGCCCATAGGGCAATATGCCGCCTTAGTGGCAGGAATTCCCCAGTGAGCTTCGCTGACAGCCCCCTTTCACAAGGGGGCCTTTTTTATTCTAAACGCAGTTGCAGTATACCGTTCACTTTGACATAGCATTGTGAGAAACCAAAGCCGCATCGACATCCTTATTACATTCCATTTTCCACAGCGGTGTCCCGGCAGCCAAGCTGCTTACCAGTGCTTCAAAAGCAGATCTTTTTCCCCCATCCAGAGGGCAATAGCTTTGGCGCAGCAGCATAGGCAGGGCCGCTTCCGGTTCACAGGGTACGATTTTATTCTCCTTCCCTCTTTCCAGAATGCAAATTCCCGCCAACGGAACCGTGATATTGGTATCCAGACCGTGCTTCCCACTCCAGGGGCTACCGCAAACCCAAATGCCATTGCTTCCGATGACCACAAAGGGTTTGTCGTCATTGACCATCACGGCCCGGTCTCCAAAGGCTTGACTCCACAGCCGGGTGTGGGTGGACTTTCCCGTGCCGCATTTCGCCGTAAACAGATAACCCTTGCCGTCCACCGCCACGGTACTGCCGTGAACCATTAGTACATTCCTGTCAAACAGGAATTCCGCTATCGCCCGTTGGATAGCTGCCCGTTCCAGAAACGGCTCGGTAAACTTGCGCAGCCGCAGGCCTTCCTCCACCGCTTCCAGATCCAGCATTTTTTGTTCAAAGGCCAGATCTGTCTGCCCCACCGTCACCTGCAGGTGGGGTGTTTTTTCCGTCAAATAGCGTTTGCAGTATTCCCGGGTACTTTCAAACATAGAATGAATTTGAAAGCTGTGGCCGGCGATCTCAAGTGTAAAATCAGCCACGGTAAGCGTCCAGAATCAGCTTGAATGCGCCGTAGGCACCGGCATCGTTGCCCAAAGTGGCCAGAGAGAACCGCAGGCCGCTGATAGCATGGAACAGATATTTATGCATATGACGCTGAATGCCGTCCAGCAAAGGCTGGCCCGCCTTGCTGACACCGCCGCCAATAACCACCATTTCCGGGTCTACCACGCAGCAGACATCGGACAGGAACTCCGCCAGCTGGTCATACACCTGCTCCAGAATCTCATTGGCAACCGTATCACCTGCCGCAGCCGCGTCAAAAATATCCTTACAGGTCAGATTTTCCACCTCACGCAGCTGAGAAGGCAGGATGCTGCGGTTCAAATGCCGACGGGCAGTGCGGACAATGCCGGTAGCAGAGCAGTACTGCTCCACGCAGCCGTATTTGCCGCAGCCGCAGGGTGCCGCTTCTTCCTTATTCAGAACCACATGGCCCACCTCGCCGGCAGAACCATGGGCACCGTAGACAACCTTTCCATCAATGACGATACCGCCGCCAACGCCGGTACCCAGAGTTGCCATGACAATGCTGTCGCAGCCTTGGCCGCCGCCCTTCCAGCATTCACCCAGCGCGGCAACATTGGCATCGTTACCGGCTTTTACCGGAAATCCGGCCAACTGGCCCAGCGTTTCGTGAATGTTAAATACACCCCAACCCAGATTGACGCAGCGGTTTACCACACCCTGCCGGCTGACAGGACCGGGAACGCCCATGCCGATACCGATGATATCAGAATCGGGGATATTATTTTCCTGTAAGTACCCCTTGATCGCCGCGGCAATATCCGGCAGAATGTTCTTTCCGCCTTCCGCCGTGTTGGTAGGGATCTCCCATTTATGCAGAAGGGAGCCTTCCTCATTAAAATATGCCATCTTTACGGTCGTACCGCCCAGATCGACACCAAATCCGTATTTCATGTTTTTTCCTCCCGGAATCGTTTCTAGTTAAAGTACATTATACTACTTTTTTTCAAAAAAGCCATAGTGCGATAACTTTTTTTGAAACTTTTGCCACAGCCCTTGCGTTTAGGCACATCTTGCGTTAATATATCCTTAGGTAACTATGCAAATATGAAAGGAAGGATATCCCTTTATGATCAAAGTTGATATTTCCAATGTGTGGGGCGAAATCGCTCTGCCCGACCTGCTGGCCGTAGAAAAAGAGGTCGCTGCCGCTCACGCAACGCTGACCGAAAAGACTGGCCCCGGTAACGATTTTCTTGGTTGGCTGGATCTTCCCGTAGAAGAGCCTACCGAAGAAATGATCCGCATTCAGGCCGCTGCTGACCGCATCCGTGAAAGCTCCGATGTATTTGTCGTCATCGGCATCGGCGGCAGCTATCTGGGCCCCCGCGCCGCTATCGAGCTGATGCAGGGCTGCAACCACAACATGGGCAAGGGCAAGGGTAACCCCCAGATCTACTTTGCCGGTAATGGTCTGTCCACCCGCGCATGGAATGAGCTGCAGCGGTTGCTGGAAGGCAAGGACTTCTCCATCGCTATTATCTCCAAGTCCGGTACCACCACGGAGCCCGCCATCGCTACCCGCGCACTGCGCTGGATGCTGGAGCGTAAATACGGCACTGATGAAGCCAAGAAGCGCATTTTCGCTATCACTGACCCTGTCAACGGTGCGCTGCGCCAGATGGCTACCGAAGAAGGCTGGGAAACCTTCGTGATTCCCCCGGATGTGGGCGGCCGTTACAGTGTTCTGACCGCTGTTGGTCTGCTGCCTCTGGCAGTTGCCGGTCTGGACATCAAGGCGATTATGGCCGGTGCCTGCGAAGCAAAGAAGGCTTACGACCTGCGCTCCTTCGAAAACCCCGTATGGCTGTACGCCGGTGTGCGTAACTTGCTGTACCGCCGTGGCAAGGCCATTGAGCTTCTGGAAAGCTTCGAGCCCGGTTTCAAGATGATGGGCGGCTGGTGGCAGCAGCTCTACGGTGAGTCCGAGGGCAAGGACGGCAAGGGCATCTTCCCCGTCACCGCTGAATTCACCGCTGACCTGCACTCCCTGGGCCAGATGATCCAGCAGGGCGAACGCAACATTTTCGAGACCATGGTCCGTTTCGATGCACCCGAACAGAAAATGGTCATCGGCGGCGATGTGAAGAATCTGGACGGTCTGAACTATCTGGAAGGCAAAACTCTGGACTTTGTGGACGAGAAGGCATTTCTGGGCACTCTGGCCGCACACGTGGACGGCGGTGTTCCTGTGATCACCATGGACATGGGCGAGCTGGACGATGCCAAGCTGGGCGAAATGTTCTACTTCTTTGAGCTGGCTTGCGGTGTTTCCGCTTACATGCTGGGTGTCAACCCCTTCAACCAGCCCGGTGTTGAGTTCTACAAGCGCAATATGTTCCAGCTTCTGGGCAAGCCCGGCTACGAGAAATAAAATAATTCCCTGCCCCGCAAAAATAGGTGTTGCAAATTTTGCGGTTAGCTGTTAAAATGACTCTATAATCCAAGCTATACACAGCAAAGGAGGAAATTCCAATGATTCATATTATTATGGGCCTGAAGGGCTCCGGCAAGACCAAAAAGCTGGTCGACTCCTGCAATGCCGCCGCTGCTACCGCTGCCGGTGATGTCGTTTGCATCGAGTACGGCAACAAGCTGACCTATGATGTCAAGTCCAGCGTCCGCCTGGTCAACTCCAAGGAGTACGGCATTAGCAATCCCTGCATGCTGAAAGGCTTCCTGAGCGGCCTGCACGCCGGTAATTTCGATATTACCCATGTGTACATCGACAACCTGTATAAGACCATCGGCACCGACCGTGCAGCAGGTGAAGAGTTCATCCTGTGGTGCGCCGAGTTTGCTAAGGTCAACAATATGGAGATCACCGTGACCGTGTCCGACGATGCCGCTCTGGCTTCCGAGGAAATCAAGGCATTCCTGTAATTCCATAACAGAAATTGCACCGCTGCATCCGCAGCGGTGCTTTTTTGTAAAAAATGTTTTTCCCCAGTTGTAGTAAATGATCGTTTATGCGGGCAGTGCCCGCAGCCAATTCGTGCATGGTGCGGTGCTTTTCGTCACTTCCCTGTGCCCGTTTGCGGTACCCAAAATTTCTTGTTCGCTATCCGCTCACGAAATTTTGACCGCTGCACACGCTGCGCCTTCCCTTTATCCGCCACCGGCGGCGGTCAGGCTCGCGGCCGCTCGGTTCGTTACTGCATTGGTAAATGATCGTTTATGCGACCAACTACCAAAATTCCGAGTCATCCTGAGCGAGCGCAGCGAGTCGAAGGACCCGCATCCCCAAATGCAGCAATTGCAGAGTTTTTCCTATAGGAGAACGGATTCTTCGACTCCGCTACGCTCCGCTCAGAATGACATACGCTTTAGGTTTCTACTCAGATAAACGATCATTTACAGCGCCAGGCAAAAAAGTCCCGGGTCACCCCGGGACTTTTCTCAAATCTCGTATTCCTTCACCACTACCGCCGGGCCTTCCAGCGGCCAGTGGCCGCAGCCAATTCGCACCGGGGCTTCTACTTGTCGTTTTTTCCCTGACTCGCCCGGTATCGTTCTTGCGGCAATTTTCGATAGAATTTGTAGGGGCGACCATTGGTCGCCCGTCCACAATTGCACAGCAATTGTGGGATTTCCGCAGGAAATCAAATAGTTATCGCCTTTGGCGATGTGATTTTGTTTGCAAAATCACCGGGCGGCTGATAGCCGCCCCTACAAGCACCATCGATAGATGCTGCGCAGTTGAGAGTTGAGAGTTGAAAGTGATTGTGTCGGCTTCGCCGAATGTTTCAATCATTTGCTTTAGCAAATACCATAATTCTCAACTCTCAACTCATAACTCTCAACTACGCTGATAGGCGTGTAAACGATCATTTACAGCGCCAGGCAAAAAAGTCCCGGGTCACCCCGGGACTTTTCTCAAATCTCGTATTCCTTCACCACTACTGCCGGGCCTTCCAGATACAGCCCGTCCCCAATGGTCACCGCCAGGGTGCCGCCGGGCACATGGCAGGTAAGCTTTCCCTCCGGCAGCTTGCCCATGGCGCGCAGCACCGCCGCCGTAGAGCCGCAGCCTGTGCCGCAGGCAAGGGTGTAATCCTCCACACCCCGCTCATAGGTCAGCACCCTTACTTCCCCGTCACCGGCCCAATCATAGAAATTGATGTTGGCACCCTTGGGGAAGGCCTTGTCAAAGCGCAGGGCCTTTGCCCGCTGCCTGAGCTGCTCCCGCATGTCAAAATGCAAGCCGGGAAGATATACCACAGCGTGGGGCACACCGGGGCAGCCCAGCTCCACATAGGCCGCGTCCTCCCGTCTGTTCAGATCCAGCACACCGGGGTCGTTGAGCTTCACCCGGTACTGGTTTTCTCCCAGCCGCCAGCCGGGCACAAGGCCGGCATCGGTGTGAATGACCATGGATTCTCCGGCGATGCCGTGGTCAAAGGCGAACTTGCAGATGCACCGGCTGCCGTTGCCGCACATCTCACCCCGGGAGCCGTCGGAGTTGTAAAAATGCAGGGTAAAGTCCGCGTCAATCGCATGATCCACCGCCATAAAGCCGTCAGCGCCGGTGATGGCGCACAGCTCCATGGCCATTTTCTCAAAATCGTAATTTCCGCCCCGGGCGTCCATGACCATAAAGTCATTCCCCGCCCCGCTCATGTGTAATACTTTCATATTTCGCTCCCTTTCCTACTGTAAATGATCGTTTATGCGACCAACTACCAAAATTCCGTGTCATCCTGAGGAGCATCGCGACGAAGGATCCGTTACTCTTAGATGCGGATTCTTCGACTTCGGGCTTCGCCCTCCGCTCAGAATGACATGCGTTTTAGGTTTCTGCTCAAATAAACGCACATTTAGCTTGCCGAATCAAACTGCGCCTGATACAGATCATAATAGAATCCCCTCTGCCCCATGAGGCTCTCATGGTCGCCCTGTTCCACCACCTGTCCCCCGCTTAGCACCAGAATATGATCCGCGGACTGAATGGTTGACAGCCGGTGTGCGATAACGAAGCAGGTCTTGTCCTTCATCAGTTGGCGCATGGCCGCCTGAATGTGCTGCTCGGTGCGGGTGTCCACGTTGGAGGTAGCCTCGTCCAGAATCAGCATGTGGGCGTCTAAGAGCATGGCTCTTGCGATGGTCAGAAGCTGCTTCTGACCCTTGGAGATGGACGCGCCGTTGTCACTGAGCACCGTGTCGTACCCCTTGGGCAGTCTGGAAATGTAGGAATGGATATGGGCGGCCCTGGCCGCGGCCACTACCTGCTCCATGGTAGCGCCCTCCTTGCCGTAGGCGATGTTCTCGTAGATGGTGCCATGGAACAGCCATGTATCCTGCAGGACCATGGAGTACGCGCCCCGGAGCGACGCTCTGGTGAGGGTCCTCACTTCCTGTCCGTCCACATAAATCATGCCCTTGTCCGGGTCATAGAACCGCATCAAAAGATTGATGATGGTGGTCTTGCCCGCGCCGGTGGGGCCGACGATGGCGGTCAGGGAGCCGGGCTTTGCATGGAAGTTAAGGTTCTGGATAATGGGCGTACCCGGCACATAGGAAAAGTCGATGGCTTCCATGGCCACATCGCCCTTTACACCTTCCAAAACGAAGGCATCGGGAGCGTCCGGCTGCTCGGGGGCGGCATCGATGAGGGTAAATACCCGCTCCGCCGCGGCCATGGCGCTTTGCAGCTCCGCCACGATGTTGGCCATTTCGTTGATGGGGCCGCTGAACCGCCGGGAATACTGCACGAAGCTGCTGAGGTCACCCAGACCGATGCTTCCCTGCAAATACAGCACACTGCCGAACATGCACACCAGCGCCAGCGAAATGTTGTTGATGCAGTTGACGCTGGGGCCGGTGATGGTGCCGTTGGCCTCGGCCTTGGTGTAGGCCTCCACGGCAGCGCTGTTTTTTTCATCGAAGCGCTCCAGCACCGCTTTTTCCCGTCCGTAGGCCTTGATGGTCTTCTGGCCCTGGAGCATTTCCTCCACGAAGCCGTTGAGCTGGCCCAATTTCGCGCTGCGCTTGCGGAAAAGGGGTCTGACCAGACCCGTCAGCCACTTGGTAAACACCACCGTCAGCGGCACGGTAAACACGAAGATCATAAGAAGCTGGGGCGCGATGGACAGCATCATCACCAGGGAGACCACCACCGTCACCACCGTCTGCAAAATCTGCAGCAGATCTGTGGACAGGGATTGATTGACTGTGTCGATATCGTAAGTAATGGTGGAAATGATGTCGCCGGTCTGATACCGGTCAAAGTAGCTCACCGGCAGCGCCGCCAGATGATCGAACACGTCCTTGCGCATCTGTTTGGCCACGGCACGGGACAGCTTCAGCACCGTCAAATGGAGCAGATAGCTCAGAAGGCAGGCCGTCAGATAGCACACCGCCATCAGAATACAGCAGCGCCACACGGTGTCAAAATCCACCCTGCCCTTGCCCAGCTCGATGGCATTGATGGCCTGGCCGGACAGCTTCGGGCCGTACAGCGACAGCACGCTGGAGACGGTGCTGAGTACCATGGCCAGGATCACCAGCAGCCGGTTGCGGCCCAAATACTTCCACAGCCGCAGCAGCAGCGCCTTCACATCGATTTTTTTCGCTTCAAAGCGGCGCTTGTCGCCGCTGACCTCGGAGCGGGTATACCGCCCGCCGCCGATCATATTGGGATTTGCCAATGATATCCCTCCTACTATCTTCCCCCGTACCTTCGTCCTTCTTCTGTCATCCTGAGCGAGCATAGCGAGTCGAAGTATCCGTACCCAAAAAAGAACGGATTCTTCGCTTCGCTCAGAATGACACGCGTTTTTGGCAACTGCGCCGCTAAATACGCACGATCTATCAATCGATATCGTAGGGGCGATTCACGAATCGCCCGCCCTTCGCTCAGCACGACACCGCATGGTCGATGCATTCCCTAACTCTCGTTCATCTGGGTCTTCGCCAGATAGCGATACTCCTCACAAGTCTGCATCATGGTCTCGTGGTCGCCCATGCCGATGATCTTACCCTCTTCCAGATACAAGATCAGATCCGCGTGGCGCACCGAGCTGATACGCTGGGCGATCAGCACCGTGGTGGTGTGGTCATAACGCTCCCGCAGCGCTTTGCGCAGTGCCGCGTCGGTGGCATAGTCCAAAGCGGAGGACGCGTCGTCCAGAATGAGGATCTCCGGGTCGGAGGCCAGGGCTCTGGCGATCAAAAGCCGCTGCTTCTGTCCGCCGGAGAGGTTGTTGCCCCGGACATGGACCTCCGCCTCCATTTTGCCCTCTTTGGTCTCGATAAACTCCGCCTGTGCGGCCTTGGCAGCGGTCTGCATAGCTTCACCGGAAATGCCCCGGAAGAAATCGATGTTGTGTCCGATGGTGCCTTCGGTGACAAAATCGTTCTGGAACACCACACCGAACTTCTTGCGCAGTACCTCATAGGGAATGGTCTTGATGTCCTGGCCGCCGATGGTGATGCTGCCCTCGTCGGCATCGTACAGCCGCAGAAGCAGGTTGATGATGGTAGACTTACCGGAACCGGTAGGGCCTAAAATGCCCAAAGTCTGCCCTCTTTGCAGCGTAAAGCTGATATTTTCCAGATTCTTACCCACACCGGTGTAAGAAAAGCTGACATTTTCAAATGCAATATGGGGCAAGCCTTCCCCCCGGGGGGAAGGTGGCACGGCGTCAGCCGTGACGGATGAGGGGTCTTCCTCCACCAGCAGCTCCTCCTCCATCGCCAGCACATCGGCCACACGCTTGGCGCTGGCCTCGCCCTTGGAGGTCATGACGAAGATCCGGCTCACCGCCAGCATAGCGTTGAGGATCATAACAAAATACTGCAAAAACGCCACGATCACACCGCTGTCCATGGTGCCGGCATGGACACGGTAGGCACCGATCAGCACCACCAGTGTCAAGCCGATGCGCAGCACCGCCGTGGCGATGGGGTTGGTGATGCCGGTGATCTTCCCCGCTTCCAGACCGATATCCGACAGCTCCTCGTTGACCCCGTGGAACCGCTCCTTTTCATACTCGGTCTTGCTCAGCGCCTTGATGACCCGGATGCCGGTGATATTTTCCTGCACCACCCGCACCACCTTGTCCAGCGCCGTCTGCTGTTTTGTGTACATGGGGATGCTCTTTTTGGTCACGAAGTACACCACCACGCCGATGGCGGGCAGCAGGGCAATGAGCACCAGGGCCAGCCCCGCATCCATCATCAGCATCATGGCGATGCCGCCCAGCAGCAGCATGGGGGCGCGGATGCCCATTCGCTGCAGCCGTGCCAGAAGCTGATTGACGTTGTAGGTGTCGCTGGTGAGCCGGGACTCGGCCGAGGACACCGTCAGGCCGTCCATCTGCTTTGCCGACAGACCTTGCAGCTTGGCGAACAGGTCATGGCGCACGGCTTTGGTGATCTTGCCGGAGCTGATGGCGCTCATACGGTTGGCTAAGATATTAAAGGCCAGACAGCCGAAGGCGCACAGGATCATGCCGCCGCCGTAAAGATAAATGGCCCGCAGCTCCCCCGCCGGCACTTTTTCGTCCAGCATGATTTCCATTAAGTACGGCAGCAGCAGCTCCATCACCGCCGCCAGCAGCTTGATGAGCACCGTGCCGATGATAAATAATGTATAGGGCCGAATGTACCCCCATAACCGTTTCATAATCTCTGTCCTTCCAATCTCATAAATGAGCGTTTAGCGCAGCAGTCGCCTAAAACGCATGTCATTCTGAGCGTGTTGCAGAGCGCAGCGAATCTTCAAATGAAATGATTGCCAGTGGCAATCATACCTCTGCAAATGCCGCAAAGCGGCGGAGTCGAAGAATCCGTTCTCCTAAAGAGTAACTCTGTAATTGTGGCATTTAAGGATACGGATCCTTCGACTCGCTGCGCTCGCTCAGGATGACACGGAAACTTGGTAATTAGTGCGCTAAACGATCATTTACCGTAATTAGGAATTAGAAATGAGAAATTAGGAATTCAGGATTTATCTTGCAAAACAGGGCAATTCCTAACTCCTAATTTCTAAATCCTAACTTGGCCCTTAGGCCGTTAAACGATCATTTACGCAATTGAGAGACATAGCCTCATTGCTCGTTTAGTACTTGTTTTATGTATTTTTTTGTGATAAAATAAGGATTAATCCATTTATAGGAGGTCCTGTTATGGAATTTCAGGTGAATCATCCGATTCTGTTTATCATTGCGGGGGCGCTGATAGCTGTAGTTTTGGGTCAATCGGTCTTCTTTCTGATAAAAGCTCTGCGGCGCAGCAAGGCGCTGGGCATGGATCAGACAAAGATCCGTAAGACCATCCGTACCGCTGCCGTTTTTACCATTGCTCCGGCGGTAGCCATCGTTATCAGTGTTATGACCTTAAGCCAGACGCTGGGTCTTCCCCTGCCCTGGCTGCGGCTCAGCGTGGTCGGCTCCATGAGCTATGAAATGGTCGCCGCCAACAATGCTCTCAGCGCTATGGGCCAGGTTCTCGGCTCCGGCAAGGCATTGACCGCACAACAGTATGTGAATGTTCTGACCGTTATGACCGTTAGTATCATGATGGGCATTTGGCTGGTGCCTGCCATCGGCAAGAAGCTGCAAAAGGGTATGTCCAGCCTGTCGAACCGGGATGCCAAGTGGGCGGATATTTTCTCCAATGCCCTGTTCATCGGTATGATCGCCGCGTTCTTGGGCTTTGTATTCAGCAATGTGTCCCGGCTGTGGGATCCCGCCGCCAGAGTCGTTACCGAAAAGGTCGTGGAAAACGGCGCGGAGGCAGAGCGTCAGGTGACCGTTACCGCCACCTCCGGCTTGATTCCCGTTTGTGTCATGGTCACTTCCGCATTGACCATGATCGTCTGCGGACTTTTAATGCGCAAGCCGAAGCTGAAGTGGCTCAGCGAGTACGCGCTGCCCATTAGTCTTGTGATCGGCATGGCTGCCGCCATTCCCTTCACCGCGTGGTTAGGCTAAGGAGGTAGGATCATGAAAAAGCAAATGTCTTATATCGATTCCGTTCACCGTGACGGGCGGATCTGGAATCTGACCGTGATGGTGCTGCTGATGGCCTTCCCCGTGACCGTGGCATTCCTCTTCGGTGCCGCTCCCGACTGGGGCGCGCTGGGTGTTGGTCTGCTGGCCACTGCCCCCATGTACTGGGCGGTTGGTGTCATCGAAACCGTGACCTTTGTGCCTATGCTGGGTGCAGGCGGTTCTTACTTAAGCTTTGTTACCGGCAACATTACCAATCTGAAGCTGCCCTGCGCCCTGAACGCGCTGGAGCAGAACGAAGTCAGCGCCAACTCCGAAGAAGGCGAAGTGATCTCCACCATCGCCATTGCCACCTCCAGCATCGTTACCACCTTAATTATTATATTGGGCGTTGTGGCCATTGTGCCCCTGACCCCCGTTCTCCAGGCCCCTGTTTTGCAGCCTGCCTTTGCCCAGATCCTGCCCGCTCTGTTCGGCGGTCTGGGTGTGGCCTTTGTGTCCAAGAACTGGAAGCTGTCCCTGGCGCCCATCGGTTTGATGCTGATCCTGTTCATTTTCGTGCCTGCCCTGAACGAAGGTACCGTGGGCATTATGGTGCCTGTTTCTGCCCTGTTTACCATCGCCACCGGCCGGATCCTTTATAAGAGAGGTGTGCTGTAATGCTGTACGTCCTCATAGGCCTTTTCGCTTTATTCCTCGCGGTGATCCTGATCCGGGCCGCCACCTTCAACCCCAAGCCGCAGCCCCCTGTCAGCGACGAAGCCGTTACCTTTGACAAAGACGCGGCTGTTTCCGCTCTGGCTGAGCTGGTCAAGTGCAGGACCATCTCCTACAACGACCACTCTCTGGAAGACGACGCGGAGTTTGAGAAGCTCTTTTCCCTGCTTCCGGGCCTGTATCCCAGAGTGTTTGATGTCTGCTCCGTGCGTCAGCTTCCCGACCGGGCGCTGCTGTTCCGCTGGCCCGGCAGGAAGGATGCCGAGCCCACCGTCCTCATGGCCCATTACGATGTAGTGCCTGTCAACGAAGAAAAGTGGGACAAGCCACCCTTTGCCGCCATCATTGAAGACGGTGTTCTCTGGGGCCGCGGCACTTTGGACACCAAGGTGACCATGAACGGCATCCTCAGTGCCGCCAACCATCTGATCGCCAAAGGCTTCAAGCCGGCAAACGATATCTACTTTGCTTTTTCCGGCGGTGAAGAGATCAACGGCAAGGGTGCCGTGAACATTGTCTATTATTTTGTAGAGCACCACATTCAGCCTGCCCTTGTGGTGGATGAAGGCGGTGCCGTGGTGGAAAACGTGTTCCCCGGTGTGAAAGAACCCTGCGGTCTCATCGGCATTGCGGAAAAGGGTATGCTCAATGCCCGGTACAAGGTGCTGTCCGGCGGCGGTCATGCCTCTGCGCCCCCGGTCAAGACACCCATCGGCACCTTGGCAAATGCTTGCCGCAAGGTGCTGGCCCATCCTTTCAAAATGCATATCACCAAGCCGGCAGCCGGTATGTTTGATACCCTTGGCCGCCACTCCACCTTTGTTTATAAGATCATCTTTGCCAATCTGTGGTGCTTCCGGCCTGTGCTGGACCTGATCTGCAGGCTCAGCGGCGGTGAGCTGAACGCTCTGGTGCGCACCACCGTGGCATTTACCCAGATGGAAGGCAGCTCCGCCCGGAATGTGATCCCGCCGGAAGCCACTATGGTCTCCAATATGCGGCTGAATCCCCAGGACAGCGTACAGTCCGCTTTGCACCATCTGCGCCGGTCCATCAACGATCCTTCCGTGAAAGTAACCGCGCTGGAGGGCTTTGAGCCCAGCCCCATTTCCGAAACCGATTGTCCCGCCTGGGACAAGGTTGCCGCCGCCGTCACCGAGACCTGGCGCGGCTGCGTGGTGGCCCCCTATCTGATGGTGCAATGCTCCGACTCCCGCCACTACCGGGATCTGAGCAACCATGTCTACCGTTTCTCCGCCATGGATCTGACCGCCGAAGAGCGGAAAACCATCCACGGCAACAACGAGCGCATCCGTTTGGAAACGCTTCACAGCGCGGTAGAATTCTATATTCGTTTGATTAAAAAATGCTGATTTTTTGAGGTATAAACATGCAACCACAAATCCTTGCCGGGCAGTTCCGCATTCAGGGAACGCCCATTTCCAGCGAGCCCTTTGGCCATGGCCACATCAACCAGACCTTTCAGGTGACCACCGACGAAGGCTTTTCCTATGTGCTGCAGCATATCAATAAGTACGTATTTACCAACCCGCCCCGGTTGATGGAAAATGCCAGCCGTGTCACCAACTACATACGGGAACTGGGTTCCGTTGCCATTCACTTTGTGGAAGACCACAGCGGTTCCTTCTGCTCCCAGGACGAAGAGGGCGAATACTGGCGCTGCTATGAATATATTGAAGGCTTCTGCATGGATGCCGCTGAAACACCGGAGGACTTTTACCAGAGCGCTCTGGCCTTTGGTGAATTCCAGAATCAGCTTTCCGATTTTCCCGCCGACACCCTGTATGAGACCATCCCCAATTTCCACAACACACCGGACCGGTACCGCCAACTAAAGGAAACCATTGCCGCCGATCCTATGGGCCGTCTTGCCTCTGCCCAGCCGGAAGTGGAATTCTATCTGGCCAACGAGGCCATGGGCTGCCGTCTGCAGCAGATGCTGGATGCCGGCAAGCTGCCCCTGCGGGTCACCCACAACGACACCAAGCTGAACAACGTTCTGATGGATCATACGACCCGCCGCCCCCTGTGTGTGCTGGATCTGGACACCGTTATGCCCGGTCTCAGCGCCTTTGACTACGGCGATTCCATCCGCTTCGGCGCCGCTACCGCCGCCGAGGACGAGCCGGATGCCAGCAAAATGAAGCTGGATGTGGAGCTGTTCCGGATGTACACCAAGGGTTTCCTGGAAGCCGCCCCCGCCTTGACCGACGCGGAAGTGGATGTTCTGGCGTTGGGAGCCTTCACCATGACGCTGGAATGCGGCAGCCGGTTTTTGAAGGATTATCTGGACGGTGACAAGTACTTCCGTACCGCCTATCCCGAGCATAATCTGGTCCGTGCCCGGACACAGATGGCCCTGTGCGCAGACATGCTGAAGCACTGGGACGAAATGGAAGCCATCGTTGCCAAGACCGCAAAGGAAGTCCGCGGCTGATCCGCGTTCATTTGCATCAAACAGATGCTGCCCTTCCATATAATAACAGCCCGGCGGGATAGCACCGCCGGGCAGGTTTTATGTAAAATAACATTGGACATGCGGTAAGCCTCCCGGCTGGCTCCCGTTTCCGTGTCCTTAGGTATAACATTCTTTCCCTCTGGCGCAACCCATACGGCGACAGAAAACCTTTGCTGCACCATCGTAAGTGCGTGCGGGGGAGGTACATAGGAGGGGGACGGCTTTGAGTGCGGGAGCAATGAACTCAGTCCCCCTCCTATGCCGATTTCTTTGGTTACTTTCTTGTTCGGCGACAAGAAAGTAACACAAACCCTGCATGTTATCACTATCGTTTTTGCAGAAACAATACAAAATTGCCCGGCGGGATAGCACCGCCGGGCTGTTTGATTTACTTGATGGTATTGCTGTTATTGAGCACCAGTGTGCTGTACAAAAACAGCACATCCTGGCCGTTGAACTCCATGAACCGGTCCAGCATCTGGCTGCTGAGGTAGCGGATATCCACCAAGGTCACCTTGGCATAATCCCGCACCAGCAGCGGCGCAATGCTGCTGCCGAAGGAATCCCGGAAGATGATCAGCTCCCGATCGGTTTCCGCGTTGGGATTTTCAATGGTCAGCATGGACTTGGCACCGCTGAGGAACACATCATATAAGTCCTTGCTGGTCAGCATATCCATGTTGTACACATCCAGATAGGAATCGGTTTCCAGATCGTAGACCTTGCACTGGGAAAGGATCTCATTTTCCATGATATACAGCGTTTCCGGTTCCATGGGCAGCGCCGCTTGGCCGTAATAGACACCGTAGAAGGGCCGGTCCAGCGCTGTTTGGGTGAAGCTGCCGCTGTCAAAGGGCCGGACACCCATGGCGCCGCACAGCTTATCCGCCGCGCTGAGCAGATGCTCCTGCCGCCAGTGGGTATCGGTACGGTAGTAGCTGTCTGCCTTTAAGGTATCGGTCAGATCCACAAAGGTCGCGTAGGGCATTCCCTTGTCAAAGGCTTCAAACATGGCCTTGTAATCCATAGCAAGGTAGCCGTTTTCTTCCGCCAGATAATACCCCTTATCCGGTACAACCGTCATAAAGACGGTGCTGCCGGTATCCTTCAGATACTTGTCGTAGACAAACTGGAACTTTTTCAGCGCGTAGTCCACGGAATCCTGGCTCAAGGGATATTCCAGCTTGGCAGCAAACCCGTCGGCCACATAAATATCATTGTTGTCCGCCTGGTTCAGCACATAGTAGTGAAACAATGACTTGACCTGCCGGAAGGTATCCCGCAGAGGAAACTGATCCAGCGTAAAGCTTTCAAACTTGCTCATAAACTTGCCGTTCAGGATCGTTTCCGCGGAAATCTCCGGCATCTGCTCCAGAGGACGGCGCTCCGATTCGGAAATGTCCTTAGCAGGGCCGAACCAGCAGAATGCCGTCAGCACCAGCCACAGGCAGACCAGTACACCCGCGCCGATGGCGCGAATCATCTTATTGTTCATTTGCGCCACCTCCTTAGAAACGGAAATACAGGAAGGGGCTGAAAGACCCATCCACCAGATAGCCGCTGCACACCAGCAGCAGCAGGATCAAAACCACAGGCTCCAGAAACGCAACGACCTTGTGCTTATACAGCCGGTTGGCGGTATCCCGCACCAGAGGTGTCGCGCCCACAAAGCCAAGGATGAACAGCAGACCGTAGCTCTTCAGATAATACAGTGTCTCGGCGCTGACCAGCGGTACACCGCCAAAGCCAAACATACCCGCAATGTCGCTGCCTGCCTGGGCTATATTCTCTGCATTGAACAGCACAAAGCCCAGAATCACCACCAGCAGGGTATAGCCCCGTCGGAGGATCGTGGGCAGCTTTTGCAGCGCCGGGATCCATTTTTCCGCCAGCAGGCACACCGCGTACAGCAGACCCCACAGGATAAAATTCCATGCCGCGCCGTGCCACATACCGGTGAGCATCCACACCACCAGCGTGTTGAACACCCAGCGGCCCTTGCTGACCCGGTTGCCGCCCAGAGGAATATAGATGTAATCCCGGAACCAGCTTCCCAGACTCATATGCCAGCGGCGCCAGAACTCCGCCACGCTCTTGGACAGGTAGGGATAGTTGAAGTTTTCGATGAAGTGGAAGCCAAATACCCGGCCCAGACCGATGGCCATATCAGAGTAGCCGGAGAAGTCGAAGTAGATGTTCAGGGTAAAGGCAATGGCATACATCCAGTAAAACAGCACGCTCTTTTCGCCGGACTGGCGGAACAGCTTCATCAGCAGCGCAAAGTTATCGGCAATGATGACCTTCTTGGCAAGGCCCACCAGAAAACGGCGCAGGCCCAGGGCCACATTATCCCAGCTATGAGTGCGCTCGTTCAGCTCCCGGGCCACATCAATGTAACGCACGATGGGACCGGCGATCAACTGCGGGAACAGTGCAACATACGCGCCGAAGCTGATGGGATTCTTCTGGGAAGGCACGTTGCCCCGGTACACATCGATGGTATAGCTGAGGCACTGGAAGGTATAAAAGCTGATGCCCACAGGCAGCGCCAACTTCAGCAGCGGCACACTCAGGCCGGTGACCGCATTGAAAGAATCAATGAAGAAATCCGCATACTTAAAAATGCCCAGCAGCGCCACGCTGATGACCACCGAAACCGTCAGCCAGAGCTTCTTCCACTTTTGCTGCTTGCAGCGGCCGATGGCCAGACCGCAGCCGTAAAAGAGCGCAATGGTGAAGATCATCAAAAACAGCAGCTTCGGCTCGCCCCAGCCGTAGAATACCAGGCTGGAAAGCAGCAAAACCGTATTTTTCAAAAATCGGGGCACCAAAAAATAAACGATCAATACCGCAGGCAGAAAATAATACAGAAACGGAATACTGGAAAACAGCATTTCAGTTTCCCTCCTTTATGCAAAAATGGCAGCGACGGGTCGTCGCTGCCATTTTCAATGATTTCTCAATTAGCCAGCGATGGCTTCGTCAACCAGAACGTTGGTGGTGGGGTAAGCTGCGGTCAGCTTGGTCTGGAAGGGAGTCACAGCGTCGCCGTGGCCAAACAGGACCACAACATAGCCGCCAACCTCAGCGATGACCAGCTTCTCGGGGAAGCCGCACATCCAGTGGTTGCCCTGGATAGCGGTCTGCATAGCGGTAGCGAAAGCCTGTGCGTCAGCGACAGCGTAAGCAGCGCCGGTAAAGGTGTTGGCATTCATGCCGTGGGTCAGAGCGGCAGCGTCGGTGATGTTAGCGGTCTGCTCAGCGGGAACGATCAGGTTGCCGGACATAAAGTCGGTATTGGTGACCTTGCCGGGAGCGCCATCGACCATAGCATCAAAGTCGCCGCCCATAACGAAGAACTTCTCGTCCTCGCCGAACTGGGCCCAAACGGTCTCCAGAATTTCCAGAGCGGAAGCGGCAACGGGAGCAGGCTCGGTAGTAGTCTCAACAGGCTTGGTGCCCTCGGTGGTCTCAGGTGCCTTTGCGTTGTTGCAGCCGGTGAAAGTGGCCACCATGGTCAGAGCCAGCAGCAGTGCAATCATCTTCTTCATGTTTGTTTCCTCCAAAATATTAATGTTTTTTCTTTTTTTGATGGATAGTATATCCCAGACTCAGAAGACCAATTCCCAGGAGCACACCTGCCAAATCGATCATAACATCTTTGATGCTGGGACCGCGGTCCGGAACAAAACGCTGGATCGTTTCATCCGCACAGGCCGCCAGGCATCCGCATACCATACTTGGTACTAAGAATGCCCATTTTTTCTCTTTCAGCATGGCAAACAGCCAGCTCAGCACCGCTCCCAGAGCGCAGAACTCCGAAAAATGTGCCAGCTTCCGCAGAAGGCCATGGCCTTGACTCTCTTCTCCCCCGTTGGGAAAGAGCATACCGACCAGTGTATGTACCCATTTGCTCAGCGCGCCGGACATTTCACCCGGAAGCAGGGAATTGCCCCAGATAAATGCCAGATTTATCACAAGCAAGCAGACACACAGCACCATTCTGCCGTGGGTGCGCCGGATCACGCGATCACTCCCAGATGCTCCAGCAGGATCTTCAGACCCAACAGGATCAAAATCGCGCCGCCGCAGAATTGGGCCTTCTTTTCATAGCGGCTGCCAAATATGTTACCGACCTTTACGCCAACCGCGGAAAGAATAAAGGTGATAACACCGATGAGCAGCACTGCCAATACAATATTGACATCGCCGGCCATCGCCAGGGAAATACCAACTGCCAGCGCGTCGATGCTGGTAGCCACCGCCATGACGAACATCGTCTTGGCGGACAGGTCCGCCTCATTTGCGTCGCAGCTGTCAGACTCCTTCTTTTCAAAGGCTTCCTTCAGCATATTGATGCCGATGAAGGCAAGCAGCAAAAACGCTACCCAGTGGTCAAAGGCTTGGATCGCCTCGGCAAACAGGGTTCCCAGAAAGAAGCCGATCAGGGGCATCAAACCCTGAAATCCGCCAAACCAGGCACCGCAGATGGCCTGCGCCCGCAGGTCTGCCTTTTTCATACACAGACCTTTACAGATGGACACCGCAAAGGCATCCATACTAAGGCCAACAGCCAACAGCAGCAGTTCAATAATCCCCAAAAAAATCGACCTCCGCACCGTAACAGCGCGAAAGTCCCCCGTGAAGAGACTGCGCCATAATCAAGTCTCGTCATTTCAGGCACGGCCAGGGGTTGCCCCCAGGATGTTGACCGGCCCCGCAAAACACGCGGCGACTACTCCCTCTTCGGGCCGTATTATAGCAGTTTCCGCTGAATATGTCAAGGATAAAGTTATGAAATTACTTTGAATAAAGGGAAAAACTCGACTTTTTTCCACTTTCTTTGCAGAATATTAACCCTGGACGCAAATTAAGGTCATACGCAGGGGGCTGTTGCTTAATTTTGCAGCAGCCCCCTGTCTTTTCAATATGTGCCGGCCGCAATGGCCCAGCTTTCCGGATAATGCTCCCGGTAATAGTCTGCCTTCGGGCCAGGCATGTTGATCAGATCCGCCTTCTGAATGATGTCTGATTGCACCTTACGGATCCAGTCCAGCATACTTTCCGGCAGCTCATGATACCTGCGGATGACCAGCGCTCCCAGCCGTTCCTGCTCCAGCAGCGCTTCGCAGGCATCGGGAATATAGGTCTCGCTGATGACCGGCACGGCCGATTCCGAAATTGCCTCGTTGGGGATTTGGGTCGATTCCGTTTTTTCGGGGTCGCACAGATACAGGCTCGCGCTTTTGCCCCGATAGAGGATCTCCAGAGCGTCGGGGAAATATTCATCAAAATGGATCTGCCCCTCTTTGGTATAGCCGTAGCTGTATTCATAATTTCGGACAGCGTACATCAGTGCCATGGGCAGCAGTGTGGTCAGGTAGACTCTGGAAGGCTTTTCAGCGAACACCGGTTTCCTTGGCTCCAGCACCGTCAATCCCGCTGTCGGCGAACAATGATAATATGCCATAACGCATTCCCCCTTGTCGTGTATATTGTACACCAAAAAGGCATAACTGCAAGTCTTGAAAAATACCTGTTTTTCTGTTATCATAGATACACAAACGAAGGCGATGTGGGCGTGTTGCAAAATAACTGCAACACGCCCTCAAATTATGGAATGTCTGCATCCTGCGGATGTAGTACGATGTAACACATAAAACTTGTAAAATCATTTTGTGACCGTAGGGCGGGGCCCGCTCCCGCCGTCGGAAATTGGAACAATTTCCGGATTTTCCGAAGGAAAATAAACCGATGCTTGCCTAAAACGATGTGGTTTCGCTACGCAAAACCACCGGCGGGAGTAAACCCCCGCCCTACGGCAATTTTAGAAATCATCAACTTTTATTTGTTGCAAGACAGTAGGGGCGATCATTGTTTGTTTCGGACATTTTTGTATTTTGCAACACTCCCATTCTCTTTTCTTCGCTGTTCCATTCTCATTTTACGGGAACGCTCTCGCGTTTTGAGATATGTACATTCTATATTTGGCGCGATATAATCCCCTCAGAAGCTTCTAATACCAATACGGAGGGATCGATATGAATCACGAACTCTTTTCTCAAAATTTAAGGCGGCTGCGTCTGGAGAAGAACCTGACACAGGAGCAGCTGGCAAACACCCTTGGGGTCAGTGTCCAGAGCGTTTCCCGCTGGGAGTGCGGAAACACGCTGCCGGATGTGATGCTCCTGCCGGAAATCGCAAGACTATACGGCGTTACAGTTGATGATTTATACCGGGCAGATGCGAAAGGCTATTCCAGTTATGCACAGCGGCTTCTTTCCGTGTATGAGGCATCCGGCCGCAGCGAGGATTTTTTAGCGGCGGAGCAGGAATTCTCCCGAATGTCTGCAGATGCGCTGACTGCCGATGACCTTCGCTCCTGGGGTGTTCTGTACCACTACATGATGAAATACAGCGCGAAGCTTGCGCAGCAAAAGCTGGAGCAGGCGATGCAGCACCCGGATGCTACGGAGCTGGTCTATACCTCTGCCGCAGGACAAAAGCTAGCGCTTCTGCGGGATCTTGGCAAGGCACACGAAGAAGCCCTGCGCTATGACCGGCTGCTTGCCGGTAATCCCACAGATTACCGCTTGTGGCTGCTGTGTACCGTCGCCCATGAATTTGCGGAAGAATACGCGCAGGCAATGGATGTCGTCGTAAAAGGTATCGAACGCTTTCCCGGAAAAGCAGCCCTGTATGTAAACGCAGGCGATATCTGCCGCAGCCTGAAAAGATATGAGGAAGCGTTTTCCTACTGGCGCAAAGCATTGGATCTGGATGCTTCCTTCCTGGATGCCGCTTTTTCCATGGGCTTCTGCTATGAAGAACTGGGACAATATCAGAACGCATATACCGTATGGACAGAGCTTACCCGGGAACTGGACCGCAGAGGCTTGGTGATCGAGCGGGAATATCCCGCAAAAATGGCAGCGAATTGCGCAAAGAAACGAGACGGATAGGAAAGAAAACCGGCAGGCCAATACGACCTGCCGGTTTTTTATGCGGTTTTCCTTATTTCAGATGGGCCTCGTTGATGAGGATATGCACATCGTCCAGCTGCTTCTGGGAAACAGTGGTAGGTGCGTCCATCATCAGATCCTGGGCGGTCTTGTTCATGGGGAAGGTGATGACCTCACGGATGGATTCCTCGCCGCACAGCAGCATCACGATGCGGTCAATGCCGGGAGCAGCGCCTGCGTGGGGAGGCGCGCCGTAGGTGAAGGCATTGTACATGGCGGGGAACTTGGCCTTGACGTCCTCTTCGCCCAGACCCACCATCTGGAAGGCCTTGATCATGATCTCGGGATCGTGGTTACGGACAGCGCCGGAAGCGGACTCATAGCCGTTGACCACCAGGTCATACTGGTCGGCATTGATGGCCAGCAGCTTCTCGATATCGCCTTCGGCAGCTTCCAAAGCGGCCTTGCCGCCCTGGGGCATGGAGAAGGGGTTGTGGCAGAATTCCAGCTCGCCGGACTCTTCACCCATTTCGTACATGGGGAAGTCCACGATCCAGCACATAGCGTACTGGTTCTCGTCGAAGTGGCCGGGGATCCGCTTGCCCAGCATAGTGCGCACAACACCGGCGGTCTTCTGGGCGGCGGACTTCTTGGCGGAAGCTGCCATGCAGACAAAGCTGCCGGGCTTCAGCTCCAGCTTTTCGGTCAGAGCAGCGGTATAGTCGGTGAGGAACTTGGAAACGCCGCCGGTGAGCTGGCCGTTTTCGTCCACCTTGACCCAGCAGACCTTATTGCCGGTCTGGACTTCCACATCGCTCAGCAGCTTGTCGATCCACTTGCGGCCTTCGGCGAAGTTGTCCACAGCCACCGCCTTGACGGTTGGGTTCTGGAAGGGGCCAAAGGCGCAGCCGGCCACTTCAGCGGTGATGTCCTGAATCTCCAGGTCGATACGCAGGTCGGGCTTGTCGGAGCCGAAGCGTTCCATGGCATCATTGAAGGCAATGTGCCGCCAGGGCCAGGGAGAAACACGCTCGTACTTGCCGAAGGTCTGGAACACGGGGCCAAGAACCTCTTCCAGCGTGGACAGCACGTCTTCCTGGGTGGCGAAGGACATTTCCATATCCAGCTGATAGAACTCGCCGGGAGTACGGTCGGCACGGGCATCCTCATCACGGAAGCAGGGCGCGATCTGGAAATACTTGTCGAAGCCGGAGGTCATCAACAGCTGCTTGAACTGCTGGGGCGCCTGAGGCAGAGCATAGAACTTGCCGGGGTGGTTACGGGCGGGCACCAGATAGTCACGGGCGCCTTCGGGAGAAGAAGCGGTCAGAATGGGCGTGGTGATCTCCAAAAAGCCCTTCTCGGTCATGCGGCGGCGGATATCGGCCACCACCTGGCAGCGCAGAATGATGTTCTGCTTGACAGCAGGATTGCGCAGGTCCAGATAACGGTACTTCAAGCGGGTGTTCTCGTCAGCGTCCTTACTCTTGTTGATCTCGAAGGGAAGCTGGTTGTGACGGCACTTGCCCAGCACCTCGATCTTTTCGGGAACCACTTCGATCTCGCCGGTGGCCTGCTTGGGATTCTTGCTTTCACGCTCCCGGACAGTGCCGGTAACGGAAATGGTGGATTCCTTGTTGATTGACTTGATGACACGCATCATCTCTTCGGTCTCCACCACCACCTGTGTGGTACCGTAGTAATCACGCAGGACCAGGAAGGCAAAGTTCGCGCCCACTTCACGGACGTTCTCCAGCCAGCCTACGATGGTAACATTCTGGCCTGCATCGGACAGCCGCAGCTGGCCGCAGGTATGGGTTCTGGATTGGAACATAATGCTATATCCCCTTAATTCAATATTTTAACTGGTACATTGTCGCACAAAATCTGCCAAATGTCAATGATTTCCCGGAATTTTACCCCGGAACAAAACTGTGAAAAAAGTTCGGTTTTTACATTTTTCACAAATTTTGCGTTTTTACGGCTTTTTTTATTGTTATACTGTAAAAGTTGAAAAAAACCGAATTTTTGGGTTGATTTTACGAGTCTTTTGCACTACAATATTGTAGCGAGCGTCTGGGAACAACCCATGCTCAGGTTTTCGAGGTGAAACATTTTGCTGAATATCGTGTTGCATGAACCGGAGATCCCCCAAAATTGCGGCAACATTGCCCGCACCTGTGCCGCCACCGGCGCGGTGCTGCATCTGATCCGTCCCCTGGGGTTTGACATTTCCGAAAAGGCTGTCCGCCGGGCAGGATTGGACTACTGGCATCTGGTAGATGTGAGGGTCTATGACGATCTGGATGACTTCTTTTCCAAAAATGATGTCAAGGCGTTCTGGTGTCTTTCCACCAAGGCTCCCCGGTGCTATACGGAAGCGGAATTCACAGACGGCTGCTACCTGCTCTTCGGCAAGGAGACCAAGGGTCTGCCGGAGGATTTTCTGGAAGAACACTTTGAAAATTGTGTCCGGATCCCCATGCGGCAGGAAGCACGAAGCCTGAATCTGAGCAATGCCGTAGCCATCACGGTCTACGAGGCGCTGCGGCAGTTGGAATATCCCAACCTGCTGGACCACGGAAAAATGAAAAAATAAATTCCAATATGGAGGAATGAACATGAACTACAACAAGAAGTCCATCGAAGACATCGAAGTAGCCGGCAAGCGCGTTCTGTGCCGCTGCGACTTCAACGTCCCCACCAAGGAAGGTAAGATCACTTCCGACAAGCGTATCGTCGCTGCTCTGCCCACCATCGAGTATCTGGTAAACAAGGGTGCCAAGGTCATCCTGTGCTCCCACATGGGCAAGCCCAAGGGCGAGTGGAAGCCCGAGCTGAGCCTGAAGATCGTGGCTGACCGTCTGAGCGAACTGCTGGGTAAGGAAGTCATCATGGCTGCGGACGTTGCCGGTGAAGATGCCAAAGCAAAGGCTGCTGCTCTGAAAGACGGCGATGTGATGCTGCTGGAGAACACCCGTTACATCAAGGGCGAGACCAAGAACGATCCCGAGCTTTCCAAGGCTCTGGCTGACATGGCTGACATCTTCGTCAACGATGCTTTCGGTACCGCTCACCGCGCCCACTCCTCCACCGCAGGTGTGGCTGACTACCTGCCCGCTGTTTCCGGCTACCTGGTGCAGAAGGAAGTTTCCATCATGGGCAAGGCTCTGGCTAACCCCGAGCGTCCCTTCGTTGCTATCCTGGGCGGCGCTAAGGTTTCCGACAAGCTGAACGTTATCAATAACCTGCTGGAAAAGGTCGACACCCTGATCATCGGCGGCGGCATGGCTTACACCTTCCTGGCTGCTCAGGGCTACACCGTCGGCAAGTCCCTGGTGGACAACGAGAAGCTGGACTACTGCAAGGAAATGATGGCTAAGGCTGAGGCTAAGGGCGTGAAGCTGCTGCTGCCTGTTGACACCGCTGTTTCCCCCGCTTTCCCCTCCCCCATCGACGCTGAGATCGCTGTTGACTACGTTGACTGCACCGCTATCCCCGCTGACCAGATGGGTCTGGACATCGGCCCCAAGGCTTGCGCTGAGTTCGCTGCCGCTGCCAAGGCTGCCAAGACTGTCGTTTGGAACGGCCCCATGGGCGTATTTGAGAACCCCACTCTGGCAAAGGGCACCATCGCTGTTGCGCAGGCTCTGGCTGACAGCGACGCTGTGACCATCGTTGGCGGCGGTGACTCCGCGGCTGCCTGCGAGCAGCTGGGCTTCGCTTCCCAGATCACCCACATCTCCACCGGCGGCGGTGCTTCCCTGGAGTTCCTGGAAGGTCTGGAGCTGCCCGGTATCGCTTGCCTGGAAGACAAGTAATGAAATTACTAAAAATGACCATTCTGTAGGGGAGGGTCTTGACCCTCCCTTGCAGCATCCGTTTCATCGACCCGAAAGACAATGCGCAAACGCGTATTGTACCATCGGGAGGGTCAAGACCCTCCCCTGCATTTCATTAATCTGTAAATTCACATCGACTTTCGATGCACATATAAGGAGTAAAAAACCATGAACAGAAAATACCGTAAGACCGTCATTGCCGGTAACTGGAAAATGAACAAGACCCCCAGCGAGACCAAGGAATTCATGAATGCCTTCAAGGCCATGATGCCCAAGGGCCGCTGGTGCGATATCGCCCTGTGCGTTCCCGCTGTCTGCATCCCCGCTGCTGTCCGCACTATGCGTGAGACCCGGGTAGGCATCGGCGCTGAGAACTGCAACGCCCACGCTTCCGGCGCTTACACCGGCGAGCTGGCTACCAATATGCTGGTGGACGCAGGCTGCAAGTACGTCATCATCGGCCACTCCGAGCGCCGTGAGATGTTCGGCGAGACCGACGCTGATGTCAATGCCAAGGTTCTGGCTGCTCTGGAAGCAGGCCTGACCCCCATCATGTGCTGCGGCGAGACCCTGGAGCAGCGTGAAGCCGGCATCACCAACGAGCACATCACCATGCAGATCAAGCTGGGTCTGGCAGGTGTGCCCGAGGACAAGATCCGCAAGGTCATCATCGCTTACGAACCCATCTGGGCCATCGGCACCGGCCGCACCGCTACCCCCGAGCAGGCGCAGGAAGTTTGCGAAATGATCCGCTCCGTGATCCGCAAGCTGTACTCCTCCAAGAACGCCCGTGCCATCACCATCCAGTACGGCGGCTCCATGAACGAGAAGAACGCCTACGAGCTGCTGGCTCAGCCCGACATCGACGGCGGTCTCATCGGCGGCGCTTCCCTGGTTCCCGAGAAGTTCGTCAAGATCATCGAGGCAGCCAAC
>JAZURG010000215.1:0-12054 GCA_045606145.1 Faecousia sp.
CTGGATGCCTGGTTTACCAGCCATCCAGCCGCTAATTCATTATTCTTGTAGCGCAGAAAAAAGGCAAAAAGAGTACCGAAATTCTGTCATTCCGAGGTTGCGCAGCAACCGTGGGAATCCGCTTCCCCACAGCCTCTCCCCATGGGAGTGTTGCAGCGCGCAGCGAATCTTGCTATCGAATGCCTGCTGGTGGCAGGCATACCTCTGTAAATGCTGCCTGCGAAGCAGGCGGAGAGGGAAAGCCAAACGGAGAATATTACTACAGGGGCTACGGATTGCCACACCAGTGTGCGTACTGGTTCGCAATGACAGAGTTTTTCGACAGTCTGAGAAAACCGGAGGAAACTCTGGTTTTATCTTTTGTTTTTACTTCTTTGCTTTTGCTGGATTCTTGGATCATAATGCGCACTTACCTTATCTTCCTATCAACTTGACAACGGATTTTGGCTGCCATATAATGACAATATAGCGGAAATTCACAGCGCAACCTGCTTGCGCATATCTGTGGGATTGCAGCCGAAGTGCTTTTGGAAAATGCGGTTGAAATTGCGAATACTGCCGTAGCCGGTTTCGTAGGCGATCCGGGTGATGGGCAGGTTGGTTTGCTCCAGCAGCTGTCTTGCTCTGAAGATTCGCAGAGAATTGACAATATCGGAAAAACTGGCATTGCCCCGGCTGTTTAGCACCCGGCTCAAATGGGTCACGGTTACATTGGCATGGAGCGCCACCTGCTCCCGTGTGATTGGCTCAGCATAATGCTCGGAGATGTAAACGATGGCGCTTCGGTAAACATCGTAGGAGAAGTACTCCTTGGGACGCAAGGTGCTTTTCAGCAGAAATTCTGAAAGGATGCAGTAGATCAGTGCTTTGTTTTTGAAAAAATCGTTGCTTTCCTGCGTGGTAATTGTCGATATCAAGCTGCGTTCGGCTTCGCTAAACGGAATACAGGGCTGCGCGAATACCTTGCCGTTGAATAGCTGACCGTACTCCGAAATGTACTCCGGTGGACAGGCGATGATAAAGGTTGTGGAATGTTCCTTTGGCTTGTAGTGATGGATCTGATAGGGCATCACAATGGCGGCATGATTTTCGGTAAGCAGATAATCGCTGCCGTCGATATGCAGCTCCTGCTCGCCATCCAACACAAAAATAAACTCAATATGGCTATGGACATGAGGCAGGCAAAAGGCATTAATGCGCTGATTAATATAAAAATAGTCGGATACACCCTTTTCAGGGGATATCTGGTAGTCCATGGAATTCCCTCCAATGTCACAATATGTCCAGTAATTATATCCTTGATTTCTTGCAATGTCTATATCTAAATAATATAATTTAAATAAATGAGGTGCTTTACGATGAATGTCCAACAAATGAACGCCCTGATCGACCAGAAGAAAGATGATCTGTTTCAGCTTTTGTCCAATCTGATCCAGATCAACTCGGAGAACTTCAACTCCTATGGCAACGAGGCGGAGTGCGCCCAGTATGTGGCACAGCAGTGCCGTGAAATGGGCCTGGAGACCGATGTGTATTCTCCCATGGACCTGCCCGGTTTTGAGGAGCACCCGGACTATCTGCCCGGCCGTGCGTTGGAAAACCGCTACAACGTGACCGCACGGTGGCAGGGTAAGGATGGCAACGACGAGCTGATGCTCATGGGTCACACCGATACCATGCCCATTGGTGACCTGGCCAACTGGACCGTACCTCCTCTGGGTGGTTTGATCAAGGACGGAAAGATCTGGGGTCGTGGTGCCTGCGATGACAAGTATGCCGTCGCTACCGCACTGTTTGTCATCAAGCTGCTGAAGGAACAGGGATTTGTTCCCAAGTCCAACATTCTGTTCTCTGCCTATTCCGACGAAGAACACGGCGGCAGCCATGGCGCTTTGGCGGCATCTTTGAAATATCCTGTACCCCGCATCATCAATATGGACTGCAAGGAATTTCAGATTTGGCACTGCGCATCCGGCGGTCAGGAATGTTTCTACCGCTACCATACCGCTGAGCCTGTGGACAGCGCTTATCTGGCAGGCAGAGCTATCCCTGTGGTTCTGGATGTGATGGAAGGCTTTAAACAGCGCCGGCAGGCAGAGCTGAGCGCCAACCGCTTCTATGCCGGTACCATCATTCCGGAGACATCTCTGCGCTATATGGGTATTAAGGCCGGCAACAGCGGCTCCGACCTGGGCCGCGGTGAATTAAAATTTGTCTTCTACACCGAAAAGTCCAAGGAAGAGATCTTTGCGGAATACCGGGAGATGGAGAAGGAATTAAACGAAAAACTGGCACCTTTGGGCATCATCGGTGATGGCTTCACTCCTGCTACCCGTTTCTTCCACTATGCCTATACAGAACCGGATTGCGGCTCCATTCAGGATCTGTGCAATGCTGCCCGCACCGCTACCGGTCGGGAATTGGAGGTTTGCGGCTCTTGCCTGTCCGACTTGTCTGTAATCTTGAAGTACGGAAGCCCGGAAGCCTATGGCTTCGGCATCGGCCGCGATTTCAGTGAGTATGGTGGCGCCCATCAGCCGGATGAGTTCGTTTCCTGCGACCAGCTGGTGGAGTATGCTAAGATCATTGCGACGTACATCATTCAGACCCTTGGATGAAGGTCTGATTTATAAGGAGAATTTTTATGAAGAAGCCCACTCTGTCTGAAATGACACTGAGAGAAAAAATCGGTCAAATGCTGGCACCCCACCAGTGGGATGTTTTCGGCAAGGTTGAAACGAACTATGACGGCGCTACCTGCAACATGGATGAAGTGCGTGCCCGCTATGGAAAAGAACAGTTCGGCACCTTGCGGGGTGAGCAGGTGGGCGTGTATTATACGGATCCCCGGCACAGCATGGAGTTTGACAGTGAGGGAGAAACGGCGGAAGGAGATCTCTTTGCCTACGGCAAGATCCAGGTTCCCTCCGCACCCTATAAGGAATATTTGGAAGAGCAGGCCAGTTGGATGAAGATCCCGCCTGTGGTTGGTTGCGACTGCGCTATTGGCGGCATCAATGTCTTTGAGGATATGTCCAGAATCGTCAACGCCAATGCCATTGGCGCGGCAGACTCTGAGGAGCTGACCTTTGCTCTGGGTGCATCCGTTGCCCGTGAGCTGCGATGCGGAGGATTTAACTGGAGATGGTGCCCGGTAATGGATATTGGCAACCGCAATGCCAGTGCCTGTATGCGTACCTTCGCCATTGATGACGTGGAGCGTACCATCCGGCTGTCCAAGGCCTATGCGCTGGGTATGCAGTCGGAAGGCGTTGCGGCTACGGTCAAGCATTTCCCCAGTGAGGGACGCATCGAATCCAGAGATGCCCACTTTACCACCACTACCAACACAGACAGCCTGGAAACCTGGTGGGGCGAGCAGGGCAGGGTCTATCAGGAGCTGTTTGACGCGGGTGTGTACGCTGTAATGGTGGGCCACCAGTCCTTCCCGGCCCAGGATGATACCATTATCGGCGGACAGTATGTCCCGGCAACCATTTCCAAGAAGATCGTTACCGATCTGCTGAAAAATGAAATGGGCTTCAAGGGCGTGGTCATCACCGACGGAATCGGTATGGCAGGTCTGTTCAACCTGATGCCCTACGAGGAACTGATCGTGGCGCTGGTCAACGCAGGCAACGATGTGATCTTAGGTTCTAAAATGTCTTCCGGTGATCTCATCGAACAGGCAGTTCTGGACGGTCGGATCGCGGAATCCCGAATCGACGATGCCTGCCAGCGTGTGTTGGATATGAAAGAAAAGCTGGGTATGTTCGAAGAAAACTACAATCAGCTTCCCTATACCATCGAAGAAGTAGTTCCGGAAACCAGAAGGATCAACAGGGAAATCGCCAGACGCAGCATGACGCTGGTTCGTGACAGACATAACCTGCTGCCGCTGAATAAGGAAAAGATCAAAAAGGTTTCCATTATTGTTTCCACCCATTCGGACAGCTTCCTTACGGAGCTTGCGGCATTGAAGCAGGCATTTGAAGCGCGGGGGATCGAGGTATACATGCAGCGCCGGCTGAAGAATAACCCGGAGCTGAAGGAGATCTCTGACAACAGCGATCTGATCATCTATGCAGCATATGTCGCTATGCATGCGCCCAAGGGCGCGATTCGCCTTGTGGGCGAGGAATGTCAGACTTACTACTATGCATTCAACCACGGAAAGGAAAAGTCCATCGGCGTATCCTTTGGTTATCCCTATATCCACTACGATACCATGGAAAACGCGGATACATTTATCAATGCTTACTGCACTGTTCCTGAGTCCATGGAGGCTTTTGTGGAAGCAATCTTCGGTGAGATCGAGATCGTAGGCAATAGCCCTGTTCTGCTGATTCCGAGAGCGAATTCCAGATAACCATTTTTACTGTGCCAGTGTACTATTCTGCTGTGTTAAAAAGGAGACTTTTTATGTACATTAATGTAAACCAGTTTCAAAACTGCGCTTGCGACAGTGATATGATCCAGGCCGCGCTGGATGCCGCGGTGAAAACCGGCCAGTCCGTGCTGGTACCCAAGTATAACGAGCGTACCGGAAAACCCATCTGGGAGATCACCAAGACGGTGCTTTTGCACGATGAGTCTGTGCTGCTGCTCCAGAACTGCCACCTGCGTCTGGCTGACGGTGTGGTGTGCAATATGTTTGCCAACGAAAACGCCAGAAAACCTATCGCACTGGAGCCGGAGGGAACCCAGCGGAACATCCAGATCCGTGGTATCGGCAATGTGCTGCTGGACGGCGGTAATCATAATGGTGTGTACGAGGATAACGGCATCTCCAGAAAGGTCACGAAACCCAGCACCCACAACATCTCTGAAAATGCTATGTTCTTTATTCAGAATGTGGAACGCCTTCTGATTGAAAACATCAAGATCAAGGACCAGCGCTATTGGGCCATCGCTCTTTATAAGGTCTGTTACAGCCGGATCGCTAATATCCACTTTGACAGCAGCAGCAATGTGCCCAATCAGGACGGTGTCGATCTGTGTAAGGGTTGCCACGATGTGATCGTGGAGAACATCACAGGCTGTGTAGGCGATAACATCGTCGCGATGCTGGCTACAGAGGACGAGATCTACCAAAAGGTGACAAAGACCCTCCGGGATGGCGATATCCACAATATCACTGTCCGCAATATTATGGCTTACGGTGTAGGCGGCTGCTCTCTGATCCGGATTTTGAACCACGACGGCTACAGGGTCTATAATGTCCGCATCGACAACGTCATCGAGGTCTCTCCCTGGTCGGAAAACGATGCGCCCGTTGCCACCAACCCCGATCTGGTCATCAAAACGGATGATCAAGGCGATATCATTCCATGGCGGAAACTGATCCCCGGTGAAGAAGGCTACCGCATCGAGTCTGCCATCATCATCGGCGAATCCTACTGGTACAGCAAGGAAAAGGCCAAGCACGGCGATACCTTTGGCATCTCCGTCAGCAACGTCATGACCCACGGCCGTTTCGGTGTGTTCATCAATAATACCCTGACCGACTCCTCCTTTGACAATATCCGCATGTTCGGCAACGGCTACGCGGCGGTCTACTTCGGTGAGGGACATGTGGAAAATGTAACCTTCTCCAATATCACCTACGACAGCGACTGCCGCCCCCTGCCTGCCGATGAGCATATCTGGGTCGAGTGGAACAAGACCCGTGCCGACGGCTTGAGTTGCGTCTATTTCAACGGAACGCAGGTGGATAACGTATCTTTCCGCAATATGCGCTGTGCCGCCGGTGTGGAATCCGTATTTGGCGGTTTTGGCAGCGGAAGCATCCATTGCAGCAATATTGACCATAGACATATCCATGTGCTTTCCAACGCAGACGGAATAGAAGCAAATGCATAATTCGTGAACAATCAATCCTAAGGAGAACTTGTTATGGGAATGTATGTATCTGAAAACAGCATCGTTTTGGAAAACAACTACGCAAAAGTACTGATTTTTCAGAAGGATGCCCGTGTTGAAAGTGTTTTTGACAAGGTACATGGGAAGGAAATCAAGGGAGAGGACACATACTTCTTCTCTTTGGTGGCGCAAAATAAGCAAACTATAGTCGTACCAACAGGTCTGCAATGCGATGATGATTGCATCACCGTAGAAACCCCGCTGGGCAATTTCCGGGTGGCGGTGTCGGTGCAGGATGACTACTTTACCTTTGAATTGCTGGAAGCACTTCCCGCGGCATCTTACAAGGGTGTTATTGCCCACGTCAAGTATCACTATGATGTCAAGGATAAATCCAATACCGGTGCCATCGGTATCGCTATGACCTATTGGACAAATCCCTGCTTCTATCCCCATGCAAAGGATCAAGAAACAAAGGCCGAGATGCTGACCTCTCTGCGCTCGGAGGGCGCAAAGTTCGCGTTGATCGTTGCACCCATTACAGAGCATAAGGAAATTATTAAAAAGGTCTGCCTTACGATTGACAGAAATAAGGGTATCTTCACTCAATACGGCGGCGCATGGGCCAGAGATGTGCAGGCCAACTGCGGCAACTATATGCTGGAGCTGAACTGTGCACCGGATTTTATTCGGAGCAGGATTCCATTTTATAAGCAGTTGGGATTGGATCAGGTGGATATCCATCAGTGGTCTACTACCTTCCGGCAGGGCGACTTCCAGTACGTCCACTATGACTCCCCTGCGGAGTTTAAAAAGAATGTAGTGGACGTTCTGCGGGAAAACGGCTTTGGCGCCAGCCTCCACACGTACGCCTGCTACATCGATTACGGATGTGATAAGCTCCTGTCCGATCCCAAATGGCAGAAGGATCTGGCTGTACTGGAAGTTGTAACATTGGCGGAAGATATCGATGAAAAGGCCGATTTCATTCCCACTGTGGAAACAACGGAAAATATCAGCAATCAAGACGGCTTCTTGGACAAAAATACACCCTTTATTTTGATTGGAGAAGAACTGGTTCGATTTGAAATGGACAACCACGGCTTCAAGGTTGTCCAACGTGGCGCATGCGGAACAAGGCCTGTAGCCCATGCTAAGGGCGAGAAAATCAAGCACATTGAAGGCTTGTTCGCGATGATTACCCCAAAATTGGGTTCTGATCTGTTCTTCCAGATCGCGAGGGATACTGCCAAAGCTTACAACGAGGGCGGTTATGAAATGCTCTATATCGATGCCCTTGACGGAATCCACTTTAGCGGCGGCCGCGATGACGACGTGACCTCTTTCTATGTGGCAGCTTTTGTCTGCGAGATTCTGAAGTGGTGTAATACCACGCCTATTTTTGAATGCTCTATCCGCCGTCCCAGCCTGTGGTTGGCAAGAGCCCGCATTGGTAACTTTGATACGCCTCACCGGGGTTTTAAAGCATGGAACAAGGGATGGCACATGTCCAAGAACAAAGACTTTCTGGATATGTACATGCAACCCTCTATGGGTTGGTATTGGTTCTACCCAACCGAGGACAAATATCCGGGCAACAGCCATGTTAAGTACCAGCACGCCGATTCAGCGGAATGTATCGGCGCTCTGGCGGCAATGTATAACTTCAATATGGTCTATGTGAATATGGAAGCAGGCGTAAACGAAGCATGTCCTGCGTTCTACCGCAACATTGCCATCTACCGTAAGTGCGACGAGCTGCGTAAGAAAAAGTACTTCGATGAGACGCTTCTGGAAAAGGTTAGAAACGGTAAATGGGAGTATCACATTGTTCAGAAGGATGATGGCAGCTATGTATTTGTAGAGAAGGACTACCAGATCAAGAAGCTGTATGACCTGTTGGATGCGCAGCGTAATAAAGCTGTCTATACCAATCCCTTTGCCGAGCAGAAGCCATTCCTACGGCTGGAAGCGATGATGTCTGCCCGGAGTGGGGGGCAGCAGGTGATGCTGACGCTGGATAAGGAGCAGGATCTTACCGAACAGGTGCGGGAGCGGTGCTTTGACGGTTCCATCGATTTGTCCTCCAAACTGGCCAAAAAGGTTTCCATATGCGGCAACGGAAAACCCGGCGCTGTTGCTATTAAGCTGTATGCCGGTATCACCAGCTCAAGGTCCTACGCCGAGTATATTATCGATACGGATTTTGAAGGTTGGCGTGACTTTGTTCTGCTGGAAGCAGATAACGGTGAGCGCCCGGAGTTATCCTTCGAGACCGAGGAACACGTCTATAATATCCACAGATACAATTTTAATCATACCCAAGTTACCAGAATCGCAGTGGAGACCACAGGCGATGTGACCGGTGTCAAGATGGGCGATATTGTAGCGGTGGAGCACCTTTATGAGGTTTTGAAAAATCCGACTGTGCAGGTGGGCGACAGCGAGGTTACTTTCTGCTGCGAACTGATGAGTAGTGACTTCATTGAGTTCGACGGCGCACAGGCCAAGGTCATCGACCGCTACGGCAATGAAAAAACCGCCTGGTTCAGCGGTGAACTGAAGGTTCCGACCGGAAGCTTTGAGGCGAAACTGACCGCAAAGCCGCTCAATGGCGGCATTGCCAGAGCACAGTTGACCTTTGGTTTCACCGGCGAAGAAATTGAATAAACAGTTAAGGCGTGGTGTGTTTTTACACACCACGCCCTGTTTTATTGTCTGTTGGAAGCTCGGATATCCCTTGGATTGCAGGAAAAGTACTTTTGAAAGATCCGGTTAAAATTACGTATACTGCCATAGCCGCATTCATAGGCGATTTCACTGATGGGTCTGCTTGTCTGTTCCAGAAGCTTCTTGGCTTCAAAGATCCGGATGGAGTTTACGATATCAGAAAAACTGCTGTTTCCATGGTGATTCAGCACCCGGCTCAAATGAACGGGAGAAACATCTGCATACCGGGCCACGGATTCCAGAGAGAGGTTCTCTGCGTAATGCTCGGAGATATAGACAATGGCTTTTCGGTACACGTCGTACTCTACAATGCCTCGGTTGACCAGTTCGCAGCTTACGGCAAAATGGCCCAGAGAGTGATAGATCAAAGCTTTGTACCGGAAGGGATTTTGTACTTCTGAGCTGATAATCTCCTCAATCACCCGTCGGATCATACTGCTGAACCTTGTGATGCAGGGGGAAAACACCCTGTCATGAAAGAGCTGTTTGTATTCAGAGATGTACTCCGGTGGGCAGGCCAGGACAAACATGTCACATTCCGTATTGGATGTGTAGCCGTGGATCTGGTAAGGCATGATGACAGCCATGGTATCCTGCTCCAAAGTATATGGATCGTCATCGATATTCAACGACAGGGAACCGCTGAGAACAAACATAAATTCGATGTGGCTGTGCACATGGGGCGGGTAGGAGGCATTGGTTCTTCTGCCGGTATAAAAAAAGTCAGAGATCCCTTCTTCGGAAGCAACATGATAAGGCATAATGATTACTCCAATGTTAATATTTGTCTAGTATTATATATGTGTTTTCTTGCTTTGTCAACTGACGTCCAATATAATAAAAGAACAATGAACGACTGGGGAAGGAGCAATCAAAATGGGGGAATTTCAGGTTGGTTACGCTAGGGTAAATATCAATCCTATGCTGGGCATCGCTGTGCGGGGATATTATATTCCAAGGTATGCCAAAGGCTTTTTGGATGATTTGGAGGCCCATGCCTTAGCGCTCTCTTTGGGAGAGGAAACCGTTGTGCTGATCAGTGTGGATAACTGCGCGATCGATACCAGCCAGGCTGCTGCGTATATGTCCCGGATCCAGCAGGCCAGCGGTGTGCCGGCGGATAAAATTTTTCTATCGGCTACCCATACCCACACCGGACCGGATCTCAAGGTGCCGGATATCTTTGAAGCAGATGGGGAACTGATTCGTACATATGCGGATTTTCTGGGTCAGCGGTTGGCAGATGTTGCCAAGCTTGCACTTGCGGACAGAAAAGCTGCCAGAATGGGTTTTGCCCAGGGTTGGGCACCGGAGCGTGTGTCCTATATCCGCCGCTATAAGATGAAGGATGGTTCTACTATGACCTGTCCGCCTATTAACGATCCCAATATTGATTACCCCATCGGTCAACTGGATCAGCGGGTCCATGTGCTGCGCTTTGACCGGGAGGGCGGCGAGAGCATCGTTCTGGTCAATTACGGCCTCCATGCCGACACGGTCAACGGCGAGCTGATCAGCGCTGACTGGCCCGGCTGGATGCGTAGGACTCTGGATAAGGCGCTGGACGGAGTCAAATGCATTTTCTTTAATGGTGCCGAGGGGGATGTGGGCAGCACCCATGTATTCCCCAGCGGCGGCGATATGAATGATACGGAGATCAGCTTCGACAACGAAATGAAGAGTCCCGGCATGGCCCGTTTTGTGGGCCGGGCCCTGACAGGTACCGTGCTGCAGGTCTATGACAAGGTAGAGTATGTGTCTGTAGATCAGCTGAAGCTGATCCATAAAACGGTGCAGGTTCCTGCAAATGTGCCCTCTGCGGAGGAAATGCCCAAAGCAAGGCTTTATAAACAGCTCCATGAGGAAGGCAGGGATGCGGAGATTCCCTTCACTGCTATGGAGCTGACCACGGTGGTGGCGGAGGCTTACCGGATGTGCCGCCTGGAAAATGGACCGGAAAGCTTCCCAATTGAGCTGACCGGTGTACAGATCGGCCCGGTGGCGCTTGTTGGTATTCCGGGCGAACCCTTCACCGAGGTGGGTGTTGGCATCAAGGACACTGACGGCTGGTCTGCGATCCTGCCCTGTTGTCTGACCAATGGCAGCGAAGGCTACTTCCCAATGCAATCTGCATTTGATGAGGGCGGTTACGAGGCCCGGGCATCCCGCTTCAAGGGCGGTGTGGCGGAAGCTATCATTGCCGGCGGCAAGGCGTTGCTGAATGAATTAAAACATGAAGGAGCATGAAGCATAATGGAACGAAAGAAAGTAAAATTAGGATTGGTTGGCTGCGGTAAGATGATGTATTCTCACTGCCTGAGTATGCTGGAAGCGGGAAATATCGAGATCACAGCGGTTTGTGATCTGCTGTTGGAAAACGCGCAGGAAACAGCAAAAGCGCTGGATGAACCCTTTGTTACCACCGATTACCGGCAGATGGTAGGCCACTGCGAAGCAGTTCTGGTGGCGACACCGCCCCACAATCATTATGAGATCGGCCTGTTTTTTGCCCGTAATCATATCCATGTACTGGTGGAAAAACCCATGTGCATTACGGAAGCGGAGTGCCGCAGATTGACGAAAGTCTGTGAAGAAGAGGGCGTTGTGCTGATGTGCGCCTATCCGGTTCCTTACCGGCCTGCTGTTCGAAAATTAAAGGAAATGGTCGACAGCGGGGAGTATGGCAAAATCATTATGATGAGTTCCTGGACAGAGCAGCAGACCATCGTACCGGAGTATGCCTACGGCGCATCAGCGCAGCCCGGCGGCGGACAGTTCTGGGGTCACGGCTGCCATTATGTGGATATCCTGCTGGAATTTCTGGGCAACCCCGTTCGGGGTACCCATGTAGGCACCAAGGCAGGATACCCCGGCTTCCGGTTAAGGGAGACATCCAGCGTTGTGACTATGGAGTTTGAAAGCGGCGCCATCGGTTATCACACCGCAACCTGGTCCGCCCGGGGTACCCGGTTGGGTTGGGTTCTGGATATCATGACGGAAAAGGGATTGATCCACTATGACCGTGAAGACGGCGAGATCCGCTTCTACACGGGGCAGGGGCAAAGAAATCCCGGCGAACCGCTGAGTAAGGACTATGCGCTGGTCTGGTCCGAGCCGGCTTCCATGTCCAAGCAGACCCACTTTGAAATCCGGCACTTTGCCAACTGCGTTCTAACCGGAGAAATCCCGGAAACCAACGGCTATCGGTCGATGCAGAGTTTGCGTGTGATCAGAAAACTCTATGACGCGGAAGAAACCGGCACTGTGGCAGACCTGCGGGGCCTTGGACATAACAAATAAGCAAAGGAGATCAAAGAATGAAACAAAGAAAGGTAAAGCTTGGCCTGGTTGGCTGCGGCAAGATGATGTATTCTCACTGCCTCAGCATGCTGGAGGCCGGCAACATCGAGATCACGGCTGTCTGCGATATCAATCTTGAGAACGCAAAAAAGACAGCGGAAC
>JAZURG010000216.1:0-2521 GCA_045606145.1 Faecousia sp.
CATGGAATTCGTGATCTACTATCCTCCCGTTTCCAACGAGCTGGACGGCGAACTGCCTTCGGAATATGTACGGGTGTTTGTGGATTGGATGGAAGTGGAGACCCACGGGCGTATCTTTGTCAGGATGGGCGAGAACGGCGATTGGATCAAGTACACCTTTGCCGGTTACAGCGAAGCGGATGCCTATCCCAATTAAGGCAGGAGGTGTGTGATGATGAAGAGGTTTCTGTGTGTGACCATGTCTCTGATCCTGCTGCTGGCCCTGTGCCCGGCGGCGGGGGCGGAGGACTATGACATTTCTCAATTTGAACTGCCCACGCCCCAGGCTCCCAACTATTTTATTTACACCGACGGTGATGCCGGTGAAGGACACCACGACGATCTGCGGATGATCATGGTCGCTGATCCCGAGGTGGCGCTTCTTGCGGCGGAGTACTATGCGGATTCCGATGCTTTTTACGAGAAATACGGTCTGTATTCCTTTGCGATGTCCATGCAGTACGATGTGTCCCTTGACGATGAGGAGCATTGGCAGCACAACGCCGAATGGGATACCAACTGGTATACCGGCGGTTACGCGGATGGCTACCCATATGTCTCTCTCGGTTCCGAAATGATGGAGGACTTTGAGTTCTTCTGGCTGACTTATTACGAAGGCCCTGATTCGGATACTTTCGTACCCTATAAGCCCGCTATCACCACCTACGTGTATCACCACGGGGATTGGGATGAAAATATCTATTCCTTCGATGTGGAGAATCACAGCCTCTACATCCGTTGCCGCTACTATATAGAGTGGGAGACTTTGGTGAAGAACGAGTACGGTGAAGGCCCCGGCGAAAAGCAGTCCAAGTTTTCGGATTGGTCGGAAAGCGCGGTTTTCGGTAAGAACAGCACACAGATCGTTCCCGACGAGCCGACGACTTACGAAGCACCCATCATCTCTAACCTGAGGATCGCGCTTTCCGAGGGTGACGGGAACAGCCATATCGAGTATGTACAGACCACCCCGGAATCCGTCTGGATGGCCAATGTGTACTATTATATGCAGGGTGAAGGTCAGTTCGACGGACTTGAAACGCAGGTCAGCATCGACGGCGGCGAATGGATGGTGTTTGACACCGCCGATTCCTGGGGCGATTGGTGCCTGCGGAACGGCAACAGAGGTGCGTACAATTTTGACATACCCATTGAGAAAAACTCGAATGTCAAGCTCCGTATCCGCTTCGCAGGAACCCACGGCCCCTCCCAATGGTCCAATGTGCTGGAGATAAACGGCGGCGGCACACAGGAGGACCCCGTGAGCACTGGTGAGCCTACGGGCGAAAAACCTCCTGTGGATGAAAAGGATCAATGCGCTCTCTGCGGCTTCTGTTCCGTACCGCTTGGACTGTGTATCTTCATTTGGATTGCTATTGCAATCGTGGTGATTCTTGTGTTCGTGATCATTATCGTGATCGCAACAAAAAAGAAGAAATGCCCCAACTGCAAAACTAAATGCGGCAAAAAAGAAAAGTTCTGCCCTCACTGCGGGCAACAGCTGAGATAGTGTGCATGGGACAGCTTTCCGCGGCTATTTTCATTGCAAGCAAAAACTGCTCCAACAGATAAGGTCATTATGCTTTTGGGCTTGTTGCCGAATATTGACCTGACTTCATGTGAACGGTTAAAGCATGCGATCAATAGTGTTGCAAACAGCAAATATAAACCAAGTCCTCCGGCGTATCATTGCCGGAGGACTTGGTTTATACACAGGAGAGCAAAGGTGACCACATGAGGTATTGCATGCTTCTTTTTGTCGAAAATTGCTTGCAATATATTACAATAGCTTGTGTCGGGAGGAAACAAATATGCCGAAGGCGGGAGTGGTAATTTTTGCGGGAATTAAGTAAAAAAGGAACCAAAGAAAGATCTTTGGTTCCTTTTTTATTCTTTTAGGGAAGGAAATCTTCCCGCAGGGGGACGAATACGTCGATGACCAGTGTGTCTTCCAGAGCGCTGACACCGTGGGGCACATTGGGGGCCAGCCACACGCTGTCGCCGTCCTGTACCTCTTTGGTCTCATCGGCTACGGTATAGGCCAGCTTACCGGAGAGGACAGTGGTACTCTGTTCGTGAGGATGGATATGGGCGGGGAGTACGGCGCCCTTTTCTAACCGGATCTCGCAGATCATCATATTGTCACTGTAGCTGAGGACCTTGCGGGTGATGCCGGGGCCTGCCTGCACCACGGGCTCTTCCTTACCGAAAACAAAAACGTTGCTGTGCTTTTTCATAGCAGTTTTCCTCACTTGATACCGGCAATGTTCTTGGCCAGCTTCTTCTTGCCCTGAATATCACCCTGGCGGGCGATCATAATGCGCTGGGCCTGGGGCGAACCGGCGCCGTGCATGGACTCGGTGCGGTAGCCCACAGCGGCGGTGCCCAGAGACAGATTCTCGATCAGGCGCAGGATGCGCAGACGATTCTCGGTGGAGACCTCGTTCACGCCGCGCAGGAAGTCGGATCGTAGCCATGTCGT
>JAZURG010000217.1:0-31369 GCA_045606145.1 Faecousia sp.
CGGGTTTTCTCCATCTGCTTGATAGTGAAATTCTCCGCACGATCTCGCTTGGCTTGGGCAATGCCTACCATAACCTCGTCGATCTGCTGCTCCAGGATCGCTTTCTGCCGTTCCACGGACATAGGAATCTTCTCAAACTGGCTGTGACCAATGATGATGGCATCATAGTCGCCGGTGGCAATTCTGCCGCAGAACTTCTTACGGTTCTTTGCTTCAAAGTCCTTTTTGGTTGCCACAAGGATGTTGGCAGAGGGATAAAGCTGCAGGAACTCGGATGCCCATTGCTCTGTCAGATGGTTGGGAACAACGAACAGGGACTTCTGACAAAGGCCCAGTCGCTTACTCTCCATGGCGGCGGCTACCATTTCAAAGGTCTTACCTGCACCAACCACATGGGCAAGCAGAGTGTTGCCGCCATAAAGTATATGGGCGATGGCATTGACCTGATGAGGGCGCAACTTGATCTCCGGATTCATGCCAACAAAGTTCAAGTGACTGCCATCGTACTCACGGGGACGGATGGAGTTGAACTTCTCGTTGTAAAGCTTACACAGGCGTTCTCTGCGGCGTGGATCTTTCCAGATCCAGTCCTGGAACGCCTGCTTGATCATTTCCTGCTTACCCTGTGCGATGGCGGTTTCCTTCTTGTTCAGCACCGGTGTTTTCTTTCCGCTGGCATCATAGACATAATCGAAGATCCGCACATCTTTTAGGTTCAGCGTTTCTTCGATGATCTTATAGCCATTGATGCGGGTAGTACCGTAGGTGTTATTCGCCTTAACATTGCTTCGGTCATAGTTCTTTTCAGAGACATTCCACTCACCGGTGAGAGGGGTGTAGCGAACTTTTACCTTCCACTGGGCATACCTGGGAGTACCAAAGAGTTCATACATGAAGTCCTCCACCACATCGGTAGGAAGCCATGTAGCACCCAACCGGACGGAGATTTCACTTGCAGACAGATCCTGCGGCTGCACCTTTTCCAGCGCCTCCACATTCGGTTGATACTCCGGGTATTCCTCTACAAGCTTCTTGGCAAATTCCAGCTTCTTGCGGACATTGCCGGACAGATATTCGTCTGCAGGCAGGTACTTGGGACTGCCAAAGGAAGCGGCAGGATCTAAGAAAATAACGCCTCTCAAATCACTATAAAGCTGCTCTTCGGTCTTGCCGGTTAGCTGCTCCATGTAGGGCATGTTGATCCTTGCCTTTTCAGCCAGTGACAAAGCAAGTGCTTCCGAAGCGGTATCCACAGAGGTAACAACCACCTTTTGACGGATGGTTCGCTTGGTGAACATATCCGCCTTGCGGACGAAGTTACCTTCATCATCCAGAATTTCCAGGGATGCCAACAGGCAGTAGGAACTGTCTGCGCTGAACGCAGAGGTATTGGCTCTGGAATTGATAAGGCCGTACTTCTTGGAGAACTCGTCGTATAGATTGTTCAGCTTGGTCTGCTCGGCAGCAATAAAGGATTCCGGGAAGTCCTCTGTCTGATACTCGATCAGCTGACGGACACTATCCCGGATGGCAATTAAGCCTTTGATACGGCTTTCAGCGGTAGCAGACACATCCACCGGATTCATGCGGCTGTTTTCACGGTAGTAAACCTTGCCCTCTACAACCGCATAGCTGAAGTTTCTCACATCGGGCAGAGCCGGGATGGATAGATCTTCTTCACCGTCCAAAACCTCGTCCAAATCGTACTCGGTGATCTCGGCGTGGATGTTCTGAATGGCGTCGGAAAGCAGTTCCTCCAAAGAAAGGTTTCCAAAGGGAACACAAGCCAGTTCCGGACCAAAGGGACCGGAGATTTCTTTCATGTCACCAAGAATCATATCCGGGTTATCCACGAAATACTGGTTCATCTTATGTCCGTTGGCGTCGGTGTTCAGATGCACCCACGCAGGCTCAATGTCCACCATGCGGTCCCGCTTCTGCAGGAAGATAATGTCGGAGGTCACTTCCGTGCCGGCAGCACTCTTAAAGGTATCATTAGGCAAGCGAATGGCACCCAGCAGGTCTGCTCGTTGTGCGATGTACTTTCGCACTGCGGGATTCTCCTTGTCCATGGTGCCCTTGGAAGTGATAAATGCCACGATACCACCGGGACGAACCTTGTCCAAGGTCCGGGCAAAGAAGTAGTCGTGGATCAGGAAATTGTGCTTGTCATACTGCTTGTCTGGGACTTTGAACTGACCGAATGGAACATTGCCGATGGCTGCGTCAAAGAAGCTGTCGGGCAGCTCCGTCTTTTCAAATCCCTGCACAGCAATGGAGGATTTCTGATACAGCTGCTGGGCGATTCGTCCGGAAATACTGTCCAGTTCCACGCCGTACAGTTGGGACTGTGCCATACTGTCGGGCAACATACCAAGGAAGTTACCGACACCGCAGGAGGGTTCCAAAATATTGCCCTGTCTGAAGTTCATGCTTTCCAACGCCTTATACATGGCTCGAATGACCACTGGAGGCGTGTAAAATGCCGTCAAGGAGGATTCCCTGGCGGCTGCGTATTCTTCTGCTGTCAGTAGGTCTTTCAGTTCCTGGTATCGGGGATGCCGGTCATCGAACCAATGGGACAAACCACCCCAACCTACATATTGGGACAGCACTTCCTGCTCTTCCGGTGTTGCCAATCTGCTCTCTGCTTCCAACTGCTTTAGCAGCTTGATAGCAGCCACATTGTTGGCATACCGCTGACTGGGTGTTCCTACGCCCAGATCATCGTTGGTAATACGGAAATTATTACGCTGACTACTGGGGATTTCCGGTAGCAGCATTGCAGCCGAAGTCCGTGCTTTCGGCTTGGGTGCAGGAGGTGCCAGCATCTGCGGCTGTTGGATGGGGATTTCACGGAACTGACTGTTTCTCTCATCCTGGGCAAGCATCGCTTCAAACCGTTCCTTACTTTCTGCTCGGAACACGGGATAGGCCAAGGTCGGGTCACGCAGCTGAATCTCACGATCCCGAATCTGCTCTATGCGGAATGCGGTATCGTCCAAATAGACGGTATCGCCAACAGCATATTGCCAAAGTACATCGTCTGCTCTCACAGCGACCTTTGCCAGCTGTTCCTCCGTGAAAGAGTACAGGTCATCCATATCCGGGTCCAGCAGTTCTTTTTCAGTCAGTTCTTCCAAAGAACCGTACTGGCGGCGGTCTACAATGACACCTTCCACATACCGGTCAATGCTGAAGTCGATGAGATTAGCATAAATCTGAATGGGAATTTCATCATCGGTGATGGTGGTATATCCCATGCCCACATGCCGCAGATCTTCGTAATCCACTCTGGAGTCGAACATGCCGATGCAGTATCGGTCAATGTAGCGCAATGCCTTTTCCAGCGGTGTTTCTACTCTGTGGCTATGGATTACGCCATTATCAAGGTTTTGCAGGAAGTGGGGTCGCTCCATGATCGTGGGGAGTAAGGCTGTGTCACCAACCTCACGGTAGAAAATGCGTTTCTCTGTGATACCGGTGATGTAGATCTCCTTGTCGTCCTCATCCTGCTTCATAATAAAGAAGTCGCCCTCGCTGAAAGGCAGTTCCACCGCCTCCGGTGCTTCGTGGGCAGCTTCTTCCGCGTCACGCATGACTTGCTGAATAAAGGGATCTCTGTCAAGGGCTTCGGGGTCAACCACTTGTCCGTTTACGATACCATTGCGCTCCAGTCTTGCCCGGACTGCGGCAGGATCTACATCGTCAAGGAAATCGTGTTCCGGTTCTGTCTGCAGGTAAGGATTATCTACCTTTTGGAAACCGGCTACGGGAGAATCTAGATCTTCCAAAAAATCAGTGGGGATGGTATTTCCGTCCTTGTCCCGGTACAGCACAATGCTTATGGGTACGCCGCTGCCGTTACAGTCCAGAACCTCTTTTACGAGTTCATCCCCATCCAGGAACTCCCCGGAGTAGGCAACTTTGCCATCGTTGTTCAGATAGTCAATTCTGCCTACCATGGGCACCGTAGACATATCCACGGCGGTCAGTTCTTTCAAATCCAGATGGCGCAGTTTTTGCGCCAACATGGTTTCCAGATTGGGGAATTGTTCTTTCTTGACCACAACGCCATCCATCTTGGTGATGATGGCGGCGTTTTCCAGGTCGGCATAAACCGTAATGCTGTGCAGATCGTTGTCCGTCAGTCCGGTGCCAATGGGGATAAGGTTTCCGTCTTTCTCCATGCTGTACTCTACACCGTACTCCTGCCGTATAAAGTCACGGATGAGCCGCTGTGCTTCTGCAACTTCGTGGAGGAAGTTGGGGGAAGCCATAACCAAATTGCCCTTATCGAGATTCCTTTCAAATTCCTCCCGGTTCATATTGGTGGCTTCCTGGTCGGGAAGATCTAAGGGGAAGGTGTACCAAATATCATCCGGATCAATGCTTTGGATAACGGCAACAGCACGGCCAATGGTATCGTCACCGGCAATAAATGCGGCCCCTTTGCGGTATTCCTTTCCGTCCGGTGTGGTCATAACCACATCTGGTTCATTGCCTTCTACCAGTTGGAAATTCACAAGATAGTTCTCGGCATTCTCTTGGTCAGCAAAACGGAAGATTTGTCCGTCCTCTCCGTAGAAACGATTATAGGAAGCATCCCAGAGGCCCATGATGCCACCTTCACCGGGCAGCAGTCGGATGGAATATCTCTTGGGATCGTTTAAGGGAACACCTGTCTGCTCCATGGAAAGGGGTGGATCTGACTGTAAGGGGTAGTTTGTGACTTGCCTTGTATTGCCGTCAAGGGTAGCAACCGTTACGGGATACACCTTTTGCAGAACACCAACATACCGATCTAAGACATGGGACGGGAAACCGCACATTTCCACTCTGCCACTTCCGGGAATGTTCCGGGAGGTCATCGTTAGGTCTAAAATCGGCGCTGCGGCTTTTGCGTCCTCACCATAGATTTCATAAAAATCGCCAACCTGGAACAGAACAATATCTTTGGGGTAGGCGTTCTTCACATCGTTATATTCAACGAATACCGGTTGTGGGGATTGCGCTGTGGGTTGCTGATTGGCAGCTTCCTTCGCAACTTCTTCCGCCAACTGGCGTTCTATCTCCACATCAAAGGGGACATCGCCTGCAGGTGCTTCTGCCTCCGGTGCAGTTTCTACTTCCCGGAGGTACTTATCGTTCATGGGGTTCTCTTTCAGTAAGTCAAAAAACTCCTGCCGGGGATAGACCTTGTGGAATAACGGGAATGTGGGGTCATATAGGGTCACTTCCTCGTCGCCCAGAGAAAGCAGCTCAAACTGCTGTGCGCCGATATACAAAGCATCACCCAGGGACAACTTGTATTCTTTGGGGGTCGGAGGCGGCGGGTTCAACTCATCGTAGGTCGGCTCAAAGGGGCGGGTGATTTCTCCACTGAGCTTTTCCAGCATAGCACGGGCACGGTCAGCATGGTGGGTGTTTTCTTCGATAATCCGCTGCATTATCTCTCGCATAAAGGGAAGTGCAAATACCGGATCTTTGAAGTTATTAAAGGTTTTCTCACCCGCAGAAAAGGCGCTCCAAGCCAAGGATGCGTGATACTGATTGATTTTCTTTTCCTTATCGCCAACCTGCTCCCAAAAATCATTGTAGTCATAGACGATGGATCGAAATTCATCTACGAGTTGGCTGCGCTGCCTCCGAAGTTCCCCATCCCTGAGATACTGAGGATAGGCCTCTTTTTCCTTGGGAGAGAGATAGCGATTAGCAGCAATCAACTCACGGATTCGCTTTTCCACCATAGGCCACTTCATTACAAACTCTGCGTTTTCCTCTTTATCCCTGGAAGAGAAGCGGTGAAGGCGGATGCCTTTTGCGTCATGATCCTCCCAAATACCGCTGCCGGGGATAGCATCGCTATAACCACCGGTGCCATATTCCTGTTTCAAAAACGCAATATTGGCTTCTTTGGTTTCGTTCTTTTGGAACTGCTCAAAGATTCTCAGCTTTCCTTGGGAAAAACTGCTTCCACGCATCAGCACAAAGTCGATAGCGGCTTGGGGAATATCAAAGCCTGGGCCGTCCTTGGAGTCGGCATGATAAATTCTCTGCTGCTGTTCTTCCACCGTAGGCAGAGGTTTTTCATCGGAATCGAGCCAAGTATCCAAGAGAAGCATACCTTCTACGCGCATTGCAACGGACCACCACTGCATATACACTTCTCGTTCCCGGCTAAGATAAGCACCACGCCAAAGGTGAAGCATATCATCGTAGGCACGGTAGCCTACCCGCTGACCGCTGCTGAGAATATGCTCATAGAAGGTGTTGTTAAAGAAGCCTTTAATAAAATTACCGCGTTCCTCTCTGTCCGGATGGGACGCAAAGAACGCGGCAATTTCCACTCTATGATCTTTTAGTCTTTCGCAGGTACGAAGCAGTTCGTTTTTCTCGCTGTCTTGGTAAAAATACTCAACATCCCAGTTGAAGTTTCCGTTTCTACCACTTAGCTGTAAACCACTTCCGCCAGAACTGTCTCCTCGGCTGCTTGCCGGAGGTTGTTCATCAGCTGGACCCACAACATCTGATCCTTCGCTTTCAGCTCCTCCGTCACGCCCTGTTCCTTGGACAACTTCTGCAGCAGCTTCTCCATCATCTCGTTGGCCTGCCGGTCCACTTCTTCCAGATGTGCGTTCAGCTTGTCCGCCAGCATCATCCCGGTGTACAGTGCTTTCCTGTGGTTCAACAGGAAGCTGCGCCGCAGCATTCCATACTTGCCCACTTTCGGTGCCTCCGGTACTTCCAGGTTCGGGAGCAGATAGTCGCCCTGCGTTGTATAAGTCAGTTTCATGGTCTGTTCTCCTTTCGGTTTGATTTTTTCTGCCTTCATGATAGCGATTTTCTTCACGGTTGGCAAATGTACAAGCATTGCTTCTTTCTTCCCGCTGAATAGCACGGACTGTCACTTCAATTTCCCGAAGAACCATTTCGGAAATATCGCTGGCTGCAACGCCGAGGACACCGATGGTTTCGTGAGTATTGAAGTCCAGTACATGAGCAAAATCCTCAAAGGTATAGAGTTCATCTGCGTCCATACCGCAGCGGGTCATCAGCATATAGCCGACACTGCTTACCAGTGTTTGCCGCAACCACTGCTTTGTGTTCAGTTCGTCCAGTTCTTCCAAAAGGCTGTTGCCCTTTACCGCAGTTAAGGTGGCAACATAGTCGTCCAGATTGTCATTGACTGCATACTCCGCAATCTGCATGAGGAAACTCCGAAAGTCGCCGGTATCTGTCGCTTCACCGAAGCTGTTACTCAGAGCCTCTTTCACATCATCCAGGTAACGATCCTGCAGCTGCCAAAGGTTGACCTCTCTGCCTGCTCTGCTGTTGGTATCGGACAGATCGAATACATAGCGCAGCTTATAGGGCACATCTCGGTCCACCAAAAGGGCAATACCTCTTGTGCCAGCATTTACCCATCTACCCAGCTTGTTCCATGTGTCGATCTCCGCACAGGCGGTTGCATCCGGTTTCTGTGCGTGAATCAGCAGCTGTTCCTTGAAGTCGTACTTGTAGTTGTTTGCGGCGGTGTGCAGGAAGGCCATAAACCTTTCGGTATTGGAGGTTATGCTCAGCGCCTCCCGCGCCGCCATTTCTTTTATGATTTGCAATTTACTGGGCATTTCGCACCTCCTAATCCAGTTTGATCTTTACTTCTACAGTTACACCACGATCCGGAAGCACAGAGGCGAACAGCAGACCGGTCCGGGCATTAGAAATGGTTGTGACCAGTTCGTTCATGCGGCAGATGGTAGCATTGATCTCTTTCTGATTATCCGCATAGTAATAACCGGTTTCATCACTGCAGATAGGAAAACCGTCTTTGCGCAGACTGCTGATCTTGCGGCGAAGATTTCGCCCATCAATGCAAAAAAGCCGCTGCAGCTCTCGGCTGTAGACGGCTTTGCTTTTTCCAGTGTGGTGTTTTTTGAGATATTCGCAAATTGCGGTTCGTTTATCCATTGGCGGTTTCTCCTCATCTTTCGTGTTCTTTTACTTCTCTTGGAAATGACCAGCCATAGACCTTGCCGATGGCATCACCTAAACGGTTTGTTACCCGTGTAATATCCTTTCGGGTTGCGGTCCCGTCCAGGATTTTACCCTTCAGCCGGTCAATCTGACTTTCGGTGACACCACGTTTGAACACTCTGTACAGATAATGATTGGTTCCGTCATGGTGAACGGCATCGCAGCGCAGATCGCCAAGCTTATCTACATAGAAAGTCGCATAATCCATACTGGTATGAAGGCAATCCTTAATGTTACCGCTTTTGATTTCCTGGTATCCCGGAAATCTGCCGTTCCAACGACCAATGTCTGCAATAAGGATGATTTCACAAGGCTGTTGAAGATCCAGGTTGACACGCGCATCATCCAAATACCTATCGTTGATTTCTGTCATGAGTGCATACAACTCATCTTCAGACTTCTCGGGGTATTCTGCCTGCAAATCATCGCGCCAGTCATCCAAATCGAGGTCATAATTTGACCAAATCACATGGTTTTCTGCGCTCATCAGTCCTCACCTCATCTTTCATGGTTTTGCCTTTTAGGTGGCTTGGGAACAGGATACTGTTCAAGATATTCATGCAGTTTCACCGAATATCCATGCCACTGCCAGTCCTTATCGGCATCCACATCGCGTTTCTTGACATAGCTTCCGGGGACCTTTTCCATGGGAATAGGGATTGAAGAAAGTAACGATCCAAACCGATTTGCCACAGCCCAGTCGGTGATTTGGGTCGGTCTCTCTGTATCTTCACTGTGATGCCTTACCATATATTGATATACACCACGAGGAAGTGTTTCCGGCGCTACGTAACCGTGCGTGAAGAGCATCGGCAAATCAAAAATTGTGACTGCTTCAAAGCGGGTCTCGTTGGCATTAAGACTGGTTCCCATGCTGTACCTCCTTAACGGGAATCATTTTTTGGTTTTGTGTAGTCTTCAGGACACAATGAGTTATCGCACATCCCTGTCGGTACGCTTGCGCTCTGAAATGGCATGGAACGCATCCTCACCGGGAATGAGTCCCAAACGTCTGCCATTGTCAAAATCGCAGTGGACAGTGCCCATATCATCTACAATTCTTACTGTCCCTTTTGTGCCGGGCGCAATAGGGCGAGGGTCTTCCCCCATAAAATCCAATTCAATACGTGTCCCGGGTGGGTAGGTATCTTTCGTTCTTTGGACAAGGTTTCTGTCAGTATACATTGATAAATCTCCTTCCATTTAGTCATTCATTATCCGATCACAGAAAACGAGGAATCGCTGATTACCGCCAGATGCATAGGGATGACAAGTCAGCAGTGTGACCATGTCCTTACCATCTTGGATCAGGATTTTCTCGACATCGTTTGGCTGGATAATGTCTGTGTATGAAACAGTGTAGGTAAGAGCTTCCCAAAGATTTGTGATGATAACTTCATCTCCGGGCTTTAGATTCGTTACATATCGGAAATAGTCTGCTCCGTTGTACCCCCTGTGACCGGCGATGACACAGTTTGTGTTATTACCACCGATGGGAAGGCTGGTTTGGGAAAGATGGGCAGCCCCCATCGCCATATGCGCAGCGGTAGCGCCAAGGTAGAGGGGCATTTCCAAATTCAATGAAGGGATCCTGATAACACCAAACACTTCGCCATTCAGACCGTATTCACCAAGTGTAAAGGATGGCTGCTGATAGGCCCAGGGATCGCAAAGTCCTGCTTGCTTTTCTGCCCAAAGTTGGTGATTGTATGCCTGCATTGCATCCCAAAGTGCTTCATATTCGCGGGAAGGGGATGTAGGTTCTATGGGCATGGTGGGATCTTCTTTTATAATTGCATCTGTAATAGGCTGTACAAACTCTAATCTTTCAAAGAATGCTTCAGATTCTTGTTTCAGCTGATTATCAACCACGATGTTGTTGATAAAGGGAAATACTAGAATTGCAAAACCTATGAGAAAGATGCAGACCATTATGGAAATGATGACCGCTTTAATTACTTTCACGGCGAAACCTCCGATAGATCCAGAAGCCTAACACGGTCAGTCCCATAACAGCAACAGATGCTAAGCCAATATACAAGCCCTTCAAGTATTCCTGCTCCCAAGTAGACATAGGTTTTTCCACTTGGATGATTTCTTCTACGATTTCCTCTGATTTCTCAAAAGGAATACGGGATCCACGTACAAGCAATCTATGAGTATTCACACCAAATGGGGTACAAGTAACCAAAGTGCATAGATCGCGATTTTCTTCTATACCAAGATAGGTGATATCATAGGGCAGCACAGTCTTGATTTGGTCAATTTGATAGGCAAGAGTTTCGCCCAATACTTCCAGGTAAAAAACATCTCCGATCTTCATCTGTGGAAGGTCGGAGAACATCTTTTGACTTGCCATGCCGCTGTGCGCGGTTAGGATGCTGTGGGTGGTATTGCCACCTACCGGCAAAGAACTGCCAAGCAAGTGGCCGATACCTTTTTCCAGCGTCTTGCTGTCAGTACCGTGATAGATAGGCAGATGGATGTTTAGAGTAGGAACGTTTACATACCCCATGATGCCAGTCCCTGCCACATCCAGTTGATTCTTATAATCTTCGAATGCCCACAGCAAAGCATCATTGCTGAAAGCTTCCGTGAGTTGCGCTCCCGGTTGGATTGCTTCATTGTAAGCAATGGCAAGTTCCTTTGCTTTTTCAATGGCACTGGTATCCACCTGCTCAACCTGCTCTTGGTATTGTGTGTGGATTTCGGATTGATGTTTTTCATTGTACCTGGTACTGATAACAGGATAGAGTGTCATGCCCAATGCCAGCAGAAAGGCGGTAACGGCAATGCACACGATCAAAACTTTCTTTTTGATAGCAATTCCTCCTTCCGGGAATCCCCGGAGGGAAGATTCCCTCCGGGATAGGGTTAATTACTGAGCGTCTGCTTTCTTGCTCTTTTTGGTAACGAGAAGCAGAACAAACAGGGCGCTCGCCATAGCGATTACACCGATGACAGTGAACATCATGGTGCCGTTATCGCCGGTCTGGGGCAAGTCAAAGCCGCGAGTGTTGACGACGGTCAACGGTGTCTCTGCGTTGGCGCTGCCGTTATCCTCCAGCATGGTCACACTGTTGCCATCAACACTTGCGTAGGCGGTCATCATGGTGTGTTCCATATACTTCTGGGGAATATTGGTCAGCAGCAGAACATTCTCATCGCTCAGATCCATGGGCACAGCCAAGCCCTTGCAGTAGTGGGGGTCATTCTGCAGCAGACCCAGAACATCCTTGGAGTAGATGTCGCAGATACGGTCCTCGTCATAGATAGCATTGATGTCCAGAATAATGTCATCCTTCAGCAGAGTGTAGCCGTTGGCAGTCTCCACTTCGGTAATTACATATTCGTCATCTTCCATACCCTTGATGATGACCTTGCCGAACTGACCGTTGCTGGTCACGGGGTAGAAAATGGTTGCATCAGCTTCCTCGGTAACATGACCGGTGACATAGTACACGCCTTCGGCATCGTTGCGGGTAGCGGTGATCCAGTAATCGTCGGTTTCGTTCCAAACCTTGAACTTAACATGCTTGAACATGTCGGTGTCTTCCGCAGTTTCAGAATCCACATCGGAGAACAGCTTGGTCAGATCCATGCCGAAGCTGTACACATGAGCATCGTCAATCAGAGTATCGTAATACTCACCGGAGGTTCTGCGCCAAGTCAGAACAACCTCGTTGCAGTTGCCGTTGTCGCCAAAGACGAAGGAATCGTTGGAGTTGATAGTAGCGGTGTAAGTGACACGGGCGGTGTAGTTGGAGTAACCCTCGTACAGCTTGCCATGGACATTCTCGGTGCCGCCGTTGATCTCAGCCAGACCATCTGCGGTAATATCGATGGTCATGTGCCGATCATCGCTGGAGTAAGTGACGGTGAACTTGCCATCGCCCTGCACCCAAGTTGCAACCTTATCGGTGCAGTAACCATCGGTAAAGAACTCAATCTTAACATCCTTCAGTGCTTTGTTATAGGTCAGACCCTCGCTGATGGAGTCATAGAAGTTGTAGGTGGTCAGGCTGGTAGCGTTGGAAGTGATGGTGGGCAGAGTGGACAGAATCTGATACTCCATAACGTCGCCGGCAGAACCGGTGGCATTGTGGTCAAAGCCATCATTAATGTTGGAGGTGCCATTGTTGTTGCCGGTGTCCTTCATGGACTCCCTAACTTCCTTCTCGAGCGTGGGAATGCCGGTCTCGTTCTTGGGATATACAACTACATCGTAATTCCAGAAGTGACCGCCTTCGGGGGAAGCAGAGTTTGCATCACCGGAAACAGTGGTCATGGGCAGAGATACGAAGAAGGGATTGGTGGTAGAAGTGACCATTTCGGGAACGATATCTTCCACAACCAGATACAGGCCAACGCTCAGTTCGCGCCGGATGGTCTTGCCATTGTTGTCAGTCAGGGGCATATAGACCTTGTTGGGATTAGCTGCCATGAAAGCTTCCAGAGCATTCTTGACGGTGGTGGAGTTCTCAGCCAGTGCAGTAGCCATAGCCTTGTTCAGTACATCGGATTCATAGAACCAGCAGTTGCTGTCCAGGTAGTCGGCATTCTCATAGCGGCCATTGCCATCACCCAGACCGATTGCCTTCAGCAGATCTGCAGTTTCAACCTTGTTGAATGCATACAGAACCTTAGTCAGGTTGTAGTCGGGATGCTGATCGTTTTCAGACTCAGTGAAGGTGGTAATGGTAGCAACATTGGCAATGGAGAAGCCAACGCCCTTAATGGCATAGCCGTTACTGGTCTGGCCGTTACCCAGAGAGTGATCGGGAGAGCCGTTGCTGTCGCCATCACGAACACCGTCGCCCAGAATATCTTCCACATAGGATTCTCTCCAGCCGGTGGATACAAAGGAATCCTCGCTCCAAATGCCGTCCTTCACGGCGTTGGTCCAGTCATACTTCCAAATAGTCAGAGAGCAGTTGGCTTCTTCATCAATGGTGGCGTCTTCAACCTCTGCTGCAAAGGCAGCGGGAACACAGGTCAGCACCATCATCAGTGCCAGACACAGGGTAATCAGTTTCTTAAACTTTTTCATAAAAGCAACTTCCTTTCAGTAAGTGAATTGAATAGTAATTTTGTTTTTCATGGATGTTGGGGACGAAAAAAGCCAGGGCTGATCCCTGGCTTGGTTGGTAGCTCTATTCACTTGGATTAGACCTCCTTTTTCTTTAGAACGAACAAAGCACCCATGCAAACAGCGACACACAGAATCAGGCCGATGGACATGAGTGCAAGAGACTTGGATCCGGTTTCGGGCAGCTCCAAGATAGGAGAGTTCACAACGCCCAGTACAACTTCAAAGACATTTTCGCCATCTCTTTCGGTAACAATGTCGCCCTCCCAAATATGATCGGGCATCAAAGAAGCACCATCAAGGGTCTTTGTTTCAGTTACACGGTACAAGATTGCTTCGCCATCTGCTGTGTACACGCGCAGGCCGTCATATACTGCAATACCGTTTTCATCGGTAAGCAGCTTGCCGTCTTTCAGTTCTGCGTTGGTGCAGGAACCGGGAATGATAATGTTGTCGTTCTCACGATAAATCACGGCATTCCAAGTAGTACCACAATCCAGGGAATACTCCAGCCGGGACTCAACGCCCTGCATAGGCTTGCCAATGGAGGACTGCTTTCGCAGTTCCAGTTTGCCAAGGATAGGAGCATTTTCCATGGTCACAGAGATCTTCTGCTCGTTCTCCGTGCAGGACACAGGGTATTCTTTGGTATCCAGCACATAGCCTGCCGGTGCTACCTTTTCACGGATGAAATAGGTGGACTTGTTGCACACGCCATCGGTGTAAACGATCTTGTGGGTAAAGGCCAGATTGCCTTCTGCGTTGGCATTGCCGGTTTCTAGAACTTTAACCGTTCCGTCTGCCATGCGCTCACACAGTTCAAAAGTGCCAACCAGGGGCGTTTCCACACCAGCTTCCTTCTTATGAAGGGAGACGGATGCAGTCCACAGAGGATTCTCTTTGGTATACTCATAGACCTTTCCGTGTTCATTGACAGTTACAGTCCAGGTATCACAGAAGATTGTGCCAGCCTGTCCAGCAATCTGCTTGATGGTATATGTTCCATAAGGCAGATTTTTGGAAACACCTATGCCGTTTTCACCGGTGGTGATGGTATCCACCACAGTACCGTTCTTATCGACAACAGAGAACTTAGCACCGACTTCTGCAGCATTGAGATTGTCGATTGTGTTTACGATCTTTTTGGTAATCTGAATTTTACCGGCAATAACGGTGTCGGGACAACCTGTGCCGTCTGCATAGGAGAAGCTGTGGTCTTTCTTATCCGCAGTTACGGAGAAGGTTTGCTTCCACTGAGCGTTAAGCAGGTAGCCTGTGGGTGCAGAAATTTCCTTGATTTCGTAAGTGCCAACGGGGAAAATGTTCTCGGTCTTTGCAAATCCCTTGGCATCCGTGGTCAACTCACAGATCACATCGCCGGGAGCATAAACCTTGTTTCCAACCTTTACAGAATTGGAACTGCGGTTAATCACCTGGAACTTGGCTCCTGCCAAGGTTGCTTCGCCCTGTGCTGTCTCTCCGGTAACAGCATCGTACTTTTCAATGCTGACAGAACCAAACAGATTGATGTCGATGGGTTCATAAACGCCCCAGTCGCCATTTGCCATCTGCATCAGAATCGCCTTGGATTCTTCCGTCCACACATGCTTAGCGCCGCTGGCCTTGGAAGCATCTTCTGCAATCGTACAGTACAGAGAACCTTGAATCACCGTGTAGCCAAGAGAGTTCTTCACTTCCGTGATCTTCACTGTACCAAGGGGAAGCTGTTCCACATTGGCAGGGGATACATACAAAGCATCGCTGGTGTAACCTACAGCAAGGTAGTTCTTGCTGTACAGGCAGCGGCCATTGCTGCCTGTAGCAAAGTACCAGGTCCTTGCGGGGGTGCCGCTCCAATCATTGTTGGGGAAGAACTCCCACTTAAATACGGCACCGATGAAGGATGCGTCACCTTGGGGAGTGGTGGTATCTTTATCTACCTTGGTCAGCACAAAAGGCGGGTCAAAGATGGGAATGTCCGATACAGAGATCAGATTTTCCCCGGAAGTGACTGTATGGGTGTAGGTCTTAGTATCCAGCTTGTAGCCTTTGGGAGCTTTGGTTTCCCGAATGGTCAGCACATCGCCGATGTTATACTGCCGGGTGGAGGTAGCATTACCATTGGCGTCGGTTTTCAGTGTTTCTACCACTGCACCGTTTAAAGTGATGGTATACTCGGCACCGGCCAGGGAATACAGAGGATTTCCCTGAATCTGCTGGACACAGCTCTGGGATGCGTTAATGGATTTCTTAAGAGATATCGGTTTGGAGTTTTCTGCATTGGTCAAGGTAATGCTGGTATCACCGTTGGTGACGGTAACTTCTTTCACTTCTACATTGCCATAAGCATCCACATTGACCTTATATCCGTTGGGAGCTTTGGTTTCCTTCAAGAAATAGGTTCCGCTATACAGACCGGTCCACTGGCATCTGCCGCTGGAGTCGGTGCTGCGGACACTAGCATTGACAAAACCTCTGTCAGAAGAAGACATGGCGGAATAGTCAACGCTGGATACAGGGACAGTACAAGTTGCGTCACGGTAAAGCGTAAATTCCGCGCCCGCAAGATTAGCCGTACCTGCCGCATTGGTCTTCGTTACTGAAACAGAACCGGTACCCATACCGTAGGGAGTCCAGTAGCCTCTGAGGTAGTAGAAGGTGTTTGTGCCATTCTCAGCAGTGGAGTCTACCTCTGTTTGAATACGATTAACGAGACCGGTGCCAAACAGATTGTAAGATCCGTCTGCGGTCCAAATGGTTGTTTCATGTGGAGGATAGTGTTCACCTCCTAACATCATTTTACAGATCATGGTGTCGGTGGAATTCTTCATCCAGGAACAATTACCGAATCCGGCATTGCAGTTTGCAGGAGAGGTGTAAGTGGTGCTTAGCCAGCTTTTGTTGGCAGAGCCGTTGGCAGCAATGTCACCGATGGTGTACAGGCGGTTAGTACCGCCGAGGTTTTCCGCACCAATCCAAGCCCAGATGATGGTGGGAATCAGGGTGTCGCCGTGTTGGGAAACACTCAATTTGCCATGATAGGAATCCAGATAGTTCTGAATGGCGAGATCACTGACACCCAGGTATTTGAGAACAGCGGCATAGAGAGAAGTATCAGTTGCTACGGTTTCACCTTTGGCAACATCCAGCTTGTCCCAGGCTCCATAGTTACTGCCTAGGATAATTCTTGCCAGGAACTGTTCAATGGCAAGGCTGCCACCTACCTCATTGCGGACAATGAGAGGGTATGTTTCGGGTCTGCCACCGGGGTTATCTAGGGTAAACCAAAAGTTTGTGAAGTCACGCCAGGTGAATGTACACATATCTTCTGCCAAGTTTCCGTAAGGGAAATGGTACACAAAAGGATATTTGTCCCAAACACCCTTTACGAGGAACGTATGGGGTGTAATGGTAAAGGTATCGAAGACGGTAGTTTCTGTGACCCCTTGATCCTTACCGGTGGAGTTCCAGGGAATTGCTCTGCCGTTTTGGACAGTACCAATAACGCTGCCATGGGAATTATGGCGGTTGTAACATTGGTCATATCTATAATAGACGACCTGCATGGTGACACCGGCTGAGATCATGTAGCTTGCACCGCTGCCGGCGGAATTACCACTGCCATCGCCACCACCGCCGATTTCAGAGCCTGAGCTGCCGCTATCGTTTGTTCCAGCGGGGCTAGTTGCAAACATCATCGGTCCTTTTTGTGATTCTTCCGGATTCTCAGCGACAGGTTCGATATCTTCTGTAGCAGGCTCTTCCGTAGGTTCTGCTTCTCCGGTGGCCGTTTCTGCGGTTTCTTCAGGGGATACTTCCTGTTCTTCCGTGGGTGTAGTATCTGCCGGTTCGGTGGGAGGTTGTGGTTCCTCGGTTTCCGAAGCAAAAGCTGTTACTGCACCCAAAGAAGAGAAAGAAAACACAAGTGCAACTACCAGCAGAAGAATCAGGGTTTTCTTGAATGTGTTCAAATTGTTTTCCTCCTTCTTTGGAAAATAAAAAGCCTCTTGATGAACGGAAACATCAAGAGGCTTTAGGGTATGCAGTTAAGGTTTTGGTTCTGCACAATGACGACATACCCATTCATCATAGGCAGGGACATCTACGATCCACTCATCCACGCAGCCGTAACCACCATGGTCGAACAGAGCCTCTGCTGCAGGGTAAGACGCGGAGTGGTCGTTCCATAGGGAAACAACCTCTTCAGGGGCTCCATAGACTTCCCAACCGCAATCGCAGACAATACCTGCAATCCAATGACCCTCCTCACTGAGGTGGATACACATCCAATCATGTTGACATTCAGGAGGCTCGGTTACAAGCGGTTCTGTCGATTCGGTGTTGGGTGGCTCTGTAGAAGCAGGCTCGGTAGATGGCAGGATTGTTTGCTCTGGCTCCGTTGTTGGAGGCTGGATTTCCGTTGGTTCCACCGGCTCAGTTGCATCTGGTTGGACAGGTTCTGTTGGAACAGTTTCCTCTTTTTGAGAAGAAATCGTCTCTGTTGTCTGTGGTGGTTGGCTTTGTGTTTCATCTTCATTGGTTTGCGTGACAACAGGATCGTTGTTTACCTCAGAAGTGTCAGTTGTGTTTTCTTCTGTATCAGCTGTTTCAATATCAAATACCTTGCCGGTAGTGGCTTCTGTTGCAGAGAAAACCAACTGATCATCCTCTGAGGTGGCATCCACCGGTTCTGTCGCTTCGATGACTTCCCTGGAAACAGTTGGATGAGAGTTGATCTGAAAAGATTCTGTACTGGGATAATTTGCTTCATTGTATGCGTTACACCCTGATAGAACCAGGAAGAAGAGAATGATGGATGTGAATGCTTTTTTCATATTCAAGCACCTCCTTGCTGCTGATTTTACTGCATTTTGCAATAATCTCCAAATCTGCAAATTTACACCGGTTATTCTCTCTTTTCAGTAAGTCCAGTAAGTTATCAGAGGGGGTAGTGTGAAGGGGGAGATCTGCAACAATGACCAAGGCCATTGCCAAAAGGGTAGACTACCCCCATGGTCATCATGGCACGGGTCACTTATCTGTCACCTCGCTCCTTCATTCGTTCCCTATACCGCCGGTAGTATTCAAGCGCTTTCAAAATATACTCTTCGGTCTGCTTAGGTGTGATATTCTTGGGGAGATACGGTTTCAGCTTCTCGGTATGGAAGCTGATCTTTTCTTTTTGGTTGGGTTTCTTTTGACTCATGATATTAAGGATGGCATCCATGGTAAGCGTACCGGCCTTGGACATTTCACGCATTTGGATAGCCTGTGACTGTGATGGGGTAGCATCTTCATATCCTATGGTTTCCACCAAATCCCGCTGTTCCTGTTCAGAAAGGTAGGAGAGTTCAACAGCAGGACGGAAAGCAATGCTTTCTTCATCCACCATTTTCAGCAGTTCCGGTATGAGATAGGTCAGGCGGATATATCGCTGAATTTGGGTGTTACTATCCGGAGAGTTCTCCGCAATAGCTTCTCTTGTGGTTTGCCCAAAATTCTGTCCCAGTGGGACAGAATTTTCTTTTCGTGGTCTACCGGCTTGCCGTTTCATAGCTTCCAGCCGCATACGATAGGAAAATGCCTTTTCGCTAGGAAGGATTTTTGTGCGTTGTAAGTTGGATTCGCACATGATAATGATTGATTCATCCCTGGTCATGTCTCTGACCTCAGCCGGGATTGTGGTAAGGCCATTGATCTTAGATGCCATACGGCGGCGATGACCAGCGGCAGTTTCATATCTGCCATCTTCTTTTTTTCGCACAATGATGGGAGTAATAACACCATGTACCCGGATGCTCTCGATCAGTAATTCCATGTCATCATCTTGTCTAACTTTGAAAGGATGGTCGGGCATATCGTCGATCATGTCCAAAGGGAGTTGCTGGATGCGAGGCAGGCGACTTTCTTGCCGTCCTTCCTCTGTCATGAACAGTTCATCTAGCGCCGTCAGACCTAGATCGATAAACTTCTCTGCCAATGCGGGTCACCTCCTTTGATAATGCAGTGTAGGCTTCTGCCACTTTTCCGTGGCGATCATACTCGTAGATACTCTTTCCGTTCTCTGCTGCTTCGGTAACGCGGACAGAACGAGGAATGAAAGCATCAAACACCCGTATGGTATCACCAACTGCAGAGCGCAGAGAGGATATGATGCTACGGGCATTGTTAGTGCGATTGTCCACCATGGTGAACAGTATTCCGTCTATGCGAAGTCTGGGGTTGATTTGCTTACGAACTCTTGCGATAGACCGCAGCAGTAGGTTCAGACCTTTCGTGGAAAGGAACTGCGGTTGTAAGGGGATGATTACGCTGTCCGCTGCAGCCAAGGCGTTAATGTTCATAAGGCCAAGAGAAGGCATGCAGTCAATGAAAATGTAATCGTAGTTGGGGCGAAGTCTGTTTAGGACATTCCGCAAAACAAGTTCTCTGCTCATAGTGTTGACTAAACTGAGTTCTACTCCGGACAATTCAATGTTGCCAGGGAGTATATCGACGCCTTCCTTGTGATGGATGATTCCGTAATCCGGTGGGGTTGGCGTGTCCTCCATTTCCGCTAGCATTAAGGACGAGAGAGTTTCGGTCAGTTCGTCCGGGTCATGAATGCCCATGCTGATCGTTAGACTACCTTGTGGGTCTCCATCTACCAGAAGAACTTTCTTGCCTTCTCTTGCAAGTCCAATACCGAGATTGACAGTGGTTGTGGTTTTGGCAACACCACCCTTTTGGTTAGTTATTGCTGTAATTTGTGCGTTCAAAATAATTCCCCTTTCTTGACGGTTTATAAAAAAGTCGCCTGTGGTTCAAATAGAACCACAAGCGACTATGTTTAACGGTTTCAATTAGTCCTGCTGCAAGGATACTCAACTATTCCTTTTCTGCGGCAAGTTCTCTTTTCATATCCACAATCAACATCAACAGTTTTTGCTCACATTCGGTCTGTGTCTTTGCATAGACATATCGGGCAATCCGTTTTCCACTGGAATTGATAGGAGCAAACTTTCCTTCCCAAAGTTCGTCGGTGAGTTGCCTCAAACAGCCTGTACCTGATTTACGCTTCCGGACTGTTTTCTTCTTTTGGGGATTCTCTACACTTGGATGATTTCTTTGGAGAAGAAGATAATCAATGATACAGATTTTAGGAATCATGTATCGCTGCTCAATGTAAAAGGATTTGATTTGCTTACTATGCAATAAATCTAAAGCTTTGCGTTCTGTAATTCCCCCAAGCATTTTTCTCATTTCACTTAAAAAGACGAGATCAGGGTAGGAAAAGAACTCTGCTTCATAGTATTTACGAGAAATCATAATAGCACCTTCATTCATAGTAATAGGTGTCAATGGCGGGGCCTTGTGCTATTATGAAAATCAGTTCCACTCGTGTGAAGTACCGCCGAAATACCGCCGTTGTGCAAAAAAGCATTCAAAACGGAATTTTTGAGTATTCGTCAGTATGTTTCGATTTGGAATATTCTAATGACAATATAGGAACTTTTTGCTTAAAATTACAGAAAAAGCAGAATTTTTATATTCCTTTATCGGGAGATAGAAGATGCTACCTTCCGTATTGGACAGATAACTTAAAATCCCTAGTGTCAAACTGACATTTTTCGTGTGGTGGAATAGAAGACTGCGTAAGGCAAGTTCCTGACATGCGAGTCTTTGAGCGATGGAATGAGTGATGTGTTGCATTTTTTAGCAAACAGAGATATAATATAAAAAACTACTTTTTGGAGGCCTATTATGAAAAATCCTCCCTTTGAGATGACCAATACGATCATTGATCTGGTGGTGGAAATTGCCGAGCTGGTGGGTAAATTGACATCCCTTCATCAGCTATCGGCAAATCCCACTTTGCGCCGCACCAATCGAATCCGCACCATCCACGGCTCACTTGCTATTGAGCAGAATACCTTGTCCCTGGAGCAGGTAACGGCGGTTCTTAATGGTAAGCATGTCCTGGCACCGCCTAAGGATATTGCAGAGGTCAAGAATGCCTATGAAATCTATGAGCGATTGGATGAGTTGGATCCATACAATGTGGACGACTTGCTCACTGCTCACGGGATTATGACCCGAGGATTAGTAGAGGAATCAGGTTGTTTCCGCAGCCGTCCTGTGGCGGTGGTGGATCAGCAGGGGAATATCCTGCACTTCGGAACACTACCGGACTATGTTCCTGGTCTTACCAAGGATCTGCTGGAATGGACGAAAAACAGTCAGGTGCATATGCTGATCCGCAGCTGTGTGTTCCACTATGAGCTGGAGCAGATCCATCCCTTTGCGGACGGTAACGGCCGCATCGGCCGCCTGTGGCACACGCTATTGTTGAGCAAGTGGAATCCTGCCTTTGCGTGGCTGCCGGTGGAATCTATGATCCATGCCAATCAGCAGGTGTACTATGATGCTATCAACACATCCAATGCCGCCGGAAGCTCCACGACCTTCATTGAGTTTATGCTTTCCATTATAAAAGCATCGCTCATTGATGCTATCAAAACGAGCGATGCAATGAGCGATGGAAAGATGGATAAGGCAACGCTCCGCTGGCTACAGATTGAAAAATTCTTAGAAACCCACGAGTTTATTATGAACGCCGATGTCCGGCAGTTGTGTAATGTTTCCGCTGCCACTGCCAATCGCATTCTTGCCAGCCTTGCCACCGAGGGAAAACTCACAAAATGCCGCCAAAACGGCCACTGGGCATATCAATATGGAAAAAGGAGATAAAATGACTGTAGGCGAGTACTTGGAGAAGCTAAATAAGCTTGCAGAAAGAACGATAACGCTGAAATGGCAAATAGAGCTTTTGAATGCTTTGAAAATGAAGTATACACTTGAAAAATATACTGTGGGGCAGGAGTATTTGTGCATATATGATATTGGGGAATTGTGGGACGAATATTCGGTCAAGCTCCGCAAAAGCCTGTATTTCTTGGAAAAATACTGCACTGGTATGAAGGATGAAATATTAATACATGCAGAACCGCTCAAAAATAATAATGTTGGAATTTGCCCAAGTCGCAATATGGAAGAAGCAATATTTAATTTCGATGCGTTTATCTTGTCTGCATGTGCTGTAATTGATAACGAGGAGAAGGACTATCTTGCTGCATATTTGAAAAAAACAGATATTAAGCCGTTCTATCCAGATAAGCGAGAAATAGGTTTGTATTGGCAGCTAAATCTACTCAGAAACCGTATTATTCATCATACTGGTGGTCGGTATATCAATTCAGAGGTTTGTAAGAGATACTCTGATTTTTCTTCACATGTTAGAATGATACGCGTTGCGAATGGCCATCTATATTTGGAGTGCACGCAAATAGACATCCATACAAGCCCTACTGTTCAAGAAGTTATCAAGAGGGAAATTGACAACGATAGTCGAAAGAACATATTCGATGAGTTGTTTCCCGATAGAAAAGGGAAGGGAAAGAACAAGAAGTATCCCGTGATGATTATGCCAAATGAGAAGATATATTTCGATCATGCCTATGGTGGGCAATGGGTGGCTGGCACAGTCCAAGACTTTATGCATAAAATGACACAGGCATTCTTTGCAGAACTTTGTAGTGTTATCAAAGACAAGAGCTCAATTCCTGAATTGGGAATATGTGTCTTGGAAAATGGCGAGCAAATTCAAATAAGGGCGAAAGAACTATTCGTATGTGATGGGTTGTCCTGAGATTTTTTGATTTCATAATGCTGTTATACTTTGATGAATGGTCGCTGTAGTTGAATAGCTGATGCCCGGTGAGTGTTTTGACTCTCCGGGCATCGTTTACATTAACAGCGTTGCTATGTTTCCCGGATAGAAAAACGGGCATTGGAGAAGCTGCGCAGGCGGCTGGAATCCTAAAGACCTTGTAAAAATCCCTCCCGCACTGTAATATCAGCGGAAAGGGAAGAATTCCTGCGCTGCAGCGATTTAAAAAGAAGCCTGCACAGCACCCATTGGGCGCTGCGCAGGCTTTTTCGTTACGCAAAAAGGGTAAGCAAAGCGTGTGCCAGTCGGATTCGCTACAGGATTTCAACCGGAGAAAATCAGAATACCCGCTGCAGCACAAGGTACTCGCCGGTGTCCACCAGACGCAGGCCGGTCCAATCAGCCGTGTTTGCGGTGGAAGCGGCAGCCTTGCCGAGGGCATTGCTTTCCAGATAGTCCAGCGTTTGGGCAAATAGTCCGGGCGCCGGGTCTTTGTAGGACCAGGTGATCTTCAGAATTTCCGTGCGCTTCTTATTAAATGTGAAGCTGATGAACTTGGGCTGCTCGCCGTTGATGGTATAATTGGGCGCCACATACCGGATCATATAACTGCCTTCGGTGTGCTCTTCATAGTCAGTGCCCATCATGGCCACAACATCTTCCAATGTGGCGGTTGCGTCCAGTTCGTCCAGAAGATAGAGGAAAGAGGATTCTTCCACTTCCCCGGCGTTGATGTTTATTTCAATGGTGGCATTGTCAGGGTTCTGTCCGTACCATAAAAGGTTATTGCTGAAGATGAAGCCCCAGCCGCAGACGAAAAACACAACAATACAAGCCAAATACTTGCACAGCGCAAAAAAACGCGCCCTGCCCTTGGAAGCGGCTGCGATGCCCTTGAGGAAAATTACAGAACCGATCAGTGCGACGATGGCCGCCAATACAAAAATAACATCTGTTTGCATAGTGCCCCTCCGTGTTTTTCCTGTTTTCTTCATTATACTTCGGCAGTGCCGGGAAATCAAGCTGTTTCCCACACGGTTCCCAATGGCGAAAAAGCAGCACAGCCGCCGACCCGATGGCCAGCGGCTGTTTTGAACATTTACGCAGAAAACAGAAACAGTGCCGGCGATGATGACCGGCTTAAAAAAGGAATTGCACCATCAGCATATAGCTGACTGTTCCCACACCGATGCTCAGCAGGGTATTTCGCTTCCAGATGTGCAGCAGCGCAACGATGGCGCAGCCCAGCAGCTCAGGGATCCCGTGGGGAGCGCTGAGGAAAGACACATCCTTCATGCAGTATACCACCAGCATACCCATGATGGCGAAGGGCAGGACCTTTCCCAGATAGGTGATGATCTGGGGTGTTTGGCGGCCTTTGCCAAAGATCAAAAAGGGCGCGAACCGCAATCCGGCAGTGACCAGCGCCGCTACCGCCGTCATGGCGATCACATAGGTATTATGCATCGTCGGCCCTCCTTCCGGTCTTGCGACGCAGGATGAGAATGCCCGCGATGGCGGCCATGGATGGGATCAAAAACAGCTCACTGCCAAAGATCAGCAGACACGCGGCAGTGCAGAAAACACCGATCAAGGCAGGCCCATGGTCTTTGGCAGAAAGCCACTGCTCCACGAACATGGTCACAAACAGCGCTGTCAGCACAAAGGAAACACCGGTGAAATCAATAGGCAGCAGATAACCTGCCAGATTACCAAGGGTGCAGCCCAGGATCCAATAGCACTGGTCAAACAAGGTCACCCAGAAACAGTAGGCCGTCCGGTCAACACCCTCCGGAAGCTTGGCCTGCGTTACCAGAGAGTAGGTCTCATCGGTCAGACCAAAGATCATATAAGGCTTTTTCTTGCCCGCGTTTTTGTAGGTGTCTATCAGCGAAATGCCGTAGAACAGGTGGCGGGCGTTGACCAGCAAGGTGGCGATGGCATTGCTCAGCAAAGATGCGCCGGAGGTCAGCAGGCTTACCAGCAGATACTGCCCGGAGCCTGCGTAGACACAAACGCTCATCAGCAGCGCCCAGCCGGGGCCGTAGCCCGCTTCACTTAACAGAATACCGAAACCGGCACCCAGAAACAGATATCCGGTCAAAACCGGGACGGTATCCAGAAAAACTGTTTTCAGTAGGGAACGCTTCATTTTCTCATCTCTTTATTTATACGGCAACTGTATCGTCTATGATCGCGGCGGTACGGATACTTTTCGCCTTTGTCAGACCTTCGAAAAATTTGATGGGCCACTTCTTGCCGGAAGCAAACTGCACCCGGAAGGTAAGCTTGTGACCGTCGGTAATGGCCTCCGCCCGCAGATCGCTGATACGCCCCTTGTACTTTTCGGCCAAAGTATGTACGGTATCCAGTGTGGCGGCAATATCGCCGGTTTCCAAAGCGTAATTATGCGAGATCTTCGGCTTGATGAGCCTGTCCTGGAAGAACTCAAACAGGGTAAGGGTAATGAAGATAAACACCATGCCCACCAGCGCTACCGCATAGTAGCCGCCGCCGGCGGCAATGCCCAGGCATGCCACGCTCCAAAGGCTGGCAGCGGTGGTCAGACCCTTGACATTGATGCCTTCCCGCAAAATAGTACCGGCACCCAGAAAGCCTACACCGGTAATGACCTGCGCGGCCAGACGGGCAGGGTCGGGGGATGCTCCGTAAGCACGGTATTCCGTGAAGATCAACTGTCCGGTGATCATCACCGCACAGGCACCCAGAGCCACCAGAATGTGGGTTCGCATACCCGCAGGCCGGTGGGTATATTCCCGCTCTGTGCCGATGACCAGGCCTACCAGCATGGCGCAAAGAAGCCGCATGGCAATGCCGCCCCAGCCCAGAGCCGGAGGCGCCGCATCTACGGTAACAGCTGTTAAAAATATCATACCGAACACTCCTAATACAATATTGGTATATTATATGGTTTCCCACGGGGGTTTGTCAACCGATTTGCGTACAAAAGCGGAAATCGGCGCATCTGAAAAGCCAATGAAAATCAGACACAAAACGCAAATATTCTCTTTGGTTAACTTGTGAAATTCCTGGATATATGCTATGCTAAACAAAATGGAAACGCATAAGGAGGATCTTAAGATGGATTGGTTTATTTTGGGCATTGCGCCAACAAAAGATAAAAAAGCGATCACCGCCGCATATCGCCAGAAGCTGCGTCAGACGAATCCTGAGGACAAGCCTGAGGAATTCAAGGCTCTGCGTGCAGCCTTTGAAGAAGCCATGGCTCTTTCGGATCAGGAGGATGCCGGGGCTGAACGGGATGTAAGTCCTGTTGGGCGTTGGATGGCATCCGTTGAGAAACTCTACGAAGACTATGCTGCCCGTATCGATCCTAACGCATGGAAAGAATTGATGGCCTGTGCGGTGTGCGTCGGTTTGGATACCCGACCTGCGGCGGAGGAGGCTTTGCTGAAGTTTTTGATGGAACACTACTTCCTGCCAAAAGATGTGTGGCAGGTTTTGGATGAGACCTTTGCATTCAGCCAGCGCACAGAGGAACTCTACGAGGTATGGCCCAGAGAATTCATTGACAATGCGGTTTTGTCCGGGATCCGGCTGGAGCCTGCCCTGGATTACCGGCTGTTTACGCCCGGTATCAACGCAGCAGACTGCGATGCCTGCCGCAGGCTCTACTTCCAGGCCAATCAGGTGCTGCCCGAAGAAATGGGCCCCATTCTGGAGCAGATGGATGCGCTGTCTGAGCGTCACCCCTACGGCGAAGCCCTGCGCTACCGGTTCTACATGGAAACGGGCAGGGAGCAGGAGGGCAAGGATGGCTTCCGCCAACTGGCCGAAGCATATCCGGACAATGGACTGCTGGCTGGCAATTGGGCAGAAATCTGCCTTGAAGACGGCAACACTGACCAGGCGCAGCAAATTGCGTCCCATATTATGGAACTGGATCCAGAGCACATCGGTGCGAAAGTTACCTATGCCAAATGCCTTGCTGAAAAGGGGCAATACCATGAAGCGAAGGACTGCACCTATGAGATCATGCATAACTGCGGCGGCAATCCCATTTTGCTCGAGCAGATAGGGGAGCTGATGAGGTCCTGGAACGAACAACTGATCCTGCAGAGGGAAGCGCGTTACGCACAGGAACCCACAGACATGGATAACATGATCGAGCTTGCGTGGTGCTATGCCCAGAATGACCGGGTCGAGGATGCTTTTGCGCTGGCAAAGAAGATCGATCCCAATTACGAAGATGCCTTCGCTTACCATAACCTGCTGGCCAAGCTCCATCACAATTCCGGAAAATTCGCGGAAGCTTTGGACCATTTGCAGGCTGTTGTGGATGTGCTTCACGGCATGGAAGATGACGGAACTGCCGAGACCCGCAAGCGTTTGGCCAGGATCCCTGAAATGCTCCAGCTCCAAGGCAACTGTCTGATGCAGCTTGGCCGGACCGGGGAAGCCAGGGAAAAACTGGAAGAGGCCCTTGCTATGGCCCCTGAGGATACCGAGGTCTTGGCTTTGATGGGACGAATTCTGTACGCATCGGGTGAGTATACCTATGCGGTGGAGATCCTTCAGCGTTTGCTCCGGCTTTCTCACGGAAACTGGTTCTGTCAGATGCTGCTTGCTATGTGCTTATATCATCTGCATCGGGACAGGGAGGCCTTTGACGCGGTAAACCGTGCCATTGACATCCAGGGAAATGATCTGAGCGTGTACACATTAAAAATGCAGATCCTGGTCAGAAACAACATGTTCAAAGAGGTTCATGAGATCCTCGATTTTCTGAAGGAGAAGAACGCGCCCCAGGATATCGCGACAGACTTTATCCGGGCGGAGCTGACGGAACTGGAAAAGAAGAATGAAAAGGGTGCGCTGCAGCAGTACCAGGCTATCCGCAAGCGGGTAGAAGCCGGAGAACAGCTCGTATGGAGCGCGGAGCTCTATTATCATCTGGCTGTCCTTACGGGCAACCAAGTGGACGTCAGCCAGGAGCATAGCCGCAAGACGGTATTGGAGATCGTCGATGAAGGCCTTTCCTTCCACGGACAGGATACGGACCTGCTCGCTTACAAGGCATGGGTGCTGAAAAAGGGCGGATTACGGGAAACAGCCATTGAGATGTACCGGGAAGTGGCGCGGAAGAATCCGGATTCCACCGTTGCCCTCCGGGGAATTGCCGATTTGTACTATGAGGATCTGAACAAAAATGCCGGGGAAGCGCTTACATACTACGAACGGCTTCTGCAAACGCAGAAAACAGCAGAGCTCTATTTCTATGCCGCTACCTGTAAGCGGCATTTGGGTGATCTGGAAGGCGCCAGAATCTACTACCTGAAGGAACTGGAAATGGATCCCGATGATATTGACGGCTACCGTGGCCTAGCTTTTATTGCGGAGGCCCAGGGAAACGATGACCAATCCCTGGAACAACTGGACCATGCGCTTGCGATCATGGAAGAATATGACCGGCAGTATGATTGGCTGGTGGAACACAAGGCAAAAGTGCTGCGCCGTCTGGGCCGGTATGAAGAAGCACTGGCGTTTGCGTCAGATGCGGCAAACCGCTATCATTACAGCGGCGCGTTCCAGCTTCAGTTTGATATCTGCTGTCAGTTCGGCCTTTGGGACCGGGCGCGGCAGGTGCTGGACCAGTGGAAACGGGCAAACCGCAACGACCCGGATCTGATGGCTGCCAACGGCAGACTCAATCTGCTGCGAGGTAAGATGTTCAAAGCGGTCCTTGCCATGGGAGCGGCCAAGCACAAGCTGCCCTTTGAGCAGATCCAGGACTTCCGGCTGCAGCTGGCAGATCTGGAATGCAGCCATGAAAAGCAGATGCTGATCTGGAACCGCCGTGTGAGACAAAATCCGAAGGACAGCTATGCCATGATGAATCTTGCCCACGCTTACTGGCATATGGGCAAGAAGGCGGCCGCCGAAGGGGCCGCGCAGAAAGCCCTTGCGCTGTTGGATGATATCCTTTCTCAGAATCTGACCGATGAGCCGCTGTACCGTACCCGCCGCTGTCTTGTACTGGCCATTCTGGGAAAGGCGGAGGAAGCAAAGGCGGAATTGACGAAGATCCGGTGCTTGCCCTTGTGTGATTTCTGTGAATACGGCGGCTGCAAGGACGCGGATATCTACGAGGCCCAGATCGAGGAGATCCTGGGCAATACAGACACCGCAAAGAAGCTTTACATGGCAGGCAAAGCCAAATGGCCGGATGAGCTGGACTTTGCTTCCGGTGAAGCAAGGCTTAAAAAGAAGGGGAGAAAGTAAATGCTGATCGGGATCGACTTGGGTACCACCAATTCGCTGGTGGCCTGTTTCCGGAACGGTAAGGCGGAGATCATTCCCAACCGCCTGGGAGAAAACCTGACCCCCTCCGTAGTCAGTGTGGATGCCAACGGCACAGTCTATGTAGGACGCTCAGCCAAAGAGCGGGCGATGCTGCACCCGTTGGAAAGCGCCAGTGTGTTCAAGCGGAGTATGGGTACCGACCGGGAATATGTCTTAGGCGATTGGAAGCTCCGGGCGGAAGAACTGTCCAGTCTGATACTTCGCAGCTTGAAAGAGGATGCGGAAAGTTATCTGGGCGAGCCAGTGCGTGACGCGATCATCAGTGTCCCTGCCTACTTCAATGATATGCAGCGCAAAGCAACCAAGCGGGCAGGAGAACTGGCCGGTCTGAATGTGGTTCGTATCATCAGTGAACCCACCGCCGCGGCCATTGCCCACGGCATGACGGAGGAAGAAGATTCCCGTTATTTGGTCTTTGATCTTGGCGGCGGAACCTTTGATGTATCCATTCTGGAGCTTTACAGTCCCATTATGGAGGTCCATGCCATTGCGGGCGACAATTTTATCGGCGGCGAAGATTTTACGGATGTGCTGTACGATCTGTTTCTGGAAAGCGCCTCAATTGCGCCGGAGTCGTTGGACCTCAAGACCAGCAGCGAAGTTCGCAAGAACGCGGAAAGCTGCAAGTGTGCCTTTTCCCACAGCAATGAGGTCATTATGTGCTGCACGATCGACGGAAAGCTGCATGTTCTGCATTTGTCGTATGAGGAGTACGAGAAGGCGTGCGCGCCGCTGTTGGACCGCCTGCGCAAGCCTATTGAGCGCAGCCTTCGGGATGCGGGCATCAGCTTGCATGAAATCGATAAGATCGTTCTGGTAGGCGGCGCCACAAGATCTCCCGTGGTCCGAAAATTTGTCGCCAAGCTCTTTGGCCGGACACCCAGCTTTGGGATCAACCCCGATGAAGCGGTTGCCATCGGCGCGGCCCTTCAGTGTGGTATGAAGTCCCGTGACAAGGAGATCCGGGAGATCGTCCTGACGGATGTATGTCCCTTTACCCTTGGAACGGAAGTGATGGTGGATAACGGTGTTTTTGAAGAACCGGGGCATTACCTTCCCATCATCGAGCGCAATACGGTCATTCCCGTCAGCCGGACCGAAACGGTGTATACCGCCCATGAAAATCAGACCCGGATCTGCGTAAAGATCCTACAGGGTGAAAGCCGCATGTCCCAGAACAATTTGCTTTTGGGCGAACTGTCTGTTCCTGTTCCGGCAGGCCCGAAGGGCAAGGAAGCAGTGGATATCACCTACACCTATGATGTGAATTCGCTGTTGGAAGTGGAGGTTTTCGTCCGTTCCTCCAAGCTCCGGCGAAAAATTCTGATTCAGGGCAACGACAGCCGGCTTTCTCAGGAAGAAGCGGAAAAGCGGATGGAGACCCTGCAGTATCTGAAGCAGAACCCCAGAGAGGAGGAGCCGAACCGTCTGGTCCTGCTTCGGGGAGAGCGTCTGTACGAAGAATCCGTAGGTGAAACGCGCATCGCCATAGACCGGGCGATGATGGAATTTGACCGGGCGCTGAAAAAGCAGGACCGCGCGGAGATCCAACGGGCCAGAGAAAAACTGGTAAAGTTCCTGGATGAGATGGAATACGGGTCATAAGAGGGTTTTTACTTCAGAAAGCGATCATGATGAGAAGACGCCGGGACGACCGACCCAGCGTTTTGCCAGGCTGTCAAAAAACTATGTCTTTACCATGCCGGTGCGCACACCGATGTGCCAATCGTTTTACGAAAATATAAAGATTCCCGAACCCAGTTATTGCGGTGTGCCTCCCGGCGGGCTCCCTTTCTTGTTCCGGCAAGAAAGGGAGGAAAGAAGCCGGGCTAAGGGGCGCTACGAGCAAATGCGCCCCCTTAGCAATCCCCCGCCGCCAATAAGATGGCGCGTTGGGAAATTCGTACATCTAAACCTGAAAGTTAATACCGTGCAGCCTATGTTCGGCGTATAACATACTGCACCTCTGTTTCCATGTCCTTGGGCATAGCACACTTTCCTGCAGGCATAAGCTAACCGGCAACAGGAAATCTATGCTGCACCATCGAAAGTGCGCGCGGGAGGGGTACATAGGGGAGGGACGGCTTTGAATGCGGGAGCAATGAACTCAGTTCCTCCCTTATGCCGACTTCTTTGGTTACTTTCTTGTTCGGCGACAAGAAAGTAACACCACTTCATATACGCTGTGC
>JAZURG010000218.1:0-4907 GCA_045606145.1 Faecousia sp.
GCCAGCATGGCCCCATGCAATGTTTGATTCTGCACATGGTGTTATGACAGAACTTTCTTCTTTCAATGAGCAAGAGTTTACGATCAATGTGTTGAGTATATATGGCGAGCTCATTGACACGGCCACTTTCGTTCTCCATGAAGATGCTTCTCTATCCTTTGTTACTACGTTCTCTGACAGTGCATTCGCACCAGTGCAATAGAGTCTTGAATTAGACGGGCAGAGCACGCATTTAGTATAGGCTCCTGCTAATTTATTGTGTAATGTGATATGATCAACTCAAGGGGTATTGCAAATAACAAGAATGGTGTGCGGAGATAAGTTTTTCTCCGTATATGGATATTTTCCATAGCGGTGAAGATGAAATTGGCCTTGAATGGAATGGTCAAGCGCAACACGCGGGCTTCCAACGGATGGCAGACGGTACTTGGCAGCTTGAATGGGTGATGAACAGTGGTGCTCCGAGCTTTGACTATAATGTTGAATTCTGTGGCGTAGCCTATGAGTGGTCAAATCAGGGAACAGACGGAATTTACATTGGTTCGTTGTCTGCCGGTATGAATAATCTGCTGACGATTGATCTGAATCAGTTGCCAACTACAAAGGAATCGTTGTTTTCTTTAGTAGATTCAGATGGTTGGGCGGTTGTGAACAACCCCGATCCGGAGGATCGCCTGCATCTTCGTGCTGAGCCGAAGCGCGGCGCTAAATCGTTGGGTAAGTTCTACAATGGCACTCCGGTTCAAGTTCATGAAACCAAGGGCGACTGGTGCCGCGTCTCTATAGGCTTGGATGGGCATCTTGAAGGCTGGATGATGAAAGAGTTTCTTGCCTTTGGAGCACAGATGCAGGATGTGGACTGTGTATTTCCACAACTGTGCTTGAAAGAAGAGCATCAAAATGCCCTCGCTCATGCAGATCAGGAGATGGATGGTACTGGGTATCGCTTGAATGGTACTGTATGGATTGCGGGTGTCGTGGATGATGAGCTCTACGTGATCCTCACCACTCACGGAGAGACAGGCTATATGCCACAGGAATGGTTCTGGGAAGGTAACGGCTAAGGAGGACTATTATGATAAAGAGATTGATGGCTTTACTGACGATTGGCATTGCGATGTTCAGTACAGCTAATGCTGAAAGCACAACCACTGCGTATGAGAAAACGATCAACATCCATGCTTCTTTACCGCCATACATCATTCGTATAACTGATACCGGAGAAGATGCCTCCGATTTGGCTTCGGATAACATCCTGCTTGTTGAGGTTTTCTCCGAGAATGGCGAACTGCTTCAATCCTTCACCTATTTCTCCAACGAATCGCCTGAATACGATGGTGCGGCTGCGTTGGTAATGGCAAAAGACCTGAACTTTGACGGTTACAACGATTTAATGCTCTTGTCAGGGGCTGGCGCTCAGAATGTCTGCCATGCATTTTCTCTCTGGGATGTGGTGGAGCAGCAGTTCCGTCATGTCTATTGGGATTGCGTATGGCTTCGTGAAGAAGCACGCTTTTCGGACGAAGCCGTGCAGATTGAGCTGTGCAATCTGGAGATTTTCCCGGAACAGCGGATGCTGCTGTCCTCTGATCCAGACGGCTTCTATTATACAAGAGAGATCTTTTATCAGTTTGATGCTCCCTATTATCTGGTACCAAAGTATATCTGGGATGTCTATCGCGCGGGCGATGGCATGATTGGCGAAACAATGGTGGAGTCCATGACTCAACTTCAATTTCTGTGGGACGAGCAGTATTCGGAAGAATGGTATTACGGACAAGATGGTATCGGTGTATCCGCAGAACGGAGAAAAGCTGTACATGAAGCAGCTCTGAGTGGGGCTGATAAAAAAAGAATGCGGGTTGCCAATGTGGATTGGGTCAACCTGCGCAAGCAGGATAGTAGGGCTTCCCCGTCGCTGGCGAAGATCAATGAAGGGGAAAATGTGACGGTTCTTGTGGAGGCCTGCGGCCCTGAGAACGGCTGGGTTCGAGTGCTGTATAGTCTGGGCGAACATCATTCGCTCTCTCAGGATGAATATGATACTGGACGCACTACTTTGACCGGATATATTTGGCACAGTTTTCTGGAACCAACTGAATAACTGAATAGAAAAGAGGAGGTAAACATTTATGAAAAAATACACAAGTTTTTTGATCCTGTTATGCTGCATGATGTTAAGTTTATCATCCGCCATTGCCGCAGAAAGCACTGAGATCCGTTCTGCAAAAGAAACAGGCAACATCTATCAGATCCTGTCCACTGTTCTTGCTGACCCGTTGAATCATTCCGTTACCCTTAACGAAGACACCTTTCAAAACATCACAACGCAAATTGAAAGCAATGGCATCATCCTTTCCGATGATGTCAAAAACCAAAGTATTCTGTATACTTATGATACCGCTCGGATTTTGCTGGAACTTGAATGGGGGCCGTATCATTTCTGGACCATCGAGCAAAAACATTTATTTGATCAATTGATGGTATCATCCAAACAGCTTCCATACTGTTTCAATCTTCTTCCCGATGAACAGGAACTTTCAAAAGAGGCTGCGCTTCAAGCGGCACTGCAAGTCATAAATGAGCGTTATGGTGTCACCATCGATGTACAAAACAAACAAGTGGCTGTTGTGTATTCCTATTCTCTTGCTGATGCGAAAACACAAAATGGCATGTGGCAGATCGGCATAAACATTACCGAATCAGACTCCTATACTGTTCATCTTCTGAAGGGAAAAGCGATTCTCTGCCAGCAAGTACATCCTGTCAGCAGCCTTGAAAAAGAGTATACTTCCTTATGTGAAGAAAGAGGAGCCTTTTTCACCTGGTCTCTTGAAGAAAAAATGCAGTTTGCTCAATCACTGCCCGAAAAGCTAGCCGCAGCAGAACAATCCGACACCATGCTCATGAGTGCCATCGAATTGCAGGAAATCGCCAATTACGGCTTCTGCCTGCCCACTGCAGAATGTATCACACAGGATGCTGCTGTCCAGATTGCCGTAACAGCCGTCACACAGAAATATGAATTACCAGTGGATTGGGAAGCGCAGGCAGAAGTGTATTATTCCTTCTTCTATAAACCCGGTTCCGGCTATACATGGCGTGTGATATTCTGGAAAACCGGCAACCAGGCATATCCCAGCGGCCTTGTCGATATGGACGCAATAACCGGAGAACTTCTTCGCGTGGAGAAAAACGGTTCCAAGCCCAATGAATTCATTCCTTATGTTGATCGTCTCTGATCGAATGAAAGCCAATTCCCAATCTGCCTAAGGCTTCGATTATTTAGCTGACCATTGTCTTTTTTCACAGGAGGATTAAATGAAACGGCTATGTCTTTTCATACTGCTTGCAATCATTGCCTTTATGTGCACATATACTTTGGCAGAGGAAGCGGAAATCTTTCTGACACCACTGGATGGAATCCGTTTTCCAGCAGGAGACAAATACCCTGTGTATTATGGTCCGGGATATGGTTATGATCGGATGGCCGACGGAAAAGCTTCTGTCAGCACAAATGGCTGGATTCGTGTGTACGGGGAAGAAACGGGAACAGTTCTTGATCGCCATGGTTCTCCGGGCGCTTCCATACTCATTGAATACGAAATCACCGAGGGTCGGCATCGCTTCGGATGGGTGGCATCAGCCGACTTGCCGGATTCTGTATCTGTCTGGCAGCAACTGTCTTGGCAATGGGGATATGCACACACCAACCAAACGACATCTGTGACAGATGATCCATTTTATAGTCAGACCGGCGTGGCAACCCTTTCAGCCGGAACCGATGTACAGGTGCTGCTTGAGATTGGAGACTGGACATACATTGATGCGCCACCCATTCGCGGTTTTGTCCCTTCATCAGCTCTGACGCAGGACGAAATCCCTTATCAGAATGATCCGGATCTGGTACAGGTGGTTCAGTATTTTGAAAACACAGGCATCAAGGGACATCTGTCGGGTTTACATCATAGTCCCTTTGGTCAAAGGTATGTTTACTTCACGCTTGAAAATGGTGGAACTGCAGAATATTTCCTTCTTGGAAGTGGATTCTACCTGTATGAAATGAATTGGGATTTTGAGGGCATCTGTGATGATGACCTGGCACTGTTTCTGGATTACTATTTGGGATTGTTGGTAGATGTGCAGAATGGCCGTTCACCAGAGGAACATCTGCATGTAGGATACAACGGAGAACTGGGTCAAAGAAATATGGATGCAGTCATCAACAATGGAACATTTGCGCTGGAATTCAAAGGTGAGCAATGGCTGAGAGTCCTGTTGGCACAGTTAGCTGCGCATGACGGGAATGATCAGTTAAACAGTCTCCGGGCCATTGCCGCTTCCCGCATGCTCGGCAAACTGGATGCCACTCCTGTTGATCCTTCGGCAGGCTGCGCCTGGTATGATGCTCTGACACTTGCCAATCAGGACGATCTGCCGCCTGTGGATGCTGCCATATATGAAGAAAATCCCACTTATCGCGTGGTGACACAAGCGCTGATTGCGCATTTTGAAGAAGAACATGCAAGCTGGGGCGGACGGCGCGATGTGGACAGCACAAAGACTTGCGTTATTGTTACACTGGATGTCCACAAAGTGCGTGAAACAGAGGATAAGCTGATTCTCTGGGCGTCGGTGGCTGAAAATGAATATGCCCTGTATGATGGAAACAAGTATCAGAATGTCAGCGGCTCCTGGGTTCCGTCCCGCATGACCATGGAGAAAAACGACAACGGCCAGTGGATGCTTGCTGAACTGATTCAGGCAGAGGATGGTACGCTGTATGAACCCAGCATCATTGATTTCTGCGGCGGAGACAAGAACCTCGCCAGGAAACTGATGGCGGGCGGAGGCGGCAAGTCCTGTGAAGAATGTTTCCTCCTATACCTGACGACGAATGGATATAC
>JAZURG010000219.1:0-28348 GCA_045606145.1 Faecousia sp.
GAATTAGACCTTCTCCTTGATCTTAGCTGCCTTGCCGAAACGATCACGCAGGTAGTACAGCTTTGCACGGCGAACCTTACCCTTACGGACGGTCTCAACCATAGCAACGTTGGGAGAATGAACAGGGAAAACCTTCTCACAACCAACACCATAGCTGATACGACGAACGGTAATGGTCTCACCGATGCCGCCATGCTTGCGAGCGATGATGGTGCCTACAAACACCTGGATACGCTCACGAGAGCCTTCCTTAATGCGTACATGCACACGAACGGTATCGCCTACCCGCATTTCGGGCAGCTCGGGCTTCATTTACTGGCTGGACAGTGCCTTTACCAAATCCATATCTTTGTCCTCCTTAATATTAGGCGTTCGTGCAATGAGCTATCCGGCGATATGGTTCCCGGCACTGCAGAGGACTCACCTTGTTTTCAGACCGAGATATATTAGCACATCTATTCCCAAAAATCAAGTACTTTTTCTTAATAAAATTGCTTTATTTTAAGAAAATAATCAATAAATACTTCCAGATCAGCGAAAAATGGTCAGCAATAGGTCAAAATTTCATCTATAGTACGCTTTGGAACACAAAGACAGCCGTCGGCGTCTTCATAGTACTTGATATCCCCGGCATAATCCACGATTTTACTGTTTTGAGCCGGATAACCCAGTGCAACAACAAGCAACGGTTCTTGGCCTTGCGCCAACGGAATTATCTCACAAAGCTTGTTTTTGTTAAAAGAGCCAAGGCAGCATGTACTAAGCCCTTCCCCTTCTGCCGCAAGCATCAATGTTGTTGCGGCTGCGCCCAAATCAAACTGGCAGTTACGCTTATCAGAGGTAAGTATAATGTATGCCATTGGACGGTTATCATAGCTGATTTGGAATTCCGGCAAATATGCCGCCCAACGCAATGTGTTAAATACACCGTCGAGTTTGCTGTGATCTGTTACAGCAACATAGCGGATCGGCTGCAGATTTGCGCCGGAAGCATACAATCTGGAAAGTGCAACGATATCCCGCAACGCTTGCACTTCGATTGGTTTATTCAGGAAACGGCGGATCGTTCGCCGTTGCGTGATTGCAGTTTTAATATCCATAGTCAAATAAAAGTTCCGTTGGCAGCAATATGTATTGATGCCAACGGAACATCCGAGTCAGTTTGAAATAGTTAGATTACGTTACTTCTGTTTGCTGCCTTCAGCTTATCCGCAGCTCTGCGAAGCTGACCAATGGTAGCACCGCTGATGATCATGCCGTACATATCCATAATCAGCTTAAACAGGACACTGTCTTCCTCCAGACCGGCATTCTCATGCAGCAGCTTGGCAGCATTCACAGCATTCTGCGCAAGACCCTGCTCATCAACAAAGCGCTTCAATCCGGCAGCAGCACCAATGGTAATGTAAGCAGGTACATCACCGTTCTCAAGAACCAGAGAAGAAGAACCGATCAAACGGTCATGGGGAGAAAGCTTACGGGCAGGATCACCGCCGACACGCTTACAGGTATCCTTCAAGGCCGCATTGGTAAAGCGGTAGAGCAGATCATTGATGTGAAGGGTAATGGATTCAAAAGGAACACCGTAATGCTTAGACAAAGCCAGCGCGCTTTCTTCCATTGCCATTTTGACAACTACGAGGATATCATCATGATCAATGCTCTGATAGATGTACTCCAATCCCAGCAGATCACCCAGATAGGCACAGGTAGCATGGCCCATGTTATGGACATAGAGCTTGCGCTTGATATAGAAATCAAAGGGTTCAAAGGGAACCATGTTCTTGATTGCAGGAATCTCACCCTTAAATGCAGCCTTGTCCACAGGCAGATAGCCATAGCCTTCCACGCAGACACGCATGGGATTGCCGTCCTTCATTTCATCCGTCTGGACGGGAACCATACGGCCGATAGAAGCTTCCACCAGGCCAATGTTCCTATCAAACCAAGCCTGTTCGTCTTCGTTCAGCAGAGCCTTCAGCATACCCTCGATCACTTTATTGGCATCCATCAGATTCTCACAGATAATGATATCCAGAGGACCGCCGTTGCGGGACATTCTTCTGCGAATACCCTCAGCAATGTTAGGAACGATGAACTTCAAAACATTGACGCCAACCGCAGTGGCCAGAATATCGGCATTAGCGATGGTTTCTGCAACGGCATCTGCATTCTTGCCGTCCACAGCACTGACGTTGGTAACCTCAATATCCTTGTGGCCTTCGTTGGAAAGAATACGGACAGGATATTTATGCTCCTGATTCAGTGTATTGACAACAGCGTCCACAACATCAACGAATACGGTTTCATAGCCGGAGGCGGAAAACAGGGTGCCGATAAAGCCTCTGCCAATATTGCCGCCGCCATACATTACAGCTTTCATACATGATTCCTTTCTGTTACTTAAAAAGAAGCCGTCTGGGTAAATCCTTGCAGAATTTTTCGATCTCCGCTTGTGTTTTCATGCCACTGGTAGCATCAGGGCTACCAAGAGCCATAACCGCACAACCGGAAGCAAATTCCATGATTTTCGTATCATCCCATCCGTTGTAGATACCGATCAACGCACCGGCACAGAAAGCATCACCGGCACCTGTGGTACCCTGGATATAGCCGTCGGGCAAAATGTAGGAACCCAGTGCAGAGACGCCCTCATCCGAGCAGCAGACGGAGCAATCAGGCATATGAATAATAACTTTTTTACGAACACCAAGATCCTTCAGCTTTTTGGCAATTGCGTACAGATTGTCTCTCGTAGGCTCCATACCCGCGAGATTACCGGCTTCCAGCTCATTAATGATCAAATAGTCAGTATAAGGCAAGCAAGGCAGAACGAGGCTGTAACGGTCAGAATTCTCACTTACCAGATCAATGGAAGTTTCAATGCCGTTCTCCAAAGCCTTCTGCAAGATCTTGATTCCGTCACCGTCATCTACTTTTTGCAGCAGCAGGAAGTAACCGAGATGAAGGATTTTTGCGTTCAGCGCAGCGTAATCGATGTCATCGACGCCAAACTTTGCGCTGGCACCGGGGTATGTAAAGAAGGTACGCTGTCCACCGGGGATACTCATAACATCGGTAAAGCTGGTCTTCTCTCCTGTCAGAATGTGCAAACCGGAAACATCCAGCCCAGCGGAAACCAAGCTATCGGTTACGTAAGTGCCTTCCTCATCATCACCAACAAGACCCACAGCACTGATGGTCAGAGCGGGAGCGATCTTCTTCAGATCAACACCCACATTGGGAACACAGCCGCCGATGGCATTCTGAATTCCACGAATTTGCGTCAATTCGCCGGAATTGGGATATGCAGAGATCTCTTTGATCTTATCAACGATCACACTGCCGGCAACGGCGATGCCGTTTCTCATTTCAGTGTTCATAGGATTAGTTGCACTCCGCTTCCAGAGGACCTGCCAGTTCCTTCAGGAAGAACAGACGGCCGGCCAAAGTGGGAATATAGGAAGAGGTGATCCAGGGGTTCTTGCCATAGCGCAGAGTCATCCACAAGGACATGCCCTGCCACTGCATACCTCTGCCCAGAGTGCCATCAGCGCCGCCGATGGCGTAGTCAGCCTGCAGGAACAGGCCGGGGCCGATGGTGTTGGCGCGGCAAGGAACCAGAGTGGTTCTGGACTTGAAGCTGGTCAGTGCGTTCTGTTCAACGGTCAGGGGGTGGATCTTTGCAGCGATGCGGTAAGGAGCCTTCTCCCACTCTTCCACGGTTGCGTAGTCGCCACCGAAAGTGGGCTCCCAGAATGCGATGTGGCACATTCTGCCGATACCGTATACCAGAACAAGCTTAGCACCCTCTGCCTTCAGAGCAGCGATCTTTTCGGGATAAGTAGGCAGGTTTTCCTTGGTGGCAAAGTTTCTCTGATCCTTAGGAACAGTCAGCTCGCCCAGAGGATTGAACAGAGCCTGCTCCATAGCATACTGGAACGCACCGGGACTGTCAGGAGCCAGGGTGTTGCCTTCAGCATCAGCCCACTCGTCCATGTTGAAAGTGTAAACGTGGTCACAGGCGATATTCCACTCCTTCAGGAAGTAGACGACCCACTTGTACATGCCCATGGGGCCAACAGGCAGGATGAAAGCGATCTTCTCACCGGCATCCTTAGCCAGCTTAATCTGCATAGCGATCTCGTGGCCCATGTAGGTCTCAAATTCGCCCAGGCTGTCGCACATAACGGGGGTGAAAGCGGGGTTCCAGTGAGCCTGGCGCTCGGTCACCTTCTCAGGTGCGTCAATACATGCATCGATCTTGTCGAAGTCCCATCCGGCGGGATAGAAGCCTTCCAGAGCAGAGCCCTTAACAGTAGAATTAAAGTTCATATCAATAATCTCCTTTTACATTATTTTAGGGGAGGTAGCGCTTGGTTGTGCCTTTCAGGTAGACCTGGCACTGGCGGAAGCCTTCGGCATAATCAGCACCGCACTGATAGCCGCGGTAACGGCAGCAGGTCTTTACCATGTCCGGGAAATCAATACCGTCATGATCGCGCATCCAGACAACCTGTGATTCGTGACATTCCAGCATTTCCAGCTTGGTATCGATATAGTCAGATACATCAACGTACTCTGTAGGATTGAAATTCACACCAGCAAGGGTATCCATGTAGTAGATAGGCACCATCTTTGCGGCTCCGGAAGCCTTGGTGTGATAGTTGGGCAGCGTTGCGGTAAAGCTGGCATCAAATACCAACCGGGATACAGCAGTGTGGTCAGGCATGTAATCGTTAGGATCATGGGTAATGATGAAATCCGGTTTTACCTGCTTGATAACATCAACAACCTTGTCGCGGGCAGCCTTGTTATTATCGTAGATCTCAAGATCATCAAAGCTGCTGTGGATCACCTCGATACCAGCCAGTTGTGCGGAACGTTCCGCTTCTTTCGCACGAATCTGTGTCAGCTCATCGGGCGGAATGATCACATGCCCCAGATTACCACTGGACAGATGACATACGACAACACGGTCTCCCCTGGCTTTGCACTTCAAGAGTGTACCGGCGCAGGCGATCTCCATATCGTCCGGGTGACAGGAAATTACAAGAACGGTGTACATAGAGAACCTCCTTTTACAGATTTCTAATCATATTATACTGTTTCCCTATTTACAATGGAGTACAAAATCAGTTATAATATTTACAAATTCGGCTATAGAGGTGTTCATATGCCAGATAATTTTACACTTTTAGGTTTTGAAAAAGTTTTTAATATCGAAAAGATCATCACCCTGTTCTACATGGAGCTTCCCAAAAACTTCTACTACGAAGGCGAACAGCATGATTTTTGGGAAATGGTCTACATAGACAAAGGAGAAATGATCTGTACCGCCGGAGAAAACCGGTTTGTACTAAAAAGTGGCGAGATGACATTCCATAAGCCGAATGAGTTCCATAACCTGTCCGGCAACAATGCGGTAGCGCCTAATGTTGGCATCATAGACTTCCAATGCAAAAGTAAGGCAATGAAGCACTTCGAAGGTAAGATATTTCAGCTGAGTGCAAACGAAAAATCACTGCTGTCCCTTTTGATCAGCGAAGGCCTGTCCTGCTACCGTCTGGTAGACCCCTCAAATCCACTGCTTCAAAAAATGGAAGCCATCGATCAAAGCCCCTTTGGCGGTCAGCAGATGGTCAAAAATCTGTTAGAGATCCTTCTGATAAGCCTTAACAGAGATCAGGACGCTCTGCCAAAATCTATGCGCCAGAGCTATGTGATCGACGGTGTGGATGTTCCCTACCAAGTCAAAGAAATCCTGCAGTTTTTAAACGATAACATCTACGGTAAAATTACTGTCAGTGATGTTGCCCAAGCAGTTGGCAAGGGAGAAAGTACCGTAAAGCAATTATTTTCCATCTACAGAAAAAGCGGTATCATGAAATATTACAATTCATTAAAAATACGGGAAGCAAGGCGGCTGATCCGTGAAGGCAAGTATAACATGACCCAGATTGCCGACTTACTTCACTTTGACAGTCCACAGTACTTTTCGAAGTGCTTCAAAGCATTTACAAACCTGACACCCAGCGAATATAAAGCTTCCATTATCAAATAAGAGTACTCTACACAAGAATCCTGTGATCACAGAATCGATCGCAGGATTCTTTATTGAATTACTAAACGTGGAATTATCAGAATGTTCGATGAACGGAGTTCCGTCATCACCAAATTGAGTTCCAAGTGCAACATAGGAAGCGGCAAAGTACCTATCACCATTCGATGCTTGCGCAATTGCAACCGATGAGACACAGGAAATGACCGAACAGGCAAAAATAAACATATCTCCCCTCTGTTTTGCTATAATAACCGCAAAAGGAGGCGGATAAAATGCTGGCAATTGAAACGACAGACCTTGTTAAGCAGTACAAAAAGCTGACAGCCGTGAACAAAATAAATTTAGAAATCCGGCAAGGTGAATTGTTTTCCCTGCTCGGAGTGAACGGTGCCGGAAAGACTACAACCATCAAAATGCTTTCCTGTCTCACAGAGCCAACCGACGGTGATGCAGTAGTGGGCGGCTATAGCATCAGAACGCACCCGGAACAGGTAAAGCGGTTGATTAGTGTATCTCCTCAGGAGACTGCAGTAGCACCAAATCTTTCTGTAAAAGAGAACCTGGAGCTGATTTGCGGCATTCATGGATTCTCTAAAGAAAAAACAAAGTTAAAGATCCAGGAACTTTCTTGTCAATTTGCTCTGGATAGCCTTTTGTACAAAAGGGCGGGGAAATTATCCGGCGGTTGGCAGCGGCGGGTCAGTATTGCCATGGCTATGATCAGTGAACCGCAAATCCTGTTTTTGGATGAACCAACCCTAGGGCTGGACGTCCTTGCAAGACATGCCCTATGGGATGAGATTCGCGCTCTGAAGGGTAAGATAACGATTATCCTGACAACACATTACATGGAAGAAGCGGAAGCACTTTCTGACCGTATCGGCATTATGAGAGACGGCAAAATTCTTATGGTAGGCACAGTGGACGAATTGAACCAAATGGCTGGAACTAACAATTTTGAATCGGCCTTCGTTTCTATTGTGAGGGAGGCTTAAGCATGAGAACTATTGTATTTGCCAAACGTTGCGCAAAAGAAATCCTGCGTGATCCCATTAATCTGTGCTTCGGTCTGGGATTTCCTTTGGTTCTGCTGTTTCTTTTAAGCTGCATGCAGGCGAATATTCCGGTAAGCCTGTTTGAAATTGATACCTTGACTCCGGGCATCACAGTATTCGGCCTTTCATTCATGACACTGTTTTCGGCAACGCTGATCGCCAAGGACAGAGAAACCGCTCTTTTGCAGCGGCTGTACACGACTCCCCTGACGGCTCTTAATTTTATCCTTGGTTATATGCTCCCAATATTGCCAATAGCGCTTGGACAGACCGTGATTTGCTATCTTTTTGCGATCCCTTTGGGCTTGACAGTTCATATTTCGATTTTGTATGCTATCCTTGGAATAATTCCCGTGGCCATCTTTAATATTGCATTGGGTCTTTTGTTTGGCAGCATGTTAGGCGTGAAGCAAGTCGGTGGAATCTGCGGCGCATTACTGACCAATCTTTCCGCATGGTTATCCGGTGTATGGTTTGATTTGAAGCTATTGGGAGGTTATTTCGAGAAAATCGCCAATGTCCTTCCCTTTGTTCATGCGGTTGAAATGGAGAAGGCATTATTGGCCGGAAATTTCCGGCTTGCCGCGGCACATATTCTGCCTGTTCTTATTTACAGTGTATTGATAACAGTGATCGCAGTGGCCTGCTTCCTCAGGCAAATGAAAAAACAGTAAGGATTTGAGATGATGAAATATAAACTCATTATCAATAAAGATGTTGATGAAGAAATTATTGCCATCGTACATGCGCCTTCTTCTCTGACAGAGCAGATAGAAAACCTTGTACGCAGCTTTTCCGGTGCTGACAGCATGATAGGATACAGAGATAACGAAATGCGAAAGCTCATGTTCCGGGAGATTGAATGCATCACGATTCTGAACCGAAAAGTTATCGCCATTGACACATGTGGTAATCACTACCGTATTCAGGACAGACTTCGTGACTTGGAGAATATTCTCCCCTCCTATTTTATTCGCATCAATAAGTCAACACTTGCCAACGAGCATCGCATCGCAAGATTTGACGCAATGTTCAGTGGCGGAGTGGACGCTGTGTTTCAATGCGGTTACCGGGACTATGTTTCCAGACGATGCTTCGCGGATATTAAAAGGAGGTTCGAGAAAAAATGAGAAAATTTGTTTCTGATTTCATGCGACGTGGAATGGTGGCATGTGGTTTCGGGCCGATTGTTTTAGCTGTCATCTATTGGATTCTGCATCATTTGGCTGTCGTGGACACGTTGACTGTCAAGCAAGTCTGCATCGGAATTCTATCGTTATCTACCCTTGCTTTCATCGCAGGTGGTATGAATGCTGTCTATCAGATTGAACGGTTGCCCTTAATGGTAGCGGTTTTGATTCATGGAGTTGTTCTGTATATCAGCTATTTGGTCACTTATTTGCTCAACGACTGGCTTGATTGGGGTACCACCCCCATTCTGGTGTTTTCCGTGATTTTTCTGGTTGGCTATCTATCCATTTGGGCGATTATCCACAATATAATAAAGAGAAATACCAATCAAATCAATGAAATGCTGAAGAAAAAACAGCAAAAAGAAGAAAACCAACAATGAGATTTCAGAAACATAACCCCTTACAATGTCAAAACCTCCAGCACATTTCTTTGCTGGAGGTTTTGTGGTGTATGGCATTCGTCTCATTGACATGATTCGTATTCATTTGATCATTAGAAGCCATGCAAAAATAAAACCGAAAGAGCAAATGCTCTTTCGGTTTTATGGTCCGAGTGTCGAGATTCGGCTGCATTTTTCTTCCTGATAGAAAGAAAAAAATCGTATGGCTCCGTCGAGCCGTCGCCAGCAACGCTCATTCGCGTTGCATTTGATCTTTCGAATCTCTATCATAAAAAAAGTTGACAAGTTTCTAGTCGAAACCTGTCAACTTTTCTTGGTCCGAGTGTCGAGATTCGAACTCGAGGCCTCTTGAACCCCATTCTCCTTCTTAATTCAATAATCAAAATTATCCGGAAAATTCAGGAATTTTGCACTGGATTTCGCAATTTTTAACATCAAATAGTTACATATTTTCCATAATTTTTAAATAGTTTACACACGAATTCTACACGAAATATTCACTTAAGTACTTTGACAATCGTTTGTGCCTTCTGAATAAATATTGGCTATAATGCGTATTGGGGACAATTTTTGAGAACCGTCCGAGTGCTTATTTTAGCATTCATTTTTTAGTCTAGAAATATATAAGTACTAATGTGGGAAATTTGGGTAGTTTTAATGTGTTTACCTAATATCAGTTTGTCGTCCCTAGTGATTGAGTGCCGACACTTCCATGTTTGGTCAGAAGTTTCTGCTTTTCGAGTAGCGCTTCATACTGAGAGTACTCTTCCATATCTACAATCACATATCTGCCATGAGGACCTCGTTGCATGCACATTGTTTTACACGCGCAATGTATCCTTCTACACCGTTGTTCACCAGTTCAGCCTGCCTTAAGGGAATAACAGTTTTCATAGTGCTTTCCTCCCAATATTTTGTTACGGGTAACATCATGCTACCATAAGTCATATACGATATCAATTTTTCCTTGGGCTTTCTCAGAATATCTTTTCTTGCTCTTTTTCGGGGTTTGTAGGATAGACTGTGTTGCCCGATTTCAACGGGGTCATTCCCACTCTAGCCATAAAACCGGAGAGATTCTCTAATACTTCCATAGAATCATATGTGGGACAGAATTTTTCGAATAGCTTCCCGCTGGGGTTGATCCCGAAGATCAAACAGAATATAGTAATGCAGATAAACGGTGCCTTTACTGATTTCCGCTGTCTGGCATAATTCTTTTACCGTGATTTGTTCCAAATTCTTACTCGCAAGCAGACAGTGGAGTTTTGCAACGAGCCCAACATAATCGAAATCACCGGCTTCCCAAAGGGCTATACCCCTGCGGACTTTGCCCGGGATCAGAATATCTTCCACAAGTGGGTTCGGGAGAAATGGTGTTATTTTCCACAACAAGCAGCACACCAGTGGTTATGATTTTGCTCACTTCCAAAGGCGTAATGTCACAATTTCCCATGGCTTGACGGTAATCTCGACTGCATCAGTGCAAAGGATCAGCGGCACAGTGTCCTGTTCGATAAAATCACAACTGTCTGCCCGTTTCAAGCCTTCCATCATCTGCAGGCAGCCGGAGTAACCTTTTCCGCTATTCTCAAATAAGCGCAAAACATAATGATCCTTCTCCGGGTAGAAGGCAGTTGCTGTCAGGTTTTCCGGAAGACTGATCACTGCGGAGTTCCGTTTTGCTGGTGCTTTGGGTCTTGTCTCAAATACCGGCGTGTAACGTACCGGGAAGCGGATTTGGGAAACCAATCGCTCCACTTGTCCTTGACGTACATCCGCTTCCATCACCGATGCCGTAAAAGTAAACCTGTGAACAGCAACCCGGTCCCCTGTTCCGTGCATATGGCGCATCCACAGTTTCTCTCTGCTTAAATGGTCCATTGACCGCAGTAGAATTGTTTCTACTTCTCCGTCTGATTGATTGTAGCGGTAGTGGTAGGAGGCATCTCCTTGGGTCAACAGCAGTTTGCTTCCACGCATTTTAAAGTGTGTATACCGGTTCGCACAGTAGCTGCCTTTACAACCTCTCTCGAAGTACAGGTAGTCGGACATCGGAATTCCATGGTCTTCGCTGTAGAACACATCTCTCAGGTCCCGAGGTTCTGCTCCGAAAGGAATTCCCGCTACGATCCCCTCTGACCCGCTGCACGGGAATGCCACAGTGAAGTACCCCTCATCCTCGCGGGTTTCCAGTAAGATGTCATACGTCAGTGTTGGACAATTACGCGTCGTGGAAATCGTGACCTCAGCGGGCAAACCATTTAGCTTACCTATCAGCAGAATTCTCCACCGTTCAGGACCCCGCAGGTCACAGCGGATCTTCTCCGGTTGGAATACCTGCATCTGATCCCGCTCCCACGTATACGTCCACTCTACTTCCGGTGTGGTCGTGTAAAAACGGAGCTGGCCAAAACAATCCGTAGACGTGGTTTTTACTTCACCCGTCTGAGAATCTTCAATCTGCTTGACAACACCATCCACCACTGTAAAGCAGAAACGGCCATTATTCAATACAATTGGCTGTGATGCATCCAGAAATGCTGAGGTCGCATATACTTCCTTCTGTGCCTTTTGCTTCATGCTCTCAGCACCCCGGACCGCATGTATCCGGCGATAGCCCAGAGCCGGCAGTTCTATGGTCAGCGCCACCTCGACTTCATTATAGTCCTTGTTGACGTACGGTTTATCCCCATCATAAACATCTACGATCTGGTAAGGCAACGCATTCCCATCTTCATCATATAACTCCAAACCGAACACGTGGTTTGGTGTGGTGACCAGTAAAGTAACAACTTCCTTACGGTCAAACAGACATGGATTTACAAGGATGTAGCTGTCCGGATCGTTACTGCCCGCTTCATGGGCAATAGAAAGCAGCAACTGCCGAATGTATTGTTTTACCTTTCCTAAAACGATGTCGCTGCGTTCCAGAAGTTCCTCATAGTCATCTGCCAACAAGAACTGCATGGCATGTCCGGAAAAAGCAAATATTTGCTCCCAAAGTTCCTTCAGAAGACCGCTTTTGGGCTGCCCGCCCAGCTCCAGCAGCAGAACCTCCAATCTTTCTGCGTAAAGCAACAGGCTTTCCGCCTCAAACCGCCGTCTGGACAAGGACTCTTCGGATCGACTGCCGGGACCATTATATGACAGGTCTGCCGGATCGCAAACACCATCCCAAACAGGCAGTGTTTCTTCTGACAGCAACCGATGATACTCTGCAGGTGTCGCGTAGTGCATAACGGAGGATTCTTTTTCATTCCACTGGGAAATGAATTCCTCACCATTGTAAGCTTCATCTGTGACATTGCACAGCGGATATGTGTCATCGCCGCCCATAAAGAGCAAAACATGGTCTGATTCCATCAGGGGCAGTCTGTAAGCAATTTCCTCCTTTATAAAGGCATCCCGCTTCTGCTCCCATGTAGGATTCTTGTTCTCATCGAAATATTCTGTCACCGCAAAGCCGGTATAGAGCGAACGGCTTGCCGTGATCTCAGTACCATCCAAGCCTCTCCAAATGAATTCTCTGGGAACACCCGCTTGGTCCAGCGCAAAAACAGGACGGCTGAACCGGTAATGGGTGTGACCCATTTTCCGGAGCATTTGAGGAAGCTGCGTATGGCCCACGCCCGTATCCGCATTAAAAAACATAAACTGGTCTGCCTCAGGAAGTCGTTTACTGAAAAACTGCCATCCGGCAACCGCATTTCGAAGATATAACTCATCTCCATAATTATAAGGCCGTGCCAGTGACATACCGCCGTTGGCAATACAAATACGGCCTTCTTTTACCCGTTGCCGCAGTTCTTCCATTCTTTCCGGCATAAATTGTTCCAATACCACATAATAGTGCAGCGGATTGTCAATTAAAAACGTGTACTCCAAGTTCACGTTCATATAGTCCAGAACCCGATGTATGCCCTCTACATAGCGCTTAATATGCCATTGGCGGCTATTGGTCCATGCATGGTCCGCGTGAACATAGGGTACCAGTAAGATTGATTTAATATCCTTATATTCTCTCATTTGGCATCCTTTCTTCCCAGAAGCAAAATTGCAATCGTTTGCATAATCTATTTGCAGAATATCACAGATAAATACTTCCGTCAAGTTTTTTCTTCTGCAGATTTGGAAAGTGTTTCTTTACAAATGCACTCGTCTGGTTTATAGTTAAAGTACTATTTCAAAGGGGTGCAATATGAAAGAAAAAACAGTCAATATTGCCGAAATCGCCAAAATTGCAGGTGTCCATCCTTCTACCGTATCCCGGGCATTGAACAACAGCTCCCTCATCAAAGAAGAAACCCGGGTTTGGATTCAAGAGCTTGCCAGAAAACATGGTTACATCCCGGATGCCGTTGCCAAAAGCTTGATTCAAGGAAAGACCTTTACCTTAGGTATCATTGTTCCCGAGATCTCCAACACTTTTTATTCTCATATTGTAGATACCATCGACTCCATTCTTTCTGAGTTTGGCTATACCCTGCTTCTTTGTAATTCCCGGTTTGGCAAAGATTCAGAAATAAATGCGATCCACACACTCCAAAGTAAACGTGTGGATGCCTTTGTTATTTGCGCTCCGCAGGCAATAGAGGAACTTCAGCTTCTTTCAAAAAGCAAACCTGTCATTTTATGTGACGTACCGGAAACTCCGGTGGGGTTTGATTACGTAGCGGTAGATGAAGAAGCCGGTATTGCTGCCGCTTTGGATCATCTTCTGGAGCGGGGACATCAGCAAATTGGCTGTCTTGCTGATCATGTAACAAAAAGACGTGCGCACATTCTGCGCAGACTCTTGATTGAGCGAGGACTCCCTGTGGATAATGCATTCTTTTTTGAGGGAGACACTCTGGGTGCTGAATGCGGCTATACCGGACTTCATGCAATTGCCGCAAAAGGCAAACTGCCCACGGCCATCTTTGCAACCCGTGACCAAATCGCTGTTGGTACCATGCGTGCCGCCATTGAGCTTCATCTTGATATTCCTTCTCAACTGGCACTTGTGGGATACGATGATTTGCGGATCTCCAATTACCTGTATCGGAATCTGACTACCATTCACCAACCGGCAGATGTCATTGGACAAACAGCCGCACAGATGCTACTGTACCAATTAGGACATCGGGAACAACCCGTTACGCAAACGCCAATCCTTCCCACACTGACGATTCGGGAAACAACATAATTCAACACGCCGCAGGGAATACCCCAGAAGAGTATTTCCTGCGGCGTACTTCGTTCTTGACAAAACCGCCCTCCCGTGGTATTTTGAAAATGCAAACGATTGCAAAAGAAAAGAGGGGATATTTTGCGCAATATAGGTATGATTTATCTGGGGCATAAGGACTATCTGTGTGACAATACATACGCCATCCAGCGGGCAGCGTACAATTGTGTCAACCCGCTACCATTCATTCAGGCATCCATTGCTCCCATCGCAACTACAGAAGCAGAAGCCGTTCAGGCAGTGCGTGCACTGCAATCGCAAAACTGCTGTGGTGCATTGATCGTTCTGAACACGTGGGTAGAGTGTAACATTGTCATGTCCGCGTTAAAAGAACTGCGTGGGATGCCATGCATGTTCTGGGGATTCCCTTTGGACGAAGTCGAAGGTCGAAAAGAAAGCACGGGATCCTATGTTTCCGCTGCAATGTTCAGTGGTGTGATCCGTAGAATCGGACTTTCCTGCCCTACCCTATTTGCCAGTTGGCGCGACCCATCCGCCGTCACGGAAATCACACGCTTTGCTCGTGTTGCCTCCGCCATGGATGCTCTGTTCTATTCGAAGATCGGTCTGTTTGGTTACACCTCCATGAGCATTTATACCGGTACCTTTGACCATGTACTGATGCGCTGGAAAATCGGCCCCGAGATCCAGCAGTTGGATACCTATAGTCTGATTCGTGCCGCCGAGGCAGTGTCCCCCGAAGCGATTGATTCTGCTGAAAAACGCATGGCTACCTTATCCTGCATTCGCAAAGATGTAGACCGGGAAAAACTTGTAAAGGCAATGGGTCTGTATGTTGCAATGAAGGATTTCTGTGCAGAATACGGTTGGCAGGCCATCAATGTCAAGTGTCAGTATGAACTTTCAAAAGAATACAAGGTCGTCCCCTGCGTGGCACTTTCCCTGCTTGCCGAGGACGGGATAACCACTTCCTGTGAGGGTGATATTCTGAACACTGTCTCCATGCTTTTGCTGCAGTTTCTGTGTGGACAGCAGGTTTGGTATGGAGATTCCCTTACCCACTGGGACAATACCGTTCAGTTTTCTCCCTGCGGTTTCCTGCCGCTGTCCATGACCCACGGTACACCAATGGTGCAGCCATTCATGGAGCATCCGGGTTTCAGCGGAATTCAGGTTTGCGGCGTCCTCCGGCCGGAACGGGTCACTTGGTGCCGGCTGGTAGAAGATGTCGGTGGTTACCATCTGCTCTACGGCACAGGAACCGGCACGGACACCACCCCCCGCGGTGGCTGCATGCCTGCCCTGAACGTCATTCTGGATGGTGATGTGAACGCTCTCTGCAAAGAATATGCCGGCCAGCACTTTGCCATCGCCTATGGTGACTGGTCTGAAGAGCTCGCACTGTATGCCGAGCTCATGGGCATCGAGGCCCGTCGTGTTTAAGAGGGACCGTTATGGGAAATATCATTACCGTTGACCTTGGCACCACATTAATCAAGTGTACCCTGTTCGAAGAATCCGGTACGATCTTAGCTGCAGAGAGCATTCCCTGTAGGCTGTCGTTTCCCGGACCAAGCTATGCAGAACAAGATGCAGAGTTTTGGTACACCGGTGTGTGTGATGCCATTCAAAAGTTGGTGACTGTCTGTAATCCGAAAGATATCATAGGTCTTTCTATTTCCTCTCAAGGCATTTCCATCGTTCCAACGGACGAAAATTTTCATCCGCTGCAACCGGCCATCAGTTGGCTGGACACCCGGGCTGAGGAAGAATGTACTACCATTTCTGAAGTTCTGCCAGAGGAATCATTGTTTCGGCGTACCGGTAAATTTCTCTCGCCCTGCTACACTCTGCCGAAGCTCTTATGGCTTAAAAATCACCGTACGGAGGTTTTCTCAAAAGCCAGTAAATTTCTAATGCCCTTGGACTATCTAAACGCTTGCATGACAGGACAAGCTGTGACAGACCACACAATGGCAGCCGGCACTATGGCTTACCATATAGTCAACCGCAGTTGGGATCCGGAGCTTTTATCCCTCGCAGGGCTCACCCCAGAGCAAATGTCTGAAATTCGTCCTGCTGGTGCATTGGTCGGATATATAAATTCACAAACCGCCGCACTTACCGGCCTATTAAAAGGCACACCCGTTTTTAACGGCGGACAGGATCAGAAAGTAGCCGCCTTTGCCGCAGGCATCGACGCTGTACGCGGATCCCTTTCTCTGGGTACCGCCGGTGCGTTGGAGCTTTTCGTCACGGATGCTGAGAATCAATCTGTACTGCCTTTCTTCCCATATATCCTCCCGGAACAAACACTGGTGGAATGCTGTGTCAACACAACCGGTGCGGCAATTCAATGGTTTAAGGACACACTGGCTCCTGAGCTTTCCTTCGATACATTGAACGGGCTCGCCGCAGCAGCCCCAATTGGTAGTAATGGAATCCGTTTTTATCCCCATTTGAGCCAACCCGGCACGCCCCATCACAGCAGAAGTGAATACGGTTCTCTGCACGGTCTGTCACTTAGCAGTAGCCGGGGCGATATTTTCCGTGCCCTCTATGAGGGACTGGCATTTGAATTCCGCCTGAATTTGGAAACAGCACAGCGCTGCGGCAGTATTCTGCGGCAGTTGATCCTGTTTGGTGGTGCGTCAAAAAGTCCCGTTTTTTGCCAAATCATAGCAGATGTGACAGGCTTAGAAGTCCTTGTTTCAAAAAACAGTGAAATGAGCAGCATCGGTGCTGCAAAGCTTGTAATACATGGTCTTGGACATGACACAAGTACATTTGCTGAGGCCGCAACCGGTACCCTTTCAATTTTTAAACCGGATCCTTGTTCCATATCCCAATATCATTCCCTGTACGAACAGTACCTGAACATTTATCAAAGTGAGGAATAACAAATGGTAGAATACTTTGCACAAAAAACATGGCCCGAATTGGAAGCTCTGATACAGCAGGAAGCGGTTGTTATACTTCCTGTCGGTACAACAGAAGAGCACGGACGGCATTGTCCTGTAGGAACCGATGCCATGATCGCAAAAGGCTATGGCGATATGCTCGCCGCAGAATCTGATAAATTAGGGATTCCGGTGGTCGTAATGGAAACAGTTCAATTTGGTTTTTCCATGTCCATTGTCCGTCAGTGGCCCGGTTGTCCGAATATTAATCCACGGGTATTTGCTGACTATATGTTTAATATCGTAGATTCCTTAATTGTAATGGGATTTCGTAAAATCGTTATGTTGGATTGCCATGGTAATCACGACTGTCTGCTGCGTCTGTGCATGCGCGAGATCGCCGATAAGCACGGTGTTTTCACCATGACGCTGTCTCCAATGTCTCTTTCCGCCCCCCTTTACAACGAGATAAAAAAAGATCCGGAAGGTGACATTCACGGCGGCGAGTGGGAGACCTCTGCCATTCTGTACCTGCAGCCAGGCCTTGTAAAGCCAGAAGAATATACCCGTGTGGATGCTATCCGCTGCAACAACAAGCTTCGGGGTCCTGTTTCCACCTGGGGCCTCCAGAATACCATTACCGGTATCTACGGCGATCCTACCACCTCTACCGCAGAGCTTGGAAAGGCCGTGCTGGAATATGCCGCACAGAAAGGTGCAGAGTACGTACAGGAATTCTATAAAATGAAGCAGTAAGGAGAAACATCCATGCAGCAAACAGGTTTTCCCGAAATTCGTCCCATGACACTGGACGATCGCTATATGATCGAGCCATTCTTTGCGCAAATGAGTCAGCGGACTCGGAATATGTTCAACCGCAATGATTGCAATCACTTGGGACTTCTGGCATGTTTTGAGCCTGATAAATACGCACAATACGCCTATGGTGTCCGTAGAAATTTTATTGCCGTTGTTCCTGCAGAGGATGGAAAAGAGCGGATTGCCGGTTTAGTCTTTCTGTGGAATCTGGACACCAAAGTACCATCCCTTGGCCTTTGTGTAGCAGAAGATTGGAAGGGCCGTCATCTTGGCAGCCGTTTGGTCGCCTATGCGAAGGACTATTGCATTTCTCACAACAAAGGCGCTATTCTTCTTTCCACATACACGGACAATATAGAAGGTCAGGGCCTGTATGAAAAATCCGGTTTTAAACAGATCGGCACATCGGAAGACGACGGACTTTTATACCTTCTCGCGTTTCCTGATGCGCCCCCCATCGAGGACGGCACCGTATAGCAGACCTTAATGTGAGGTTGATAACCAAGCTTCGGAAATGTTTTATCAGCTGATGAACCAACTGGCCGAAAAGGAAGGCATTACCGAACAGTTCAAAGCACAGGATCAAACGTTGTGGGTCCAGCGCATGAACGATATCCGTAACCGGGCAGAAGAAATCGTACATACAGAAGTAATCTATGCATAGTGGCCTTGCAGCAATTGTGGTCTCACTACTCCTATCTTGGATTGCGGGAATCCCGGGTAAGTTTTTACTAGACTCATTTAACAGTTCTCTGTTTCTCATGCTCTTTGGCGTCATATACCTATTCAGTACTGCGCAGGAGAATCGAACCCTGGAGCTGGTTGCCCAAAAGACGTTCGCATTATGTCGCGGAAACAAACGGCTTTTACCTGTGGTGCTGTTTCTCCTCTCCGCACTGATATCTGCTATTGGCCCCGGCCTTATCTCTGTTAGTGCGTTGGTAAGTGTTTTGATCATTACACTGGCCAAGGAAATGGATGCTCCTGCTATCCGGTTGATTCCTTTTGACTTACTTGGTGCTTTTGCTGACGGTCTCTCTCCCATCACACCTACCGACATTGTGGCAATTATCGTTTTCAGTGAACATGGAATCATGGGGGTTGAGAAAGCGCTACCGTAGAAGATGGTCTTGACATGTACGGTATATGCAGTGATCCTTTACTTTTTTGTATTCAAATGGCATAAGGAAAAAAAATCAAGTATTGTTAACCACGAAAATACCGTAATCTACACAAAAGCATTGATGTAAACCGTATGCACTTTTTAGGAGGTATTTCTATGGCGTTTTACAAAAAGCATCCGGATATAATTATCCGCAACGGCACCATCGTTGACGGCACTGGTAAGCTTCCCTATTATGCCGATATCGCCATTATCGGCGACAAGATCGATTACATTGGAAATCTGAAGGGCGTATCCGCTCCTTTGGAGATCGATGCTTATCACAAGTATGTCACCCCTGGTTTTATCGACAGCCATACCCACGCTGACAGAACCATTTTTAAATATCCGGAATGTCAGAACGCCCTGCGCCAGGGCGTCACCACACAGATCATGGGTAACTGCGGACGGACCTATCTGCATAGAGAACCCTCCTCTGACGGTACATACCCCAAAGGAACAATGGCTGCTGTGTTGGACCAGTTGGAAGTTGCCGGTGCATCTATGAACAGTGCATGGCTGTGCGGTCATAACACTCTGCGGCAGATGGCAAATCTGTATACAACGGACTACACAGAAGAACAGTTTGCAATCATGGCAGATTTCCTGCGGGAAGCGATGGAAGCAGGCTTTATAGGATTTTCCACCGGCTTGGAATTTGTGCCAGGTGTTGTCAGTCGTCCGGAGGAAGTAGAACGTTTGGCTTTGATCGCCAGCGAATACGATGCCAATTATTCTTCGCATATGCGCGATGAAGGCTACTATGTGCTGGAAGCGGTCAATGAGTTTTTGAACGTTGTTCGCAAGACCGGCCTGCGCGGTACTGTATCCCACTTGAACATTAAATATGACAACGGGGTTCCCAACGATTACCTCTTTAAGGGAATGCAGATGTTGAAGGATGCAAGAGAAATTGAGCATCTGAATGTATATGCGGACATGCTCCCCAATTGCTTCGCTCCTGGCAATGCTATGGCAATGTTGCCTCCCTGGCTCCGAGCCGAAGGTTGGGACAAGGCAAAGCAGATTCTTGCTGATCCTGTGGGACGGCAGAGAGTCAAAAACGATCTTGACCGATACTGGCGGTTCCTGGCCTATGGCCAGTGGGATCGGTTGCTGTATGTTACCACCCACTATATGCCCGAGATCAACACCGTTCCTTTCCGGGAACTGGTTGCCCGTTCCGGCAAAGAACCCGCAGATGTATTCCTGGATATCATGATGGCTGCACCCAATTTGGATCTGGCCAATAAGGTAAATCTGCAGGGCACCGTATTCCACGAACAGATTTTGGTGGATTCTGTTATTCAGGATCCCATCTACATGTGGCAGACCGACTCCGATTTGTACGACGAAGTGCCCGGCAATGGCGGAAGACGTCATGACTTTATGTCCATGACCCAGTTCTTCGTCCGCTATGTGCGAGAGTTGGGTGCTATTTCCATTCAGGACGCAGTCAAGAAGGTTGGCATGATTCCAGCCCAGCACTTTGCTCTGGAAGGCCGCGGTGTACTGGAAGCAGGGAAGTACGCGGATATCAACATATTTGATATCAATGCGCTTAAAATCAATGCTACATTTTCTGAACCCTGTAAATATTCCGACGGCATGGACTATGTACTGGTCAACGGTGTGCCCGTTATCGCAAAGGGCGAATATACAGGCGCGCGCAGCGGCCGTGTTCTGCGCCACCTGCCCCCGCAATAAAATAATGTAATTTTCAAGGCATAAGCCTTGAAGATAATATTAGGTCCTATAATAAATAAAAATCCGAAGGCATTCCCAATTGGGTCTGCGTTCGGATTTTTGCTCAACAAGATGACTATTTAGTTTACCCCTGACCAATAGTGTTGTGTACAGCGCTTGGCGATACTTCTCGAGATAATCCAAGTGCTTTCTCCCCCCAGATCCCGATGGGCTGTGCATCTTCTTCAACCAGCACCAAACAGGGGATGTAATAATCGCCTTGCAATTCATACCAAAGTCCGTTATTATTGTCGTATATGTATTTTTCCATGGTGTATTCCTCCTTGAAATTTTGAGTGAGGTGAATCAAAACATGGGAGGGTATGACCATTATTCCTACTTATTCCCATGTCCAGGCTTACCGGGTATTAGTCTGGACAATCGGGACTATGCGAACCAAAAGTACGCTATTTTTCATGGCTACATTTTGGCTACAAAAGATTTGCGGACACTGCGGATTAGCCGGATAATCGGGATTTCATGAACAAAAACCGATCAAAAAGTGTGTTTTTTAACGAGAAATCAAGGGCGAGGGCTAGAGTAGGATGGGCTTTTAGCTCCGACCTCTCACACCACAGTGCGTACGGTTCCGTACACGGCGGTTCAATCGCATAAGTGCAACGACTCGTACCGAGCAAGGATGCTGTAGTATCCTGCCTGTGCGAGTCGCTCCTTTGTTATTGAGCGTGTTAGCACTGGACTTCCTGCCACGTTCCAGTAGGCCTTGATGTATCCCCATTTGTGGGCATAGTATTTCGGTATGCCCAGCTTCATGAGGTTTCGTATCCTTGCTTTCGGGACTTTCCATTGTTTCCAGATGTAAACCCGGAGTCTCCTTCTCAGCCACCCATCCCAATCCTTCATCGTTGACTTCATGCTTGCTATCCCGAAGTAGCCCAGCCATCCACGGATGTAGACCTTTACGTTCTCCATCACTTTCCGGACATTCCTGCCCTGACTGCGGGAAGTCAGTTCTTTCAGTTTGGCCTTCGCTTTCTTCAAGGACTTTGCGTGCGCCCGAATGTAGACTCCATTCTTGCCCTTCCCTAACGCAAAGCCCAGAAACTTAAAATTATGGATGCTGTACACGCTGACAACCTTGCGCTTCTCCACATTCATCTTGAGTTTCAGTTTCCCCTCAAGGTATCGTTGTGTGCTTTCCAGAAGTCGCTGTGCCGCTCTTGGACTCTTTGCCAGTACCACAATGTCATCCGCATACCGGATTACCGGTACACCTCTGCTCGCCATCTCCTTGTCGTATTCATTCAAGTAGATGTTTGCAAGCAGTGGGGATAATGGGCCGCCCTGCGGACTTCCCTCTGTGGTTTTGACAAGCAAGCCATTCTCCATGACTCCCGCTTTCAGCTACTTCTTTATCAGTTCTATTCAGGATCGTGGCAACGATTTCCGCAAAGTCCATAGACAGATGAACACCCGCGGAATGGTTATTTTGCGTTGCTTTGGCTGCCCGTTCATCCAGCTGCTGAATACTTTCGAAATACTGATGATATCAATCCCGGAAGCGCTGCCTGGACATTTGCAGATAATTCAAGTGATAGCTGATGACCATCTCACTGGCAGTATTGAGAATGGATATGATTTCACCCGCAAGCTCAGCCAGAAACCCGGCAATCAGCAGACCTACGATTACTAGCGCTACATAACTAAATTCCGTTGCGCTTTCCAACGCCCCCAGAATGAGAGAAGGCGTGTAAAGTGTTAATGGTTTCATCATCTAGCAACGGAATCAACGATTTTGAATAAATTTCAAGTACATGCTCCGGCGCCCAACCAATTTCTTCACATAGTTTGAAAATCCGACTAATTTCCGATGGAACTGCTGTGTTGATCTGTGCGAATGGATAGTTCATTGTAACTACTCCTTGATGTTAAGCAAAAAAGGAAAAATTACTGCACGAAAACCCATAATACCTTATTGAATAAAAAACACTCAATGACAATTTTCAATGTCATTGAGTGGTAAAATTCGAATAATAATTAAGTTTAGTCGTAATTTGGGCAGACTACCCCCGATGACAGAAAATCATCGGTCAGCTTGTTTTCTGGTCCCCCCAAGCTGGGTCGCCACAACATAAGTAACGCATGAAATCACGATATCTCGTGTAGCTATTTCGCAATCTAATTGCTGGCAGTACGCAGCATTACCCGAGTACCACATAGCCGCTATGCTATGTCCCATTGTTATGATTGTGCAGTCAATCATACAATGTAGTTCGCGTTTAACTGCAACATTTGGCAAACTACATTTTACATCCATTGCACCCAAAATACACAAAAAAAGCGACTCAACAAACTTCAACAAAAAAAGTCTACAACAATCTAAAACTACAATAACTAATAAATTCCCTATCAACAAGCAATTTTTTACAAATCTATTTAACGCTAACAACCAACACTAATATCAATACAATAATACAATTCAAAAATCAAAGTCGCCAAAAAGCATCGCAACATAAAATACATATCTCTGCATCAAATACACTGTGCAACTTCAGTGACGCGCCTGTACGTCTCTCCAACCAAAATATTAAATTAGCATAATCGTGCAGCGCTTTTTTTGCTGCAATAATTTGCATATTCATACTACATCAAGAGAACTCCAGAAGTCAAGTTTTTTCTTGGAAATTATTTTTGATTCAACACAGATTCCACACGAAAAAACACAGTGAAAAATTACAATTTTAAAAAGTTGTGAAAAAGCAAAAAACGGAGTGAAATCTCATGGATTTCACTCCGTTTTTTGGTCCGAGTGTCGAGATTCGAACTCGAGGCCTCTTGAACCCCATTCAAGCGCGATACCAAACTTCGCCACACCCGGATAAACTTGCATTTCCTTAACGCCAGAGTATATTAGCACACCTTGACGAAAAATGCAAGCATTATTTTTACTTTTTTGAAAAATTTTTTATGAAGCGTATCTTCACAGATTGCTTATAAAATTCTGCAAGCATGCGGCGATTCTAACATGACCGGCATCATTCGGGTGAACACCGTCGGGAACATACTGCTGTCGGACCAAATCCAATCCAGAAGCCATCCATTCTGAATGGTACATGTCAAGAACAGGAATTGCGTAGTGGGCAGCAACATCTTTAATAGTATCTGCATACGCTTGCAGATTACAAAAACGAGGTGCGCCAGCGCTATTGTACGTAACACTCTCCTCCGAGTAAGAGCAATGGAATGGCGTTACAAACACAATTGTTGCGTGGGGGTATTTATCGCGCAGTTTCTCCATCAACACATACAATGCACCGCAGAATGTATCCTCTGTTCTGTCATCATGGGTTCCAAGATGCGCAGTACCAGTACAGTAATCGTTAACTCCGCCGAACACGACAACAATGTCTGCGTCCGGGATCATCCCGTCCACCCGGGAGCCAAACCATCTGTCCGTCTTGGGATCTGATGGCGCATGCTGCTTTGCGATTCTCGTGCCGCCGATGCCATAGCCAAAACATTGGGCACCGCTATTACGCTCTAAAACTTTCCAGTAAACGTTATCTACAGAGGATACTCCATAGCCTTCTGTGATGCTATCGCCCAGAAATGCGATTCTCTTTCCCTGCAGTTCCATTATAGCCTCCTTAATCGCCCGGGTTGGATTTGATCACCTTACCCAAGTTCCAAAGTCTGGCGACCATCTTCTCTGCCTCAGCTTTTTCCTTATCGTTTTCGTACTCAACATAAACTGTATGGCTGCCGCAATCGGCGCACTCCACCTGAACATTCCAGTTACCTTCGTGCATGATCACACCGTTACCACGGCACATGGGGCATTCTTCCAGAATAATTTCCTGTTTTTCCATATACGGTTCTCCTTATCTGAATATCTTTTCATTCACGTCAAATAGTTCTACGCGGCAGCACACAGCATGATCCGGCTGCCACTGCGGCAAATAGCGCTCAACTGCCGCCACCAACTGCATCGGATTCAGTGACGGATTCTGACAGCAGACCAATGCCTGCAGCCGGACCGTATTATCATCCTGAGCAGCAACAGACAGCCTTTTGATCATAGGAATAATATCCTGCTCAACTGAACCATTCTTGCTTTTCTTGGTTACGGTAACAGTTTCCTGCGCAAACAGCGCTCCGATCTGCAATGCGGCTTCTGCCGCCCCTCCCCTATCATACTCCAAATCAATGGTGCAGGAAAGAAGTGCCAGGTCACGGAGCTTGCGGTATTCATCATAAACCTGAAGGACCCGCACTCCTTCTACCAGCGCCTGGTTAAGTCTGGCGCAGATCTCATTGTTGGAAGGAACATCACCGTCCAACTCAAAGTCCAGCAGCTCACAGCGGCTCTGTACGCCTACAGAAAGAGGCAGTGCAATGGAAACAGACGGTCTGGGATTAAAGCCTTGGGTATGCTTTAAAGGTAAGCCTGCCCGCTTAAACGCGCGTTGGAACAGGCGCATCAGATCCAGATGGGATATCCATACCGCATTGCCTGTCTTTTCAAACAGCAATCTAGCCATCGCAGCGCACCTCCTTTAAAAGCTTGTTCGCACCGCAGCCGGCGCAGCCTTGGCGGCAATCGGGTGTTACAACGGCATCATACGCTTTTTTCCGCTCGCTGAGCAGAAAACGCTTACCGACACCCACATCGAACATATCCCAAGGAAGCAGTTCCTCCTCACCATAACCACGGACAGTGTAGAAATCCGGGTCAACACCGCAAGCTTCAAAAGCATCCAGCCATGTTTGATAAGAGAAATGCTCATCCCAGCCATCCAGACGCGCACCGCGGCTCATGGCTTCTTCTATGACCTTACCTACCCGGCGGTCACCACGTGCGAACACCGCTTCCAATCTGCTCAGATCAGGTGCGTGGTAATTATATTCAATGGATTTGGAATAGAAATGGCTCTTAAGCAGCTTGCAGCGGCGCAGATATTCCTCCGGAGAAATCTGCTTTTCCCACTGGAAGGGTGTATGCGGCTTCGGTACAAAATACGCAGTTGCCACATGGACACGCAGACCACGCTTTTTATTGGAAGCGCAATCCTTCCATGTACAGATGATTTTATATACTAAGTCCGCAATGCCCAAAACATCCTCGTCTGTTTCCGTAGGCAGGCCAAGCATAAAGTAGAGCTTCACATTATTCCATCCGCCCGAAAAAGCGATAGCGCAGCTGGACAGAATCTCTTCCTCGGTCAGATTCTTATTGATAACGTCACGCAGGCGCTGGGTGCCTGCTTCCGGCGCAAACGTCAAGCCGCTTTTGCGAAGCATCTGCAGCTTTTGCATTAGTTCTCTGGAGAAATTATCCGCGCGAAGTGAAGGGACAGAAAGGCTCACTTTATTCTCGGCGCAGTAAGGAATCATTTTGTCCGTCAGTTCTTTCAATTCCCGGTAGTCAGAAGTAGAAAGGCTGGAAAGTGTGATTTCATTATTGCCGGAATCCTCCAAAGTCTCCACAGCCTGCCGATAGAGGACCTTCGCGCTCTTCTTGCGAACCGGGCGGCAGGAAAAACCGGCCTGACAGAAGCGGCAACCACGGATACAGCCACGGAACACTTCCAGATTTGCCCGGTCATGAACGATTTCCGTGGAAGGAACGATCATCTTAGTCGGGAAGTAAGCGTTGTCCAGATCTTCAACGATGCGTTTTGTCACTGTCTTCGGTGCATCGTTCAGTGTTTTCACCTGCAGAAGACGGCCATCTTCCGCGTATTCATGCTCATAAAAGGCCGGTACATAGATACCGGGGATTTTGGAAACTTCCAAAAGGAACCGTTCCTTGCTCCATGCTTCAGCCTTTGCCTTATCATAGAGATTGAGTATCTCCGGTGTGATCTCCTCCCCTTCTCCAAGAGAGAAGAAGTCAATATAATCGGCAAGGGGTTCCGGGTTAAACGCGCATACACCGCCGGCAAATACTATATTTTTAAGTCCATGACGGTCCTTGGAACGGAGCGGCACCTGTGCCAGACGCAGCATGTTTAAAATATTGGTATAGCTCATCTCGTAGCCGATGGTAAACGCGATCATATCAAAATCCTTCACAGGATTCTGGCTTTCCAGCGCCCAGAGGGGCAGGTTATGCTTACGCATTGCGTCTTCCATATCAGACCACGGTGCGAAAACACGCTCGCACCAAACACCGTCCATTTCGTTCATGACTCCGTACAAGATCCGCATGCCAACATTAGACATACCGATCTCATAGGTATCTGGGAAGCAAAACGCAACCCGCACACGGATGTCTTCAAGATTCTTCTTGATTTCGTTATATTCACCGCCTGTATACCGTGCCGGCTTTTGCACAGTGGGCAGTATACGCTGAAGCAAATCGGTCATAACTGTACCTCGTATAAAATGGTACATCTATTGTACCCCTTTGGCGTGAGGTTTGCAAGAACTATTTCCTTTTTGCCGATTTCAGAACCAAGACCGCTGACAGCATCATGGGAATGATCCCTAATCGAAGATATACAGAACCATACACACAAGCAGCCGTAATAACACTTAGTGTAACAACTTCCGTCCAATATATGATCTTATCTGCCAGCTTGATTGGCAATATCAGCAGCATACCGCATTTCAGAATTCTACCGCCATCAGTCGGATACAATGGCAGTAGATTGTATAATGCTTGCACAAAGCCAGACAATGCAATCACCGGTATCCAACGGACGAAGAGCATCAGTAGTATACCGCTAAGAGGTCCTGCCAGTGCGCAAAGTAGTTCTTCTTTTTCATTCATGCACTGGGTATTTATCATTGCGCCTCGGAGACAAATTTTTACGGAATAGATTTCTTTATCCATGAGCGTTAATGCAATAATATGAAACAGTTCATGGATCACAGCACTGATAATCAAAGCGATGAATAGCCGAAGTGGAATCAACAGCAGCAATAATGCGAGATAAAGAAAAATTCCCCTTTCGAATGTGATTTGTATGCTGTTACGGAATCTTCGCTTCATAAATAATCTCATGGCAGAAAGCGCTTATTGCATCAGCCATCGGCATGCCATCTTTAACTTCTTCCCGAAGGTCAGCCAGTGTAGCTCGCACCTCCGTTCTTGTCCACGGAAAAAGCGCCTGCACAAATTGTTCTGCCTGTCTCGGTATTGCCCAACCAATAGCCACTGAACATACCATTAATATTATGACAGCACCAACGAATCCGGCATAACCATTTTTCTTCGGAGACAATTTCGGTATCTCCAGTCCGTAGTGTATCGTATAGCTCATAACATCCCCCCTACCTCACTTTATCGCTGCTCCCAATACTTCATGCATATTTCTGAGATTATTTCAGTTTTCTTCTTTGCAAAATGCAAGGTGGTATTCATGAATTCATCCGCAAGAATACCAATGCCAGAGAAAACAGTTGACAATCGTAAGAAACATAGATATAATGTTTTGGCCGAGGATAATGCTAGTGTAGCACAGTCGGTAGTGCATCTCACTCGTAATGAGAAGGTCGCCTGTTCGAGTCAGGTCACTAGCTCCACCAAGAAAAACCACCCGCTCGGGTGGTTTTTCTGTTCAGCAAAGAAGTGACATGACTCGAAAGATTTCATGCAATGCGAATGAGCATTGCCGGCGACGGCTCGACGGGGCCGCACATCTATTTTTGCGACAGCAAAAATGCAAACGAGTCAGGTCACTAGCTCCACAAAGAAAAACCACCCACTTGGTGAAGTTGTAAGATAAAGGTAGACACATGGAAAACCACCATGTTGTCTACCTTTTCTTTATGCTAAAATACATTTGGAGGTGGTAATAGTGAAGAAGGGGCAGACCAGACGAGTATGGACGCCGGAGCAAAAGGCTGAG
>JAZURG010000220.1:0-8072 GCA_045606145.1 Faecousia sp.
CTTGTTGGCTCTCACCCGCTTATAGGCTCTGTTCAGATTATCTCTGCTCAGTATCCTTTCAAGCAGGCCTGCACCGTCCTGTTCCGCGACTTCCTGACAGTCAACACTCCGCACTCCCGCATATTCTTCGTGTTCCGCACTATCCTTTTGCAGGCAGCTCCGGTTGCCCGGATATTCTGCTTTCATAATGTTGACCTCCTTCTTTCGTTTAATAAGGACTAACGATTGTTCGGCCCTTCCCGGTTTTTTTCTCCCGGTACTATGACCTCTGCTGACTTCTCTCAATTCGTTGTTACTACGCATTTTTTTCGAATACGTCTACTTAATGCGCCTGAGAGACCTCCCCGGGTAAGAACGAAATCTTTCGCCTCATCTACCTGCCGCATTTACGTTCATCGTTTCCGTGAGGCTATTGGACTTCAACCTCTGTAGCGGCCTCATCCACGATGCCCGCCTGATGCGATTTCTGTTCGTCAGGTCAAGGGTTTGCTTACAGCTTCCTTCAGATTCCACCACACGATGGACACCCTTGCTGTTCAGCTCTGCGCTTCCCGCCACCGGGTGCGCCCGGGACTTTCACCCGTTAGACTTCGCCCATGCCGGGCGCACTAGCAAACGTCTTGCAGATGTATATCTGCAAGACGTTTCTGTTAGATTTGCTTTTTTCTAAATTCCCTTGGGGTAACGCCGGTATGCGCTTTGAATACCCGTGTGAAATAGCCGGGATCGTCAAAGCCAACCTGCAGGGCAACTTCCGTAATGCTTAAGTTCGTGTTTTTCAGCAAATTGGAATCATCGATTTCTTTTCCGTAGTGATCACCTTAAAATTATCCTACTATTACAATGAATTTTAGTAGAATTTGGCTGTTTCCCATGATATAATACAGTCGTGAAAAAGGCAACATGAGAACGTTCTGTGTGCGTTTTCTCTTTTTCCTTATATACAAGAGCTGTATCAGGAGGAAAGTTTTATGGTGAATATCAATGTAGACTTTGCTAATACCTGCGGACCCATTAAGGCAATGAACGGTGTTAACAACGGCCCATTGGCATCATCTGTCAGAAAGACCTCTACAGGCTTTGCGTTGTACAAGGAACTGGAGATCCCTTATGCAAGACTGCACGACTCTGCTTTCCAGGAGGTCTATGGCGGTGAATATTCCGTTGACGTACACAGAGTATTCCCCAATTTTGACGCGGACGAAAACGATCCCACTGCCTATGTTTTCGGTCCAACGGACGATTATGTAGCAACTATCTTTGCTGCAGGCACCAAGCCTTTCTACCGTCTGGGGGCTTCTATTGAGCATGGCCGTAAAAGAAGCACCTATCCACCCAAGGATTTTGCCAAGTGGGCACGAATCTGCGAGCATATCATTCGCCACTACACGGAAGGCTGGGCAGACGGCTTCCATTATGATCTGCAGTATTGGGAGATCTGGAACGAGCCGGAATGCACCAACTGGGACGGCTCCAACCCCTGCTGGCAGGGTACAGAAGATGAATTTATCGATTTCTATGAGGTCGCGGCAAAGCATCTGAAAAGCTGCTTCCCCCATTTGAAGATCGGCGGCCCCGGTTTCGCAGGCAACTGGCCCAGAAGGATTTACTTTGAGTTCTGCAAGATGATCAAGGAGCGGAATGTTCCCATTGATTTTTACACCTTCCATATGTACTTGAAACGCCCCGACAAGATTGTCGTGGAAGCCCAGCGCCTTTTCGACCGGTTTGCTGACTACGGCATCGAGGTTCCTGAAGTCTTTATTGACGAATGGAATTATGTGCGTAGCTGGTCAGGCACGGATTATGAATACTCCATGGAAAATCAAAAAACAGCCAAAGGTGCAGCGCTGGTTGCCGGTACTATGTGCGCGGGCCAATACTGTGGCATTGACGGTCTTATGTATTATAACGCCGGTGGTGGCTGGAACGGCATTTTCAGCACTTCTCCTGTAAAGCCGCTGAAGACTTTCTACACATTCCGGATGTTCCGAGATCTCAGACGGCTTGGCACTCAGGTCAAGACCGAGTACCGCTACGGAAATGTCTACGCCTGTGCCGCCACCGACGGCAAGACCGGCGGCATTTTCCTTACCAATTACAGCGAGCATGATTCCGACTTTGCAGAAGATGTTACCATCAATCTGGAGAACATCGTTGGCAAAAACGGTATGCGGGTGAAGATTTATCAGTTGGATGAAACCCACGATGGCGAACTGGTGTATGATGAACCCTATGAAGATTGGGAAACCTGTATCCGGCTCCATCTGGACCTCTTCACTACCTGCTATATCGAAATCATTCCGGAAGAATAAACAAAGGAGTGTTCCAATATGAGAATAGTATTTCAAGGCGATTCCATTACGGACTCCGGAAGAGTCTATACAAATGATGCCATCACAGGCCACGGCTATCCCCTGCTTGTAAAGGGAGAATTAGGCTTTGCGGCACCGGGTAAATTTGAATTTTTAAACAGAGGCATTAACGGCAACCGCATCGTTGACCTCTATGCCCGCATGAAGCATGACATCATTAATTTGAAACCCGATGTTCTGAGTATTCTCATTGGTGTGAACGATGTTTGGCATGAGTTTGGCGCGAGTCCCAACGGCGTGGCTGCGGATAAGTATTTCAAGATATACGACATGCTGATTGAAGAGCTGAAGGCTGCGCTTCCCAACCTCAAAATCATGATCCTCGAGCCGTTTATCCTAGAGGACGCCATCGTTCCGGAGGCATGGGCAACAATGGAAAGCCGCAAGCAGGTCCGAAGCGAAGTCCAGCAACGCGCCCTAATGGCAAAAAAGATCGCCGAAAAGCACGGTCTGGTGTTTGTTCCCCTGCAGGAAGGCTTTGATGCGCTTTGTCGGCAGGCACCCGCTGCGTATTGGCTCAGTGATGGTGTTCACCCCACCACCATGGGCCACGAATACATCAAGAATCAATGGATGAAAGCATTTCAGACCCTTGGCGTATAACCTATTTTAAAATATTCAACACATAAAGCTGCGGCTGGGTTCCCAAAGGGAACTCAGCCGTTAATTGTAGGATCTATACTATTAAGCACTTGCAATTATCCGGCAAATCCTTTATGATACCAATGACATGCGCAAAAGCTGCTGTACTGCTGCGGTTTTGGGGAGGCACAGAATGTATTCGAGAGTTTATGTAGAGATCACCAACGTCTGCAACATGCAATGCTCTTTTTGTCACGGGCACAGCCGCCCGCTCAAAAAAATGACATTGCAGGAGTTTGACTATATTCTCGATCAGCTCACCGGGCAAACCAAATATATCTACTATCACCTCATGGGCGAACCGCTGACCCACCCCGAACTGCCTCTTTTCCTGCAACTGGCCGCCCAACGGGGTTTCCAATCCATCATCACCACCAATGGTACTCTTTTAGAGAGACGTGGCAGCGAAATCATCGCAGCAGGTTTACACAAAGTCAACATTTCTCTACACAGTTTCGAAGGTACTGATGAAGCGGCGCATCTGCGCTATCTGGATCAAGCCGCAGACTTTGCTAATACCGCTTCCAACGCCGGTACCATCGTGGTGTTCCGATTATGGAACCGGGGCGGTGACAGCAGCCGCAACGATCAAGCCATCCGCTATCTGCAATCCCGCATTCCGGGAGATTGGACAGAGAATAGCCGGGGCATCCGAGTTCGGGACAAACTGTATCTGGAATGGGGTGACCGTTTCCAGTGGCCGGATAAAGAAGCGCCGGTGCAGGGAGAGAAATTCTTCTGCTACGGTATGCGTGATCATTTTGGCATTTTGAGTGACGGCACCGTGGTTCCCTGCTGCTTAGACAGTGACGGGGTTATCAACCTCGGTAATATATTCACTGAGAATATTTCTGACATTCTCTCCACCGAGCGGGCCACCGCCATCGCCAAAGGCTTTGAAAAGCGCATTGCCGCGGAGGATCTCTGCCGCAGATGCGCCTATGCGCAACGGTTTATATCAAAGTAAAAAACTCCGCCCGAAAAACGTGATGTCCTTAGCGGAGAAATAGAACAAAGCAACTGGCAGGTCATTTTGATCTGCCAGTTTCCGTATATTTGTGGGTCTGGGCGGCTGCCCGGTTAATTACATCCGGTGGACAGCCGGATGCTCTGCTTGCCACAAATGCTCATCGTAGGGCGTGGGCTTGCTCCCGCCGAGAGCCAACACTCTGTGCATATTGATAATTGCTCGCATCCGTGATACAATCAATTCTGCAAACTTGAAGTTATCGAACACGTAGGATGATATCGAAAGGTATTGTCCTTTTTTGTTGTTTTGCAATTTGCGCAAAGATTATCAAGAAATATTTCTTACATTGATGTATTATTTTATTAAGTCAAATATGAAGCATTTGATGAACAAGATGTTTAGGCTTCATCTAAACATAAGGAGGCATTGCATGAGGGATTTTGAAATAGGAAAAGCATTGGCATTTATAGATGAACATATAGAAGACAAATTATTGCTGAATGACATAGCAAATGACTTAGGATATAGTCCGTTTTATGTCAGCAGGATTTTTTCGCAAATAATGGGGATTTCGATTGTTTCCTATATTCGTATGCGTAAATTGCAATTTGCTTTTTCATCATTACAAAAAAGTAAAACCATTTTAGAAGTTGCTTATCAATATAGCTTTGAATCACATGAGGGTTTTACTAGGTCTTTCAAACGTTTTTTTGGATTTTCTCCTAAAGTAATAAAAGGTCAAAAAGTAGCTTATGCAATTCCTAACTATTGTGTTATGAAAGAAAGGAGCATTGAAATTATGAATAGCAAAAATATAATTGAAGAAATGCACATGATGGTGTTCTTATTACTAAAGGAATCAATTATGGAAATGCAAGAGGGACATTGTTCAAAAATATGCGTATCTTTGTTGTCAAATAACTATATGGAAATTATGGATGATGGTAGAGGAATTCCTTTGGTGGATGAAGTACAAAAAAGTAGCGAAATATTAAATCGTGTTTTTGGTGGTCATCCTATGTCCGCTATAGATTATGCGAACATTGAGGATTTTAATAATTTAGAACTCAATATGGTTAATTCATTATGTGAGAATATGTCCATATGTGTTTGGAGAAATGGCAAAAGTTATTCTCAATCTTACATCAACGGAGTTGCACAGCATGAGTTAATTATCGAGGATTCTTCTCACCAAAGTGGAATGAAAGTTACATTGAAACCTAATTCAAATATTTTTGGAAATGTATTGTGGTCTAAAGAAATGATAGAAGACTTTCTAGTCAAAAATGCGTCCAAGTATGTTGAATCTATTTTTGTTGAAGATACAAACAGTTAAGAATATTCCAATATGTTGAATAATTAACCGCAGCACCTTTTGGATGCTGCGGTTGCTTTTACATATGGCGGCGGGAGCAAGCCCCCGCCCTACAAGGGGTTATTAAGCAAGTTGTTGGCAGGCTGCGGAGACCAGCATGGCGATGCCGGTACGCATAGCCTCTTCATCGGGGCAGAATTGGCTGCTGTGCAGCGGGTAGAAGGGTGCGCCTGCCTGACGGCAGCCCAGCCAATAGAACACACCGGGGACTTCCCGGGCGAAGAAAGAGAAATCCTCGCCGATCATAGTGGCTTTATCCTGCAGGACCACCTTGTCGCTGCCCAGCAGGTCGGTTGCGGTGTCCACCAACTCCGTAGTCTTTCGGGGCTCATTCATAATGGGAGAAAAGCCTTTGGTGTAGGAGAAGGTATAGCTGCCGCCCATACCCTGGGTGATACCGGCTGTGATTGCCTCCATCCGTTTGGGTAATTCGTCCTGAATTTGGGAATTCAGGGTACGGCAGGTGCCTTCCATTTTGAAACTGTCCGGGATGATATTATACCGGGATCCTGCCTGCACAGTACCGATGGTCAGCACGGCGCTGTCCTGGGGGCCAATGTTCCGGGAGACAATGCTCTGCAGGGCAGAGATCACCTGGGCGCCCATTACCACTGCATCCACGCCGTCCTCCGGGGCAGAGCCGTGGCTGCTTTTACCTTTAACAGTGATGGCAAAGCGGTCAGAGGATGCACTCATTGCGCCGCTGCGCAGGGCAACGGTGCCGGTGGGATAATGGGGGCTCATGTGCTGAGCAAACATCATATCCACCTTGGGTTTTTCCAGAACACCGCCCCCAATCATTCGCTTTGCGCCGCTGTCGGCCACATTCTCCTCAGAGGGCTGGAAGATCAACTTCACAGAGCCATTGAGGGTATGGCGCAGGTCATAGAGAATCTGGGCGGCGCCTAAGAGCATTGCCGTATGCATATCATGTCCGCAGCCGTGAAACACGCCGGGGTTTTGTGATGCAAAGGGCAGACCGGTCGCCTCCTGCTGGTTCAGGGCATCGAAATCTGCCCGCAGACCCACGCATTTACCGGGTTTATCCCCTTGAATCAGTGCCACCACACCATAGCCGCCTACATTTTCTATGGGATCCAGGCCGATTTTCCGCAAAGCTTCTGCAATATATGCTGCGGTGTTTTTCTCCTGTCCGGAGGGTTCCGGGTGGGTGTGGAGCCAACGGCGGTGGGCAACCACAGCTTCATAAATCTGTTCAATCCGTTCTGTCAGTTCCATAAGTTTCTCCTCTTTCGTGCAGTTTTCTTTCATTGTGGCTTACACAAGGTGAATTGTCAAGAGGGTTTTATCAACGAAATCGTTGAATATGCAAAATTTGCGATAGAATCCCTTTTACTATACAGCTTGTGTTTTGGGAGTTTTTGCGATATACTTGAAGAAAAACACCAAGGAGGTAGCACTATGAAACAATGGATTCCCGGTGCGGTTACTTTGGCCTGCGACGAATTAAAAGAAAAAATCCGGGGCAAGAAGGTGGCCCTGATGATGAACACCACCGCTCTGGACAACGAAGGTCGGCTATTAGTGGATGTGATGGTCCAGGAGAAATGGGCAGAGTTTCCCTTTTTCTTCGGTATGGAGCACGGCGTCCGTGGCAATTTCTATGCCGGTGACGAGAATCTCACGGATATTGACGAAAAAACCGGTCTGAAGGTCATTAACCTCTTTGATGCAGAGAAGTATCCCCGGTTTCAGCCCCCTGTGGAGCTGGTGAAGCAGGTGGATGCGGTGGTGTTCTGCGCACAGGATGTGGGTGTGCGCCACTGGACATACACCCCCTGGCTGCTGCTTTTGCTGGAATCCTGCGCAGAAGCCGGCAAGGAACTGATTATTCTGGATCGTCCCAACCCCATTCGTGGCGATATCGTGGAGGGTGCGCCGGCGGAAAGCAAGTATGCAGGTGCCAACATTCTGTCCCGTTTTGAGTATCCCCTGCGCCACGGTATGACCGTAGGCGAGCTGGCGCTGATGTACAATGACACCAAGGGTTTCGGCTGTCAGGTCACTGTGCTGAAAATGAAGGGCTGGCGCCGGGATATGTGGTATGAGGATACCGGCCTTGTGTGGGTGCCAGGCAGTCCCAATATGCAGGACACCGACACACCCTTGTTCTTTGCTGCTACCGGCCTGATGCAGTCTGCTAACTTCTCTTTGGGCATCGGCACCACCACGCCTTTCGAGTACATCGGCTACCCCACCTTTGATGGCGACAAGCTGGCCCAGGAGCTGAACAGCCGGGATCTGCCCGGTGTGTATTTCACCCCCAAGTTCTATATGGCTATGACCTATGAGAACCCCAGCGAGGTAGAGCGGAAAATGAAGCTGTGCGACGGTGTACTGATTCAGATCTACGACCGGAATGTTTGGCGGCCTGTGACCACCCAGCTGCACATTATGGATGCTATTAACAAGCTGTTCCCGGAAATGGTAGACTTTGAGGTAGATGTACCCAACGCCCGTCCCCGCATGTGCACTGACCTGATCTGCGACGCACTGAAAAAGGGCGAGAGCCTGCTGCCTATTATTGAACTGTGGGAGCAGGGTGCGGAGGAATTCAAGAAGGCAAGAGAAAAGTATTTGCTGTATTAATTGCCACACCAGTACATAATTTGAATGCCCCGGTATGCCGGGGCATTTTTATATTCCCACTTTCTTTTTTAAGTCGGAGGCCAAGCGGTCTTAGGGAGAC
>JAZURG010000221.1:0-12810 GCA_045606145.1 Faecousia sp.
TTTATCGTAATTAGGAATTAGAAATGAGGAATTAGGAATTAAGGATTTATCATGTAAGACAGTGCAATTCCTAACTCCTAATTCCTAAATCCTAATTTGGCCCTTAGGCCGCTAGACGATCATTTATCTCACCTGTATACCGGCGGGACTTTTGTCCCGCCGAAAAAATATATTTTTCTCTCCGGCTGTAACGAAATCCCGTTCGGGTTGTTATATAAGTGAAGAAACGAAAGGAGGAAGCCTATGACTCAGGAAGAGATCTATGAAGAAAACTATCCCATCGTATACGGCTACCTGCTTTCCCTTTGCGGTGACATCCCACTGGCAGAGGATCTGGCGGCGGAGACCTTTTTCAAGGCCTTTCTCCACCCCCGGCGCTACAGTGGACAATGTAAGCTGTCCACATGGCTGTGCGCCATCGGACGGAATCTGTACTTAAACGAACGCAAGCGGCAGAATCGCCACCGCGCCTTGACACACCGTCCCGCCACATCCCCCGATCCGGAAGCGCTTCTTTTGGAAAAGGAGCAGATTGCCGAATCCTATAGAGCCGCCCAACAACTGGAAGCACCCGCATCCCAGGTCTTTTTCATGCGTCTTGAAGGTTTTTCATTCCGGCAGATCGGCGAGGCTCTGGGCAAAACAGAAAACTGGGCACGGGTCACCTTTTACCGTGCCAAGGTAAAAATTCAGGAGAGAATGGAGGATATTTATGGATGATTGCAGAATCGTAACCGACCTGCTCCCCTCTTATTGCGATGATTTGACCAGTTGGGAAACCAACACCTATATCCGCACCCATCTGAACACCTGTCCCGGATGCCGTAAGCTGCTGGAACAGATGCAGCAGCGTCAGAAACCTCAGGAGGCAGATATCCGTCGCGCCAAATTCAAGGCTGCTCTGGAAGCGTACGAGCACAGGCACAAGGTCCGTCAGGGTATTATTCTGCTGATCTTTTTAGGGCTGCTCATCGGTTTTTTCGTGGCAAGGGCCTTCAGCTTTGACATTGCCATCGCCGCAGAGGGACTTGACTATTTCGGTACCGTTCAGGGACCGACCACTAACTCTGAAGGACGGCTATACCGGGTCGTTGCCGCCCGCACTGACAGCGGAAGCATGGCACTGGTCTTTCTGACAGAGAATTTTCTGGGGTTCTGGACCGTTACCGGTGTAGATATCGCGGATCCATCTAGGGGATATGATCATGCGCTGATGCTTTGGACCGATACCACCGTCAATTACCACGGTACAGACTCAGCCTTTCAGAACGAATTCCATATCGTTTATAGTAACAACAACGCCAAAAAGCTGATTGAATTTCCTCAGGAGATATTTTCCGGCGGTACGATCGTGCATGTATGGCAGGAATGGCAATACTACTACATCCATATTGTTACCACGGAGGGCTTCAGTACAGATATCACACCGATTCTGAAGGAATACGGCTTTATCTCATAATCGTAAAAATAACCGTTTCACGTACTAACTCGTAGGGGAGGCTCTTGAGCCTCCCGGATCATTCGAGCCACACAGAAGCTGGTGTTTTGCGGTACGGGAGGGTCAAGACCCTCCCCTACAGATGACATGGGTTTTAGACTGTTGCACAAACAAGCGATCATTTGCAGTACGGCAGGCGCAAAGAAAGGACTTCCGGTTGGAAGTCCGTTCTTTTATTATCAATTCAATTAAGCCTTTTCCAGAGCCAGGGTCTGGGTGGTAGCGTCGCAGACCTCTGCGGGGCCCCAGTACTGGATAGCGCCGGGGTACACATAGCAGGTTTCAACTGCCCACTGCTCACGAACAGATGCGAAGAACTTGAAGGGCTTGCCCTCCAGCTCTACCAGTGCCTTGCGGATAACAGGCTTGTCAGCACCGTGACGGCGCTCGATGTTCATCATCTTGGTGATGGGCATACCACCGGCAACCCACTCTTCCGCGGGCTTAGACAGGTTGGAAACCTTGCTCAGATAGCCGGTATAGCCGTACTGGATCAGCATGAAAGCGTTGTAGCCAAGGGAGTAGCAGTAGTCAGCATCGAAGTTAGAGGGGAAAGCGCAGCGGCCTTCGTAGCCCAGGAAGTGATGCAGGGGGGAGAACTTGCCCTTGTAGGTGCCGGCAGCCTTCCGCTCAGCCAGATTGGCCTTGACCATCTCGGAGAACAGCTTCTCAGACTCGATGAGAGAAACCTGCACGTTGCCGTGGGGGTCACGCTCCAAAAACAGCTGCTGCTGAATGGTCTGGGGCAGGATGGCAAACACAGCCATGGAAGCTTCCGTCAGACCGGCCTTGATGAAAGCGTACTTTTCTTCCCAAGTGGGCAGAGCATTGAAAGCGTCAGCCTTGGCGCCTGCCAGCAGCTCGTTGATCTCACTGATCAGCACAGAGAACTCGGGAACGAACTCGACAATGCCCTCGGGGATGATGGCAACACCGAAGTTCCAGCCCTTGGCGGCACGGTTCGCAACGGAATCGGCAATGTAGTCGGTGATCTGGGCCAGGGACATCTTCTTGGCAGCCACTTCCTCACCGATGAGGCAGATGTTGGGACGGGTCTGCAGAGCGGTCTCCAGTGCCACATGGGAAGCGGAGCGGCCCATGACCTTCACAAAGTGCCAGTACTTCTTGGCGGAGTTGGCGTCACGCTCGATGTTGCCCACGATCTCAGCGTAGGTCTTGGTAGCGGTGTCGAAGCCGAAGGAGCACTCGATGTCCTCGTTCTTCAGGTCGCCGTCGATGGTCTTGGGGCAGCCAATGACCTGGATGCCGGAGTTGTGAGCGGCAAAGTATTCAGCCAGAACAGCAGCGTTGGTGTTGGAGTCGTCGCCGCCGATGATGACCAGAGCGTTGATGCCGTGGTTCTTGCAGTTGGCTTCCACAATAGCGAACTGCTCTTCGGTTTCCAGCTTGGTTCTGCCGGAGCCGATGATATCAAAGCCGCCGGTGTTGCGGTAGGCATTGATGTACTCGTCATCGAAGATGATGAAGTCATTTTCGATCAGACCGCTGGGGCCGCCCTTGAAGCCGTAGAGGACGTTATCCTTGTCGGTCGCCTTCAGTGCGTCGTACAGGCCGCAGATAACATTATGGCCGCCGGGTGCCTGGCCACCGGACAGGATGACACCAACCACCTGCTTCTTTGCAGGGGCGGTATTCTGGCCCTTTTCAAAGGTGATCTCGTTCTTGCCGTAGGTATTGGGGAACAGGGCAGCGATCTTTTCCTGGTCAGCAACGCTCTGGGTAGCGCCGCCGTCTTTCACGCAGATCTCAGAAATGCCGTTTCTCAGCATACCGGGCAGTTTGGGGCTATACTGGTATCTAGCCAGCTGCAGAGGGGACAGTTTCATATCAAAAACACTCCTTAATGTTTATTTCCATAAATGGCCAGTATGAATTATACTCCATATCATCCAAAAGGTAAATAGTCAATTCCCAAAATTCTTTGCATTTTTTCATATTGAAATACTGGGAAATTGTGCTATAATGATATTTGTAAAAATTCGGGTCGAACCCGTAATATAAGAAAGGAATATTCTTATGGCTCTTGTTACTACTACCGAGATGTTTAAGAAGGCTTACGACGGCGGCTACGCAGTCGGCGCTTTCAATGTCAACAACATGGAGATCGTACAGGCTATCACCGAGGCTTGCCGCGAGGAGAACGCTCCCGTTATCCTGCAGGTTTCCAAGGGTGCCCGTCAGTACGCTAACCCCACCTACCTGGTAAAGCTGGTTGAGGCTGCCGTTATCGAGTGCCCCAACATCCCCATCGCTCTGCACCTGGACCACGGTGACAGCTTCGAGACCTGCAAGTCCTGCATCGACGGTGGCTTCACCTCCGTTATGATCGACGCTTCTTCCAAGTCCTTTGAGGAGAACATCGCTATCACCAAGCAGGTCGTTGAGTACGCTCATGACCACGGTGTTGTTGTCGAGGCTGAGTTGGGTAGCCTGGCCGGTATCGAAGACGAAGTCAATGTTGCTGCTGAGGCTGCTTCCTACACCCGTCCCGAGGAAGTGGAAGAGTTCGTGACCCGCACCGGTTGTGACTCTCTGGCTATCGCCATCGGCACCAGCCACGGCGCTTACAAGTTCACCCGCGAGCAGTGCACCCCCAACGAGCAGGGCATCCTGGTTCCCCCCGCACTGCGCTTCGACGTTCTGGAAGAAGTCACCATGCGTCTGCCCGGCTTCCCCATCGTTCTGCACGGCTCCTCCTCCGTTCCTCAGGAGTATGTCGCTATGGTCAATGCCAACGGCGGCAAGATGCCCAACGCCATCGGTGTTCCCGAAGAGCAGCTGCGCAAGGCTGCCGCACTGAGCGTCTGCAAGATCAACATCGACTCCGACCTGCGTCTGGCTCTGACCGGCACTGTTCGTAAGTACTTCAACGAGCATCCCGATCACTTTGACCCCCGCCAGTACCTGAAGCCCGCCCGCGCCAACATCAAGGAAGTTGTCCGCCACAAGCTGATCAACGTTCTGGGATGCGCCGGCAAGGCCTAATTCTCATTTACATGAAAACGGACTCCCAACCGGGAGTCCGTTTTTCAGTTTGTCAAAAAAGTATAGATTTTAGAATCTCAACCGCACAGCACATATGAGGTGGTGTTACTTTCTTGTCGCCGAACAAGAAAGTAACCAAAGAAGTCTGCATAGGGGAGGAACTGAGTTCATTGCTCCCGCATTCAAAGCCGTCCCTCCCCTATGTACCCCTCCCGCGCGCACTTACGATGGTGCGGCATAGGTCTTCTGTTGTAATTGGGTTTATGGCAGTGGGAAAGGATACAAAACCCAAGGAGATGGAAACTGAAGTGCAGTATGTTATGAACGGAACATAGGTTGTACGGTATATGCTTCCAGGTTTCGGGAACCTTTATATTTTCGAAAAACGATTGGCACACCGGTATGCGCACCGGCATGGTAATGACATAGTTTTTTGACAGTCTCGAAAACGGACTCCCAACCGGGAGTCCGTTTTTTCATCTCGTACACAAGCAATTTGACTCTTAACATTTGTTTAAGATTCCTCAGTCTCCCTTGATTTCGCATTTTGCGTGGTATAATATGGTTTTATTCCAAATAATGGGAGTTGGTTTTCTTGCTAAGCGATGGCATCCGGTGCTGGCTCATCGGAAATATGGGTACCCCGGGCGAATATATGTATCAAGCCATCCACCTGTGGTCTGCCGCTGTAGTAGCCGCTGTATTCATTATGGCGATTCTTCTGGGCCGATATCTGCGTCCTAATCCCCGGGCCAGCAGAATCCTGCTGGTATCCGTTGCTCTGTTTCAGCTATTCTTTGAGGTATTCTGGCGGTTCGTTTACCTGTTTGTGAAGGGTGATTCCATCCTCTGCTGGTGGCCCATATACCCGTGTAATCTGGGTGGTGTTCTGATTCCCATTTTTGCGCTGACTGGCTGGCGCAGAGGCAAGCAACTGTTTTATTTGTTCGGCTTTGTAGGCGGCGTACTGACCTTTGCCTACCCTGAGGGGATCTTCTGCTCGGATATACTGAGCTTTCCCATCCTCAAAAGCATCCTGCAGCATACGGGCCTTCTGTTGATTCCGGGTCTTGAATATGTTTCCTGCAGCTACCGCCCCACGCTTAAGGACCTTGGCTGTGTCGTCTGCGGCTGTTTTATACATGTCCTCAACTGTGAAGTTATCAGCAGACTTCTGGGTTTCACAGGCGACTATATGTTCTTCCGCAGCGGCCTGCCTTTCGTGATTCCGGGTGTTCCGCAGTTTATCACCATGTCTGTATTCGCTCTGATCCTGCTGTCACTGCTCTCTTTTCTCTGTGACATACGCGGTTCCATTGCTTTCATCAAGCAATTGCGCCATCCTCTTCAGGTGGATAAGGAGTTGTCTCATTAAGGCAAAACAAATATAAAAGCTGTCATTGCGAATCTGTGACCGATGTCACCAGTTCGCAATGACAGTTCTATTATTCTCGCAATATTATTTTCGTAAGACAGCCCCTTTATTGGATTCAAAGCATAAACTTCAGAAACTGTTTCAACTCCGGCAGCCATGCCTGGGCCGTCTGCACTGCCGGTGGCAATTCTTCGTTTGTCTGCTCATCCACCGTGGAAAGTCCATGCTGACCCACGGGATAGACGTGCAATCCAAAGGGAATCTTGTGCTTCGCCAGCGCTTGGGCATACAGCAGGCTGTTATTGACCGGCACACCCTGGTCTGCCGCTGTGTGCCACAGGAAGGCTGGCGGTGTACGCTCCGTTACAAGCATATCGCAGGAGAACTTTGCGGTTACCTCATCACTCAAAGGATATTCACAGCCGGTCAGGTACTGGAAGCTACCCTTGTGGGCATTCTCCGGCAGAGCATTGATAACAGGATAGCAAAGTACGGATGCCTTGACCGGCTTGCTTTCCGGAAATACAGACCGCACCTCAGGAATATCATAGGCGTTGGAATAGTGAGCCGCCAGATGACCGCCGGCAGAGAAGCCCATAATGGCAATGCGCCCCGTGTCGCAATTCCATGCGTCCGCGTTTTCATGGATCAGCTCCATAGCCGCGGCCACTTCCCGCAGTTGGACCGGGAATCTATGGGGATACACAGAATAGCTCAGCACAAAGACATTATACCCCTCCGGCAGTAAATGCAGCGCAATTGGCTCTCCCTCTCTCGGAGAAACGCATGTATAGCCGCCACCGGGGCAGATAAGCATACAGGGCCGTTTTCCGCTCTGCCGGTACGCATCCGCAATATCCAGAGGCAAATAGCACTCCAGAAACGGGTCACGTCCCTCCTCACCTAAAAATGCATATCTCTCTTTGAGGTGTATCTTTTCATATTGCATAGCAAATGCCTCCTTTTATTTTCTTTACACCAAAATGCACACCGCACTGGCCAGCAGGTTAAAGGCTGACAACGCGAAGATCGGTGTCCACACACAGTCCGTCTTCTGGTAGGACCAGCAGGCAAACAGATGGATGGGCAGTTGCAGCACATATGTAAAGAGCACATCAAAGGTCTGCCCCCGCCAGAGAATATCAAATACGTGAGGAAGCAGCAGCAAAACCGCCACCACCGGATATGCCAGCTTTGTATTTTTGTAAGCCACGGTGCAAAATCCGCTGGCATAGAACAAGCCGCAAATACCAAAAGGCACCAACAGCGTCATACACACAGCGCCGAAAAGCGGATTGTTCTCTACCAAAAATCCCGCTGTCAGCGACACGGTAAACTCCGCCACCGGGAACATATCGATCATCAGCGACAGTCCAAACAGGAGCGTACAGATCGCGGCCCAGGCCAGCATCAATCCCAAAGCAACCGCCACCGTTTTCAGGATTCCCTTGGCATTATAGCGTACTTCAAAGAAGGCATCCGACAGGTGTTCCTGCATAGCCAGGATCATCACCACAGCGTTGATGGCATGATACACGATCTCCACCCAGGAGATGGCCGCAAAATTATCCCACAATCCGTTGGCGATGAGGGGCATATACATGGGAAACAGCACGATACCTAAGATCCAATACACAAAGATGCAGAACACATAGCCTTTGCGCATGCAGTTTAGCATGGGAGGAAAATGTTTTTTCACGGTATAACCCCCTTTTCGTTTATTTTACCACAGAATTTACCAAAACGCAATGAAAGAAATATGGAGTTTCCTCTTGTAAACAGCAGGAAAATATGGTAAACTAAATTGGTTTATTTTGTGAATTTCTCTTTTAGGAGTATGAAATATGTCTGATTTAGTACAGCAGATCAGCCGTCGCCGGACCTTTGCCATCATTTCCCACCCCGACGCCGGTAAGACCACCTTAACCGAAAAATTCCTGCTCTACGGCGGTGCCATCGCCCAGGCAGGTGTCGTCAAGGGCAAGAAGAATTCCCGCGCCGCCACCTCCGACTGGATGGAGATTGAAAAGCAGCGTGGTATTTCCGTTACCTCTTCCGTTATGCAGTTCCAGTATGGCGGCTTCTGCATCAACATTCTGGACACCCCCGGCCACCAGGACTTCTCCGAGGATACCTACCGTACCCTGATGGCGGCAGACTCCGCGGTCATGGTCATCGACGGTGCCAAGGGTGTGGAGCCTCAGACCAGAAAACTCTTCAAGGTCTGCGCCATGCGCCACATTCCCATCTTTACCTTTGTCAACAAGATGGACCGGGAAACCAAAGACCCCTTTGACCTGTTGGATGAAGTGGAGCGGGAGCTGGGCATCGAGACCTATGCCATGAACTGGCCCATCGGCTGCGGCAAGGATTTCCAAGGCGTGTACGACCGGGAAAACGAACAGCTTCTGTTCTTCTCCGGCGTGTCCGGCAAGAACCGTGCCGACAAGCAGACCGTTGACCTGTATGACCCCCAGGTAGCCCAGCTTCTGGACTCAGATGCCAAGCATCAGCAGCTCATTGATGATGTTGAGCTTCTGTCCGCAGGCCGGGAAATGGATATGGAGGCCGTCCGTAACGGTCAGCTCAGTCCCGTATTCTTCGGCTCCGCCCTGACCAACTTCGGCATTGAGCCGTTTTTGGAAGCCTTTTTGCAGCTGACACCCCCTCCCCTGTCCAGAGTGGCAGATTGCGGTGAGATCGATACCTTCTCTCCCGATTTCTCCGCCTTCGTCTTTAAAATCCAGGCCAACATGAACAAGGCCCACCGGGACCGTTTGGCCTTTATGCGTATCTGCTCCGGCAAGTTCGAGCGTGACAAGGAATACTACCATGTCCAGGGCGGCCGCAAGATGCGTCTTTCCCAGCCTCAGCAGCTGATGGCCGCTGAGCGTGAGATCGTGGAAGAAGCCTACGCAGGCGACGTCATCGGTGTCTTTGACCCCGGCATTTTCTCCATCGGCGATACCATCTGCGCACCGGGCAAGAAGTTCACCTATTCCGGTATTCCCACCTTTGCCCCCGAGCATTTCTGCCGTGTGTCCGCCAAGGATTCCATGAAGCGCAAGCAGTTCGTCAAGGGCACCGAGCAGATCGCCCAGGAAGGTGCCATCCAGATTTTCAAGGTCCCCAACTCCGGTATGGAGGAAGTTATCGTCGGTGTCGTTGGCACATTGCAGTTTGACGTGTTCCAGTACCGCATGAAGGGTGAGTACGGTGTGGACCTGCGGATGGAGAACCTGCCCTACGAAGAGATCCGGCTCATCGACAGTTACCCCGGCGACCTTTCCGATCTGAATCTGGGCAGCGACGCGGAGCTGCTGGAAGACTACCGTGGCCGCAGCCTGCTGGTATTCACCAGCTTCTGGGCCATCGACTTCACCTGCCGCCGCAACCCCGGCCTTAAACTAAAAGAAATCGTGGTCGAAGAAGGCTGATAAAGCAATCGCATAAATGATCATTTATCGTAATTAGGAATTAGAAATGAGGAATTAGGAATTAAGGATTTATCATGTAAGACAGTGCAATTCCTAACTCCTAATTCCTAAATCCTAATTTGGCCCTTAGGCCGCTAAACGATCATTTATATGCGTTCATCCACACAAAAGCGCCCTTGGGGGAGTCCCCAAGGGCGCGTATTGTTTAGGAAATTACATCAGTTTACGGATCAGAACCTTCATATCCTCAACGGAAGCTTCTCTGGGGTTGCCGGGTGCGCAGGCGTCGGCGTAGGCGGACTCAGCCAGGAACTGAATGTCCTCTTCCTTCATGGCAGCCAGCTTGGTGGGGATGCCCACATCGACGCTCAGCTGACGGACAGCATCCACAGCAGCCTTACGGTAAGCAGCCTGGTCCATGCCGGTGGTGTCAACACCCATCGCCTCAGCAATGGCCTTGAACTTCTCGCCGGTGTACTCAGCGTTGAACTCCATAACGATGGGCAGCATCATAGCGCAGGCAACACCGTGGGGAGTGTCATACACAGCGCCCAGAGTATGTGCCACGGAGTGGGCAATGCCCAGACCCACATTGGAGAATGCCATACCGGTAACGAACTGGCCCAGAGCCATGCCTTCACGGCCTTCCGGCTCGTTGTTGACAGCGCCACGGAGGCTCTTGGCGATCAACCGGATGGCTTCCAGGTTCAGGCAGTCGGGCAGAGCCCATGCAGCCTTGGTGGTGTAGCCTTCGATGGCATGCGTCAGAGCGTCCATACCGGTAGCGGCGGTAAGGCCCTTGGGCATGGTGGACATCATATCGGGGTCAACCACAGCCACATTGGGGATATCGTTAACGTCAACACAGACGAACTTACGCTTGCGCTCTACGTCGGTGATAACATAGTTGATGGTAGCTTCGGCAGCGGTACCGGCGGTGGTGGGAACGGCGATGGTATAAACGGTGGGGTTTTTGGTGGGAGCCACACCCTCCAGAGAGCGGACATCCTCAAACTCGGGGTTGTTGATGATGATACCAATGGCCTTGCCGGTGTCCATGGAGGAACCGCCGCCGATGGTGATCATGTAGTCTGCGCCGGATGCCTTGTAGGCAGCAACACCAGCCTGTACGTTCTGGATGGTGGGATTGGGCTTGATGTCGGAGTAGATCTCGTAAGCCATGCCGGCAGCGTCCAGCAGATCGGTGACCTTCTTGGTAACGCCGAACTTGACAAGGTCCGGGTCAGATGCGATGAATGCCTTTTTGAAGCCCTTAGCGGCTACGATGCCGGGGATTTCCTGGATCGCGCCCTTGCCATGATAAGAAATGGGGTTGGATACAAAACGATTTGCCATTGTGTTTACCTCCTGTTATTTATCGGCTAATGCCGTATGTTACATATTTTTCAGTACATCCGTGTATTCCGGCACACTGGAAATACCGCCGGATTGGGTAGTGGAAAGGCCGGCTGCTGTGCAGGCAAAGCGCACCACCTCTGTCAGCTCCGCTTCATTCAATTCTTCCGGCGCTTTACCCAACTGCAGCAGCTTCCAAAGGGCGCTGCCACCGAAAATATCACCTGCGCCGGTAGTGTCCTTCACATGGATATTCTTCAAAGACGGTACATGTCCAAAGGCCTTGCCGTTCATAAAGAAGCAGCCTTCCGCACCGCAGGTGACGAACACCAGCTTTACACCGAAGTTGGCAAGGATATACTTTGCACCGTCTTCGACACCCAGACCAAAGAGGAATTCCACCTCTTCATCGCTGATCTTCACTACGTCCGCCTGGCCAAGTCCCCACAACAGCTGTTTCTTGGCTTCTTCCATATCTGCCCACAGAGGTTTGCGCAGATTGGGGTCGTAGGTAATGAGCTTGCCGGTTTTCTTTGCATAGGCAACTGCCTTATATGTAGCGCTTCTGGTAGGCTCGTCTGTCAGTGACAGTGTGCCGAAATGAAACACCTTTGCCTCATCAACGAGGGAAAGATCAATTTCTTCAAAGCGCAGCTGTGTATCGGCACCGGGTTTTCTGGCAAATGCGAATTCCCGGTTACCGGTTTCGTCCAGTGTTACGAATGCCAATGTGGTAAACACATCGTCAGCCATTACCAGACCCCGGGTCTCGATACCGACCTTTTCCAAAGTGGCAGCCAGCAGCTTACCGAAGGTATCGTTGCCAACCTTGCCCAACAGAGCAGCTTTTGCGCCGAATTTACTGAGGGCCGCCAGAAAATTGGCGGGAGCGCCGCCGGGGTGGGCAGCCATGGTGGGGTAACCCTCCGCGTCAGCAGCTACATTGGTGAAATCAATCAGCAACTCACCCAATGCTACAACATCCATCATACCTTAGCCTCCGGATATTCGTTGCACAGTAAGCGGTAAGGCGGCTCGTCCTCTTCAATGGTGGGGAAACGACCCACAGGGGGATTGAACCGGTTGTCGGTGTTATCATCATTGCACTGACTGACTTCGCCCAGCAGTACAGGGCCGGTGCCCTCTTCCACCGCAAAATCATGATACATATATTGCTGGATGTGAATGCTCTCGCCGGGAGTCAGGCGAACCTGGGTGCCGGCAGGCACGGTATAAGTACGGCCGTCCATATGGACAGTGACATCGGATTCATAATCGATCTCTTCGTCTGGCAGGCTGTTGTAGACCCGGATCAGCACATTACCGCCGCCACGGTTGATAATATCCTCGGTCTTGAACCAGTGGAAATGGTTGCAGGCGGTCTGACCTTCCTTCAGATACAGCAGCTTTTCAGCGTATACCTTGGGGTACTTCTTCGTCATCTGCTGATTGCCGTTGCGGATAGTGATCAGGCTGAAGCCAATTTTATCAAAATCACCCATGCCAAAGTCGGTAATATCCCAACCCAGCATACAGTCTCTTACTTCGTCATACTCATGGCCGATATTCTGCCACTGCTCGGGAGTAAAATGACAGAAGGAAGGCAGTGCAAAACGGTATTCCGCGCACATAGCTTCCAATTCTTTCAATGCCTTGTTGATTTCAGAGCGTTTCATAGGAATTCCCTCAATAGATCATAATTTTAATAATTCTGTTACAGTTCGGAATAACCAAAGCTGTTGACCAGGGCATCGATCTTCTTGCCCGACTTGCAGTAAGGGCATTCCCGGTAGTCGTAGCTTTCGTAGTCCGGCAGGTCGGCGTTGGAGTAGACGGAGCGGACGGGGTGGCCTGCCACCTCATCCACGGCCCGGTAGATGGCGGGAACACCGGCCACATGGCCGCCGTAGTAGTCGATGGCTTCGATGGACCGCTTGGCGGTGAAACCGGTGGTGACGGAGGCCATCAGCACCAGAACGTGCTTGCCCTGGATCATGCCCTTGATGTTGTCCCGGAAGATGATCTGGGAATTGGCATTGTACTCCGGCTCCAGAACATAAATGGTCTGGTGCTGGTTGATGGTGCGAAAGCCGGTCTTGGTCAGTTCCTCGGCAACGCAGGTACCCAGAACGGCAGTG
>JAZURG010000222.1:0-8660 GCA_045606145.1 Faecousia sp.
AATTTTTCCCCAGCGAGGTCCGTGGTGGTCACTTGCCCCGTAAGTAGAAATCTTGTATCCACAATCGAGATACAAAGAATATGCTCTGTCGTTGATCAGGTTGCAATCACCTGTTTCATTCAGCGTCTCGATTCCGTGAATTAGTTCCAATGATTTTTCGTTGGTATGATATTCAGGATCAAAGGAATTGCACAATGCCTGTACACCTCTATAATCCTGTACCTGCGGATGTGCTATGATGCCAAGACCACATTTATTTGTGCCGAGGAGTTCAAAATACCGATCCCACGAGTCTGTAATTGCATATCCTTCTTTATTGATAACCACCATCTCACCAGCATTGGAACGGATATCGCCAATGCTTGAGGTGTAATAGTCATCAAGCCTTGATTCGCTGCCACCAAACGCAATAAAATCTTCATTAGTGTACAGGTCAGCGGCCTCGAATGTGTTGAAAAATTCATCATCATCAAGTAGTTCAGTATGGTCTGTGACAGTGAAGAATTTAAAGTAGTCCTCCTCTGAAACCTTTTTAAACAAATCATACGGCGTTCCAAGTCCGTCAGAATACGAGGTGTGTGCATGAGTATCGCCAACATATATTTTGAATTTACCGTCAGGGTCGGCCTTTTTCATTTCTCTTACACTCACAGCACAAATAGCAACTTCGTTGCCTGCTTTTACGGATATTTGTGTGTTTCCAACACCTTCCAGTATGATTAGGTATTTACCTTCCCCAAGTTTTTTGACGCGGGCAATTTCTTCATTATCTGACTGGCAGGAAATCTCACCGTATTTACTTTCAGCTCTTAAAGATACGATATCACCACAAAAGGTATTGATTTTGTCTTTTGAAAGTTTTAACAATTTAAATCACCTCAAACAATATTTTTACCGGCAAACGCATGTCCCAATCGGCCGAATGGCAAAGATCATACATCCAGAACAACGCCCGGTAACCTGTGTGTGTTAAAGAAGAAGTACACGCTCCTGCGGAACAAGCAGCCATCGAATACGTGGTGAATATACTGCTCTGATTCATATATCATTGCAACTTTTCTAATTCAAATCTTAAGCTTTCCTCCACAGTTAGAAAGTCATCCTTTGTGAGTCCTGAGACACGCATTACCTTGGAGCAATCAATGTCGCGATTGTAGCGTCTGTCATACTTCCATCCCCATCCAAGGCTTGTTTTTCCTTGCAAATCTGCGTGAAAACGCAAATACTCTTCTTCGTCGCACCAGCGAATCCTTACACCTGTAAGCTTCTGATAAACTGAGGCTACCTCTCCCCATGTTAGATTATGTCCCGAATAAATCGTAAAGGTTTCCCCGATCGCATCGGGTTTAAATAGCAGATTGGCAATCAGCTTGCCCGAATTTCCTGCCCAATCAATACCTGCAACATAATCTTTTACTATTTGGGGCAAAAGCAGCTCACGGCCGTCCCTGGCAGCAATAATAACATCGTGGCCGGAATACATCAAAAGATCAAGGCGGTTATCCGAAAACGATATCACCGGACGAACGATGGTCCACGGTTCATCGGCGTGTTCGTAGTATAAATAATCCTCGCATTTCGATTTTGGAACAGCATATTTTTCATTTTCAAGAAATTCTTCGTCTCTGATAACATCAAATAGGCGAGGGGCTGTTTCTGTAATAGGATGTTGCTCATCGGCATAAACCCTGTATGAGGAAAGAAAGATAAGATGGTCTGTGTTTTCTATGAGCAAGGGGTGGATATTTTTGTATTCATCCAGTTCCTCGTAGTGAAGAAAATTGACTATGCCGTCATAGTGCTTTTCTGAAAAAAGTTTCTCTAGCGACTCTTTCGTTGCCGCAGAACGACGGAAAATTAACCGTTCATTATCCGATTTTCTTTCTCCCCGACACATAATCTCTACAGTGGCACCAAGGCTTAGGAGCTCTTTAGCCACGTTTAATCCGAGAGTGCCGCCCCCCGCGATTAGTAATATCCTTTTATTAGAATACATCGTTGTGTCTCCTTTCTATCCAGATACCTCAATTATACCTCATTGACAAATAAATAAAATATGCTATTCTTTATACACCGCATATTATTCTACAAATTTAGTGAGGAAAACTAAAGTGAATGATGCAATATTCCGCACAAACTTCCGTTTTAGCGAAGTGTGCTATTCTGAAACGACCCACATGGACAATAGCCATGGTATTGATATTCATCATATTTGTTTTATGAAGCACGGCAAAGGGCGAATTGTGGCCAAAAAACAAGTTATCGAAATTGAAGAAAATGAAATGTTGTATATTCCAAAGGGGTGCTGTTATCACTCTTTTTGGATTGCAGAGGATAACGTATGCTTTGATTCTATTGGATTTCTATATTTCCCCAATTCAACGCCCAACGGATATAAGCTTCAAAAAATAAACTATGATGCAACAATATATGAAGCATTTTTACCCTTGTCGAAAGAGAAAACCATAAACACAAGTTCTATAGGAGCTCTTTATCACTTACTTGGCTTATTAGAATCGCAGCTTGAATTAGAATCGCACGATAAAGATGTTGCTGTCTGCGAAAAGCTTATTCTTCTCATGAAGCAAAACCCGCAAAGAACGATTCCTGAATACGCAGCACTTTGTGAAGTAAGTGAAACACTTCTATACAATTATGTTAAAAGAATTTTCCAGAAAAGTCCAAATCGGTTGCGACAGGAGATACTGTGCGAAAAAGCAGCAGCGCTATTATCCACCACAACACACACGATAGAAGAAATTTGTGACAGCGTTGGTTTTAGCTCTGCCGCTTACTTCAGGAAGGTATTTGAAAGTGTATATCAGAAAACACCTTCTCAATTTCGCAAAGAAGTTAAGAAAATATAATGGTTTATATCTGGAAAATTTTTCTGTACTTATTTCTGTCATTTTCGCTGTATCAGTTAACAGTTCCTCATAAAATCACCGTTAGAAAAAATGCACTATATTTACCTGACAAAGTCAATGTAATACAAATTGGGCATCTATCTTGTCACACAAGAAAACCTGATTGTGATTCTTTCATTAATACCTAAATTAATACAAAAACTTATTGATGCTATTGAAAATATTTAAATCCTTGCTATAATACAAGCAGATTGTGGCAACACCATGGCAACAAAAAATCCGATAGCCTAAATCTACCGGATAATGTAAGTACCACAGATATCCTGTGTCAAACTATCCTTACAAAACTGTAAGGATCAAGAAAGTCAGGACCGAGTGGGAATAATCACATATTGACTCCAAGTGGTCTGAAATCGCTTGATTTCAGCCCGCTTTTTCTCTTTGCGTTGTAGTATTCTTATCAGCAATGATAAAAATTTGATAAGTTCTTTGACATAGCAGTTACCCCACCGCAGAGGTCTACACCCACGATACCAAACTGAAGAACCGGCTGCTGGCCTATGCCGCCCAATTTCCGGAACTGTGCCAACAGACCGACGACGAGCAATGCGGCCTGCGGTTCGAGATCGAAAAAAGCAGAATCAGCATCCGTCTGACAGCGCCGTACAGCGAAGGACGGAGGGCAAAAGCAAGCCAGTACGCCAAGCAGCAGAATATTTCTAACCTGCGAAACAAATAACCCACAAAATAATAACATTGCATTTTCTCCTTTAAGTGCTATAATTAATATGGTCATGCATGTACCTACTTTGCTGACAAATGACTGTTAGGAAGGAGTGGCAACAATCTATGAAAAACGGAGTCTTATCCATTGTGTACGGAGTCGTTGCGCTCTTATCCGTGTTGCTCTTAATATCGTATTTCCTCTTTGATAAAAAGAAAAATCCCCGATTCCTTGCTTTGTTTTGCTGCGTTTCCACATCCAACTTAGGCTATTTTCTTTTGGCGATCTGCAACTCCCTGGCCGTGGCAAAGGTGGCCAACGCCATTTCTTATTTTGGCGGTGCCTTTTCTATGCTGGTCATGCTGCTCATCATCTATGATGTCTGCCAAATGAGAAAGCGGAAATGGCTTACCTGGACCTTGATCTGCATCAGCTTTGTATTCTTTGCATTGGCCGCAAGCGGCGATTGGCTCGGCCTTTACTATCGGTCTGTGTCTTTGAATATTATCAACGGAACCACCCATCTGGCGAAAGAGTATGGCCCGCTGCATAGCCTTTACGCACTGTATTTGGCCGGATATGTGGTGTTGATGCTACTATGTATCGCCTATGCCGCCAAAACCAAGAGGTTGTCCTCACCCAAGTACACCACATTCCTGCTGGTAACAGTCCTTCTGAATGTTGGCGTATGGTTGGTGGAGCAGGCAATTAACGAGGAATTTGAATTTTTGTGTGTATCCTACGTCGTTACGGAAGTTCTCCTTTTGTTGATCTACAACATGCTTTGTGATTATGGCATTATCCGCCCGGAAACCGGTGTTCTGAGTGTGCAGATGCTGACGCAATTAAACACTCGTCAGGTAGATCCCCACGCGCTGCCGTCCGGGATGGAAGATATGTTCCGTAGCTTTGCGGAAAAAGCCAAAACCCTTTCCTCTGCGGAACGGCGGATTCTCAATTACTATATCGACGGACACGATATTGCCGAGATCCCCGACCTCGCTTTTATCAGCATCCACACGGTCAAAAAGCATAACCGAAGCATCTATCAGAAGCTGGACATCGCTTCCCGCGACGAGCTGATGCTGTATATCGAGTTGTTCCGCTGCTGCGGACGCCTTGATGAACTGACCGGCGAGAGCTTAGAAAACTTTTAAATCAATATCGTTATAATGCACAGGTGACGGAGGTGTTGCCTGTGCATTTTGCATATTATCCCAAGGATACTTTTGCCGAGAAGTATCCTTGGTGCCATTTTATTTGTGCAGGAAGTGAACTACAATGATATCGTCAAATGGCGAAAGGAGGGTTGCGTATTGAAGAAGTTAGTGGAAACGGTTCTTGAAAACCAATCGTCGAAAGAAGTGTTCCTATTCCGGGTGACTTGCAAAAGCTGCGGTGCAGAGTACGGCAACAAACCGATACGGTTTTCCAAGGCAGAACTACCCGCCAACACGCAAAGCAAGCAAATCATTTACAAAGCGCTTTATGAGCAGGAATTCAAGGAGGCCCGCCGCGTAGCGATTCGAAACGCTGCAGAGCATATGAACTACTGCCCGATTTGTAAGCGGCTGGTCTGTAATCAATGTTTCTTGATCTGTGATGATTTGGATATGTGCAAACAATGTGCAGCCGATTTGGAGCAGCAAGGAAATCCGGTACTGGTCGGTTTCCTTGAGGCGAAGTGACAAAAAAGAAGGGAGTCAAACTATGGGACTTATTAAAGCAGGTATCGGAGCATTGGGCGGTGTGCTGGCTGACCAGTGGAAGGAGTTTTTCTACTGCGACGCACTGGATATGGACACACTGGTAGTCAAGGGACAGAAACGGACCTCTAAGCGAAGCTCCAACACCAAGGGCAGCGATAACATTATCAGCAACGGCTCCGGCATCGCCGTGGCCGACGGTCAGTGCATGATCATCGTGGAGCAGGGTAAGGTCGTGGAAGTCTGCGCCGAACCTGGCGAATATACATACGACACCTCCACCGAACCCTCCATCTTTGCGGGCTCCTTCGGCGAGAGCTTGAGGCAGACCTTCCAGGCTATCGGCAAGCGTTTCACCTACGGCGGTGATACCGGCAAGGATCAAAGAGTGTATTATTTCAATACCAAGGAGATCATGGGCAACAAGTTCGGTACTCCCAGCCCCATCATTTTCGAGGTCATGAACAAGCGGTTGGGCATGAGCCGTACCGTCAATGTCCGCTGCAACGGCGTGTATTCCTACACCATTTCCGATCCCTTGCTGTTCTATACCAGAGTCTGCGGCAATGTGGAGCAGCCCTACACCCGTGACAAGATCGACGAGCAGATGAAGACGGAATTCGTTTCCGCTCTGCAGCCTGCATTTGGCGCGCTGGCGGAGCTGGAGCTGCGTCCCGCGCAGCTCCCCGCCAAGGCTAACGAGCTGAAAAAGGCTATGAATGAAGCCTTGCAGGCAGAATGGGTAGACCGTGGTATTGCGGTTGCAAAGATTGCCCTGAACCCCATCACTCTGAATCCTGAGGACATGAAGAAGATCCAGGAGATGGAGGATTCCGCAACCTACGGTCAGAACGCCTTTATGATGGGTGGCCGTATGACCACCGCTACTGCCAACGCTATGGAGACCGCAGCCGGCAACTCTGCCGGTGCCATGACCGGCTTCATGGGCATGAATATGGCTGGCGGCGCTATGGGCGGCGGCTTCAATGCGGCACAGCAGTTCTATAACATGGGCGTGCAGCAGCAACAGCAGGCAGCATCCGCTGTTGATGGTTGGAAGTGTGCCTGCGGTGCGGTGAACCAGGGCAAATTCTGCGCTGAGTGTGGCAGCCCCAAGCCTGCGGAAGGCAGCTGGACCTGCTCCTGCGGTGCAGTAAACAAAGGTAAATTCTGCGCTGAATGCGGCGCAAAGAAGCCTGCCGGTATTCCCCAGTACCGTTGCGACAAGTGCGGCTGGCAGCCTGCTGACCCCACCAAGGCTCCCCGTTTCTGCCCCGAATGCGGCGACCCCTTTGACAATGGCGATATTATTTGATCGTCCGCTGCTCCTATCTGAACTGTAAAGGAGTGAATCAAATTGGCTGTATTGCAAGAATTCAAATGTCCCTGCTGTGACGGTGCCATTGAATTTGACTCACAACTGCAGAAGATGAAGTGTCCCTACTGCGATTCGGAATTTGAAATAGAGACCCTGGAAGCATATGAAGCCGAGCTGAATGAGCAGCCTTCGGAGAATATGACCTGGGATACCACGGCCGGTTCTGAATGGCAGGAGGGCGAAACCGACGGTCTTAGGGTCTATATTTGCAACACTTGCGGCGGCGAGATCGTCGCAGACGAAACCACTGGCGCAACGGAGTGTCCTTTCTGTGGAAATCCCGTGGTCATGACAGACCAGTTTGTGGGGGCATTAAAGCCGGATCTGGTAATTCCCTTCAAAGTGGACAAAAAAACGGCCATTGCAAAGCTCCAGAATCATTACCACAGAAAGCCTCTGCTTCCCAAGGTATTTAAAGATGATAACCATATTAAGGAAGTCAAAGGCCTGTACGTGCCGGTTTGGCTGTTTGATACGGATGCCAATGCCCATGTTCGCTACAGAGCTTCCAGGACCCGTATGTGGAGTGACAGCCAGTATCGGTACACGGAAACCAGCCACTTTTCCGTCACCAGAGCGGGCGGTATTGGTTTTGAGAATGTTCCTGTAGATGGCTCCACCAAAATGGATGATGCCTTGATGGAATCCATTGAGCCTTTCCATATCGACGACGCTGTGGATTTTCAAACCGCATACCTTTCGGGTTATCTGGCGGACAAATATGACGTGGATGCGGAGTCCAGCATCGCCAGAGCCAACGAACGGATCAAGAGAAGCACAGAAGAAGCCTTTGCATCCACAGTGCATGGCTATACCTCCGTAGTTCCTGTCAGCTCCAATATCAACCTGCAAAACGGCCGGGCAAGATATGCGCTATACCCTGTATGGATTCTGAACACCCAATGGAACGGGCAAAATTTCACCTTTGCCATTAACGGCCAGACCGGCAAGATCGCCGGTAATCTGCCGATGGATCATGGTGCTTTCTGGCGTTGGTTATTGGGTGTAACCGGTGTGGTAACCGCGGCAGCCTTTGCGCTGAGCTACCTGTTCTGGCTGCTGTAGGGGGTATGGATGATGATGAAAAAATGGATTTCTGTACTCCTTGCGCTGATGCTTTGTCTTTGTCTGGCGATCAGTGTTTCTGCCGCTTCGGACTCCGACATTTATGACGAAGCCGATCTTTTGAGCAGTGCGGAAGAAGCACAGCTTTCCGGCAAGCTTGCAGACATCGGCAGTCGCTACAATACCCAGATCGTGATCATGACCCTTGCTTCCACCAATGGCAGAAACATCGACACGCTTCTGGAAGAATTGTATGACGGCATGGAAATGGGTTACGGAGAAAACCGTGACGGTGTTTTCCTTCTGATATGCATGGATGTCAGAGAATACCGGATCCTCAGCAACGGCTTTGCCGGTGTGGCCATTAACAGCAGTGACATCGATTACATAGGGGATACTTTTGTGTCCGATCTGTCCGCCGGCAATTACGCAGCTGCATTTAACGGGTTTGCGGATCAGTGTGCCTATTACCTCGACGGATATATCAACGGTTTCCCCTTCAATCCCGGTGAAAAACTGTTGATTTGTCTGATCATCGGCCTTGTTGCAGGACTGATTGTTGTTTTTTCTATGAAAGGCCAGCTAAAAACCGTTCGCAGGCAAAACCGGGCAAATGTCTATGTAAAATCCGGTAGTATGCAGCTTACCGTTTGCAGAGACCTTTTCCTTTACCGCAACGTCACCCGTACCAGAAAGGAGACCACCTCTTCTTCCGGTTCCAGATCTTCCCGGAGTACCGGCGGTGGATCTTTCTAACATATAAAAACAGCTTGTCAAAAAAGTATAGATTTTAGAATCTCAACCGCACAGCGTATATGAGGTGGTGTTACTTTCTTGTCGCCGAACAAGAAAGTAACCAAAGAAGTCGGCATAGGGGAGGAACTGAGTTCATTGCTCCCGCATTCAAAGCCGTCCCTCCC
>JAZURG010000223.1:0-2619 GCA_045606145.1 Faecousia sp.
GGGGAGTTCCTTGGGATACACCAATTCCAAAGGATCAATGGGTTTTTCAATCTCTTCTCTGACGATCCGGTAGAAGTCCTCTTCCGAAACCTTCATAGTGAACTGCATATAGTAGGGTCGGGCGGAATCGAAATTCTTCAAGCCAAGCCGGTCACCGCACTTGATTTTCAAAAACCGTTCCATAGCCAGGAAGGGATAGGTTCCCACCCAGGGGAGCAGGCACCACATATTGCCGCCTAAATTGATCAGCGGTGTCTTTGCTGCGCCTGAATGTTCGGCTGTAAAGCGAGCCTGTTCCAGGCGTGCAACGGCATTCTGCATCAGATAGGGATACTGCCTGTCTTCCTGAAGAACATCTCGCATCCGCTGTAGGATCTTGGTGTGCAAATCACCGGGACATTCACCAAAATAGGCTGGAATGCTTCCCTTGACCTGCTCACAGTACACCAGATGTCGCTTATGATCCACATCCAGAACCACCCAAACATGACCTGCGATTGCCAGCTTTTCGCCCACAGGAGGCGGCAAACATACTGTTCCAAGCTCCTGAGATTCGCTCCGAACGGTATATTCTTCGCTTTCCACGAACACACCGTAGAATTTGAAGGAATTAACCACCCGCTCGCCGGCAAGCCCAACGATCAGGCCGCCTTGTTCTGTCTGCTGGATGTGATCCGTTTTGATCAAGTGCCGCAGGAGTATCTTGTAGTCATCCTGGGAAACCCGATGGAAGTAATGCAGCCTCAGAATTCGGTCTGCAAGAGCTTTAGGAGACATTTCTCCGCAAGAAGCCAAGGTAGACATAGTCTGGTGATACAGAAGACTGTACGCAAACCGATCCAATCTGGGAGGTTCACACCACCGCTCTTCCAGATACAGTTGTACCAACGCAATACCCTGTAAAAGTTTCCAGGGAATGGTGGCCGGGAGCATTGCCCGGGCTTCCGGCTCATCCTCTCGCATGACAAACCACATTTCCGGGGGACTTTCACGACGGCCGGTACGGCCCATCCGCTGCAGGAAGGAGGAAACTGTCCAGGGCGCGTCGATTTGGAAAGCCCGTTCCAGACGACCGATATCAATGCCCAGCTCCAAAGTTGCTGTAGTCACAGTGGTCATATACTGGGAATCGTCCTTCATAATACCTTCTGCTGTTTCCCTATAGGAGGCAGAAAGATTGCCGTGATGAATTAAAAACCTATCCCGTTCATGCTGAATATCGCAGTATTGCCGAAGGGTGGTGGTGACAGTCTCGCATTCTTCTCGAGAATTGACAAACACAAGGCATTTCTTTCCACGGGTGTGCTCATAGATATATCCAATGCCAGGATCTGCATTTTTGGGGGCCTCGGCAGTCTTTTCTTCCAAGACCGGAAGGGCATCCTGGATATCCTTACCCTCGGCGGCCTGAACGTCCTTTACATAGAAGTGCTCCATGCTCAGCCGCCATTTGCTTCCCTTGACTTCGATTTTGGGGATTATGGTTTTCCGCCCGGTGCCCAGGGAGAGAAATTCTCCGGTTTTTTCCGGGTCTCCAATGGTTGCAGAGAGACCAATGCGCCGGGGATTGACACCTGCAATGCGGCTGAGTCGCTCAATCAAGCACAGGGTCTGCCCTCCACGGTCACCACGGAGTAAAGAATGAACTTCATCAATAACCACGAATCGCAGATCCCCGAATAGTTTAGGAATTGCTGCGTGCTTGTGCAGCAGCATAGCTTCCAGCGATTCGGGCGTGATTTGCAGAATGCCGGAGGGACGCTTCATAAGACGGCTCTTATGGCTCTGTGCCACATCTCCATGCCAGTGCCAGACCGGGATATCCGCTTCGTCACAAAGGTCAGTCAACCGGGTAAACTGGTCATTGATCAGCGCCTTCAGCGGGCCAATGTAGATGCAGCCCACGGAGGTAGGGGGAGCCTCGGAAAACAGCGTGATAATAGGGAAGAATGCTGCCTCCGTTTTACCGGAAGCGGTGGAAGCAGTCAGCAGCACATTTTCGTCGGTATTGAAAATGGCATCCGCAGCAGCCACTTGTATGGCCCGTAAGTTTTCCCAACGATTCCGGTAGATATAGTCCTGTACAAAGGGTGCGTAACGATCAAAGGCACTCATATGCTACCTCTTATAGTTCAAATTCAGCGAATTGGTCATCGGTCTCTTCTGCGTTTACTGCGTTCTGGGCATAGACGAAGCTGTCGCTGCCCAAAAGCGTCCGTACTTTCATGCTGGGATTCTGGTAGATAATATCCAGAACCTCGATGAAATCCCGGATCACCTCACGGGGTGTGATGTGGGTATCCGCACCGATGCGACTGAATTCTATCTCGATGAAGTCCACCATATCCTGCTGTGTCACGATCTGCTTGTATTCATACAGCCCTGCGTGGATGTCCGCTAACTTTTCAATGAGGATCAGCATTTCTTCATTGGTCAGGGGCAGCAGCCGGATCACAGGGGACAGGAGGTCCTTGTGCTCTGTGGAGAAATGACCTTCCGCCAGTCTGGAACGGAGCGCCTCGTAGCTGTAAACACCACGGCGGGGATCCTCCATGCATTGGGGGGTGCCGCAGAGGATGAAGCCGATAAGTCGGAGGCCAAGCGGTCTTAGGAAGACAA
>JAZURG010000224.1:0-11869 GCA_045606145.1 Faecousia sp.
TTGGGGGGAAGCTGTCAAAAATCTTTGATTTTTGACTGATGAGGGGTCGAAAAGCAGCCACACCCCTCATCCGTCTGCCCTTCGGGCAGCCACCTTCCCCCGAGGGGGAAGGCTTTGGATGCTGCGCTAAACGATCATTTATCAAGCCATGGCTCAGGAGGTGATTACTTGGAGCTGACCCACACTGCTGTCCGCACAGGGCGGCTGTCTTCCTTTCTGAAAGACGAACTGCATATGTCCTCCGGACTCATCAACCGTCTGAAATGGCAAAACCGGATTCTGGTCAACGGAAAGCCGGAGCATAACGACTACGCGGTACAACCGGGAGATGTAATCACGGCCCTCCTGGACGATCCACAGCCGGAATATCCGGCCCAGGACGGCCCTCTGACCATCCTTTATGAAGATGAACATCTGCTGGCTGTAGATAAACCTGCAGGTATGCTCATTCATCCTTCCCGTTCCAAGCTCACCGAGACACTGGCAAATTATGTGCTGGGTTATTATCAACGGACCGGACAGAATTGTGCCTTTCACCCGTTGACCCGTCTGGACCGGGACACCTTTGGCATCGTACTGCTGGCCAAAAACGCGCACATCCACACCCTGCTCCAGGCTTGTCTTGTACGCAAGACTTACCACGCGCTGGTCTACGGCAGTCCGGAAGCCGGCAGCGGTTTGATCGATGCGCCCATTGCCCGTATGCCCCTGCCCAGTTTACTGCGGTATGTCCATCCGGATGGCAAACCCTCCGTCACCGAATATCGGGTATTGGAGCGAAAAGAAGAATTATGTAAACTAGAACTCTGCCCCGTCACCGGGCGCACGCATCAGCTGCGGGTTCATTGTGCCCACATGGGTTTCCCTATTTTGGGTGATCCCCAGTACGGAAGTGACGCATCCCAAGCCTACTCAGAAAAAAGAAATATAGAGCATCAACTGTTGTGTGCCAAAACGCTGGTGTTTCCCCATCCGGTCACAGGCAACAACATGCGGATTGATTCCAATATGGATATTTTAACTACACAGTTCGTTCCATAATTATTCTTGTCAAATTCACTATAGGCAATACCGGAAAAAGCGACATTTTTTGGAAGCCGATGCGGAATTTTTGTTTTCTCGGATATTGAAAAATGGTGAATAATAAGATAAAATGAAGAGTAGTTCTTGAAATTTACTTCACATTTGGGAGGAATATACATGTCCAATAATTTAAGACCCGAATCCATGGAGCGTATCACCAATTTTGAACTGGCCAATGCTTTTATCGACGAGCAGGTAAAGCTGGTTCGTGAACAGGTTGGCGACAAGAAGGTTCTGCTTGCCCTGTCCGGTGGTGTTGACTCCTCTGTTGTCGCGGCCCTGTTGATCAAGGCCATCGGCAAGCAGCTGGTCTGTGTCCATGTCAACCACGGCCTGATGCGTAAAAACGAATCCGAAGGTGTTATCAAGATGTTCAAGGATGGCCTGGATGCCAACCTGATCTATGTAGATGCCACCGATCATTTCCTGGGTCTGCTGGCTGGTGTTTCTGACCCCGAGCGCAAGCGCAAGATCATCGGCAAGGAATTCATCACCGTCTTTGGTGACGAAGCCCGTAAGCTGGAAGGCATTTCTTTCCTGGCGCAGGGTACTATCTACCCCGACATTCTGGAATCCATCAAGGCTGCCGAAGGCAAGAAAGCTGTAAAATCCCACCACAATGTGGGCGGTCTGCCCGAAGACCTGCAGTTCGAGCTGGTAGAGCCTATCAAACTGCTGTTTAAGGATGAAGTCCGTGTAGTCGGCGAAGCTCTTGGTCTGCCCCATAATATGGTCTACCGTCAGCCCTTCCCCGGCCCCGGCCTGGGTGTCCGCTGCCTGGGTGCCATCACCCGTGACCGTCTGGAAGCTCTGCGGGAAGCCGATGCTATTCTGCGTGAAGAGTTCGAAAAGAACGGCCTCAGCGAAAAGGTCTGGCAGTATTTCATTGCTGTGCCCGATATCAAGAGCGTCGGTGTTAAGGATGAGAGCCGCTACGAAGGCTGGCCCGCCATCATCCGTGCCGTCAACACCAAGGATGCCATGACCGCCACCATCGAGGAGATCCCCTATGCCCTGCTGCATCATATCACCTACCGCATCACCCACGAGGTAGAGGGCATCAACCGTGTCCTGATGGACCTGACCCCCAAGCCTATTGGAACCATAGAGTGGGAATGAGCCTAAGTGGCTGTGTGGTTCCTTGAATAGTTAGAAAAACACCGTATTTTGCGAGTAAATCTGCAAAGTACGGTGTTTTTTTGTTCTTGTTTTTCACAATTCAAAAACTGCAGTTTTGAATTTGACCAACTTTTGACCAACAGTTTCCCACTTGTGTTTTTCTATATATACTTGCAAAGATTTATTTTAAGTGGTAATATTATTGTGAAGCTGCATTTCCCCCACAAAATCCATTGGTTCAAAGCGAAATTTACGGAGGTGTTTTATAATGAGCAATATCCACCACTCCATCTTAGAAAAACTCATTGTACTCAGTATAGATATCTATCATTACGAGGAGATTGTCCGCTGTTACGCTCTGGCGAAGCTCAATATAGAGCACTCCCAAAAGCCTGATTACGCAGACGGGATTCACTCGGTAAAATTTGGCACAGAGATTGCCCGGTATCAGCTGCTGCCCCCTGATGGGAAACCCTACTATGACAGTGCTGCTTTTTTCGCATTTTGCAGTGAGCTTGTCTCGGCAGGTATGGACAAGGATTGCCGGCTGTTTTTTGAAGCCTGCGCTCCCTTTCTGGTTGCAGACTGGGATCGGCTTGTGTCTATATTCCCTAAAGGACATCACGAAAAATTAGCCTATGTACTTTACCTGATCCTCAGATCCGCAAAGGAGTCTCAGCTACCAATTGCGGACATTGATAAATCCAAGATTGAAAACTTGTATGAGGAAAACAAGGGGCTCTATACTTTCCTTGAACTTACTAAGGATAATTTCACTCATTGCTGGCAAGCCGTGTATCACATTTCTATGCCTGCGCTAAAAGGAACTGTTAGTCCCAAGCTGGTGGATGCCATTCGGTTCTACCGTCAACACAAGGTGTCCGGTCTCCGGCTCGTTGCGAACTACTGCCAATTTAATAAGTATCGCACACAGATGGGGGATCCAATTAATCCCTGGTTGGAATTCCAGTATGCAGTCAAGGGAAAGCAGAATGCCGCAGAAGGCATCAGCATCACCGAAACAGCATTTAACCGGATTGATAACATCAAGAACGAAAGACCCAGCGATGTTATCCGTGCAGCGCTCTACCCGTTCCCGAAACTATTTGGACAGAGATTTGATTTTAATGTCAGAAGCAAATACGATGGCAGATTCGAATGCTCCTTTTTCCTGCAGCAGTTTGAGCTATTGGCTCGGAATGCATCCCAAATTCTAATTGTGAATCCGGGACCTGACTTTCTCCTTGCGTGGTCTCAAAAAGCTAAGAAGTATGGGTGTAAATGCTGCGTTGCTGTGCCGAATATCTATGTAGCTTCCGCCTATCGAATGGAATTCAAAAACCTTCAGTTCTGCATTTTTTCTGATATCGCAAACTATGTAAAAAGGTTTGACCTGATCGCCATCATATCCCCATTTACAGAGGATGAATTCAACATTGGCACAATGCTTTCTGCCGGTAACGATCAGGCAAATTTCGTTGCATTATTTCCTCAGACCTTTATATCTGCATCTGATAATAACATTTTTGCGCTCCTACGGGATCAAGGTTTTTTACCCGTTAAGATCATTGCAATTGCATCCAATGCTACCGTTACCCAGCCCAGAAAGAAAATGCTTTTGTTCGCAGGACGCAGCATCGATCCCAATGCGCCGATCCCTGTTTTCTTTACCCAGTGCGACAAGGACGGGACCAATCTTATCGTTGAAAAGGAATATATCCAGGCAACCCAGCAACAGCTGAAAAAGCCAACGACCCTCGTGAAACTTCGGGAGGCATTTGAAAAAGCAAAAATCGACCCGGACTCTGTCAAGCACCGCAAACGGCCATCTGTTTATCAGTTTTCCAATGAAATCTCGCTGTACTATACTGTACACCGAGACAGGTATGGCGTTTATGTTGGCGAGGCCTACTACAGAGGAAAAACAGCATCCCAAAATAAGAAGGATGGACAAGTCTGGAATTCTCCTGCAACACAAAAAGGTCTGCGCTGTAAGGACCGGGAATCCGTAATTGGTAAGATGGAGACAATAACCTATTCGGATGCCATTTACCCGTACGTCGTAGGAGATATGCTGGATTATTACGGTGAGCGCATCAGTGCGTGTTCTCTCAAGACCATCTGGTTTTGCTGCCGCAGCCGTTTACTAGCCCGACGGGATTACCGTGACGAAATTGCCCGGAATGTCCTGTTTTGTTCCGGCAGCAACCCGCTGTCTGCCCTTTGCCCAGTAGGTGCCAACGACGAAGATTACCGCAACGCAATGCAATCCGTCATCCCGGAAGACAGTCTCGCGGTTGTTAAGTTCTGGCAGCAGTTAAACATTATTATGCGGGTTGCGGAGGAAAGCAATTATATCCAAACGAACCCCATTCCTGCGCTTCTGCCGGAAATCAGCAATCGGGCATCCAAAAAGCTGCGCAATTTGCGAAATATGCTGACGAAAAAGACCCTCACCTTTGAGGAGGAGGCCCGCATCCTTGCCTATGTTCGTGAAGAAGGCAAATCGACTTTTGGCATAAGAAAGGCGATGCTGTTTGAGGAAGACAGCACTCTGCTGCTTGGTCCGATCCAGCTGTTTACCGGAATGAGCACCCGGGAAGCCTGCGCTCTGACTTGGGGTGATTTTGAGACCATTCCCAGCTTAAAGGCATACCGCCTTTTGGTGTACAAGTACCTCTCGGACGAAGGTGCAGTGATCTACCACGCAGACGGCACTGCCTGCAGAAAAATCCCGGTAGCACCGCTTTTGGCAGATATGCTGAATAGCCGGAAAACCTATCTGCAGGCTGTGTGCGACTTTACGGAAGCAGAACTGCAGCAGTTGCCGATCATTATGCCCAACAACAAAAAGACCCTTGCGGCGCTTTCCAGGCCGTCTTTTTGCAGGTACGATGCTGCCATCCGGGTTTGCCGATCTCTAATTGAAAAGGCCGACATTCCCACCCAGGAGCTGGTCTTGCCCGGTGACGGTGACAAAGAGATCGTTGTGGACATGAATAAGTATCAGGGAGATATTTTCTACAGCAATTTTAAGCACCGGGCTAACCACACCTGTTCCTTTAACCGTGGAGAATTGTCCTATGTTGTGGGCAATAAGGCTCCGGATACGTTTTCTCAGCATTACTGTGACTACACAAACGATTTGGTCCAGTACGGGATGGTTCAAAAGCTGAACCGATGGACCCATAACCACGAAACCGGGGTGCAGAACGCCGTGCAAAGCACATCTGAAGCTTCAACATTCACCCGCAAAACCGTCGTTCATTCTGACCACAAAAAGAATCATTATAATGCTGTTTCGATCACCCTGTCCTCGACCCAGGAGGTGCCCGGAAGCTATATTGATGTTTTGATCGAATGTGACCACGGTGCAACCGGCAGCATCGCCGTATACGATACAGCCGGAAAGGAGGATGTCCAATGACAGAGTGGAAATGTTTTGTTGGTGAAGAGCACACCTTTTACGGCATCTATCACGATTACTACGAGGATTTCGAGGAACACTGGAAGGCAGATTCCACCCAAAGAAGCAACCACCTGCGTTACTGCAATCAGATCATTCCGCTGCTTCGTAAGCATGACAAAACCCCAATAAGTGCCTATACCCAGGAAGATTACGATGCGGTTATCCAGGCTTTGATCAAACGGGGCCAGGATACAAAGGGCAAGAAATACCTGCCCTATAAGGAAAGCACCCTGCAGGATTTTCGCCGGTTGATCTACTATGTTGTGGAAACAGCCGCCAGGCACGACGAATGCGACAATGTTCTTTGGGAAAGCAGCCTAAATCCCGAAGCCACAACAGGAAGTGAAGAAACAAAAGCCAATCAGGCGCTGCTTTGCAAGTCGCTGACCATCCCCCAAGAGCAGGCAGTTGCCAAGGCTCTCCTTTCTGATCCGCTGCAATCCGGTCAAAATATGGGTCTGCTGTTAATGTATTCCCTGGGCCTGCGTAATGCGGAAGCCTGCGCAGTGGATTACGGTGATATCAAGCCAATGCAAACCCATCCTGACTGTCCGGTAATATGGATCTACAAAACCACCGGCTATGACACCAGCGCAGGCAAGCTGGGCGGGAAAACCAGGAATGCGGACCGCATTATCCCGGTGCCGGATAAGGTCGCCGCGCTGATCCATGAGCGGCGTCAGTATATAGAGTCGCAGCTTAACAAGTCGATCGATGATTATCCCATTGTGTGCAACAATGACAGATGGGATGTTCGGTGCTCTGCCCGGGAGTTAACGAATGCTGCCCGCGTCCTGTTCCAAAGCATTAAAATCAAAGCTTCCCAGATGGCATCCATTAGTGAGGAACTTCAGGACGAATCGGTATCTCAGAAGGACCGCCTGCCTTTTGAGGATCGGAAGGATCCCACGGCATATCTGTTCCGTCGTAATTTTGGTACACACTTACACATTCTCGGCTTGAGTGAGCCGGAAATTGAATATGTGATCGGCCACGATATTGATGACCCTTACGAAACCCGGAACGAATTTGTGAATGAAGAGAAGCTGTTTGCCATTAAGCAGAAAATGGATGGCAGGCCCTTGGTCAATAGCGACTGTTCTCAAATTGGTCAAAGCATCCGCGTGGGAGAGCATCTGCCGTTACAACATACTGCGCATATGCAAGTCCCAGCCGCTTCGGCAGAGACCGAATTGCATATCACCGCAAACGAGCCGACAGATATTATTACAGTCAGGCTTTCTTCCCATCCACAGAATATGCGCATCAAGCTAAATTGCCGTTATTACACCGTAAAAACCTCTGGGTACGACCGTTTCGTGGATACACAGCAGCAATATCATAAGGTGTATTCCAAGGCATAAGAAATGGCAGCCGAAAATGAGTTCTTTTTATAGGAGTGCATTGGGTAACACAGGTCAAACCGCCCTTCTTTGAGAGCCCAAAAACAACAGCCCCATATAAACAAAGAAGCACCGGATTTCTCCACGAAATCCGGTGCTTTTCAGTTGATTTGTGCCCAATATCTAAATCCCTATATGGCTTAAACCCATTTGCCCAATTACGCGGCAATATAACCAGTTCTTCTTAGCCGTGTAATAGCGGTATCTATTTGACGTTCAGTGTACTTCGTTCCCTTGATTTTTACAACGCCATCCTTCACTTTGTCAGCATCCCTTACTTGTAAAAAGACATAAAGTGCTGTTGCCAATAACTCAAGATTACTAGGGGATTCTTTACCAAACTCATCCACAATCTCATTAACAGTTTGGTTATCATACCCATTTGCAAATGTATTGTCTGCAACAGAAATTTTATGCTCCATTGATGTATATTTAATATCCAGAATACCATCATCACATAACTCTCGAACAGCGAAATCTAAATCAGAACTGTAAGGACCATAAAAATGAATACCATAATCGCAACCGAGATTAACATTTTTTGCTTCAATCAAAAACACAATCTTTTGTAATGTTTTTTTACAAGGTGCTCGTTTTATCGCTGATAATCTACTAATAACACTTACAATCGCTTCGTTGTTAACCATTTCTTATTCCTCCAACACTAAAAAACAATCACACATTTTCTAACTCTTTTATTTTTAAGATAACATCATCAGCAATTTCTTTTTCAGCATAAATTCTCTTAATGCTTATTTGCTTTACAATTGAGTCCAAAATTATGGACTCCTCCATAATATTCTTAACTTCATCTGTTTTACTGTTATAAATCATAATGCCTTTACCGCTGTCATCTTTGTGCGATAAAAGCGCAGGTACTAATTTATGTGCAGCTTTATCAACGCCATCCAGCATTACTCTATCACCAAATTCGGATTTTAAAACGTTGAAAATCACTCTTATTTTAGCACCATCAGATTTATCGGAATGTGCTTTTGAATCATAAACGCAAGACATTATCTTACGTTCATTATAGGCTATAACCGTACCATCGTCAAACGAGGTAATCAGACTTAACACACGATTATCATCCCACTTTAGATATTCCCTTATTTCATCTGGATACTTTCCATCCGGAAGAATCTTCTTCAAACAGTTGACCAGAGCCTTATCCAAATACCTACGTGTTTTGTGAAAATACACTTGGATAAACATAAAGTATCGTGCCAAGACAAACTCTTCGAGGGCTTGAATACCACCTCTCTCTATTGCTAACTGCAACCGGTTCGCTTTTTTGTGCGCAGTCAATGTAGAAACAAATCTATCCAAATCATACTGACCATACCTTACACCGCAGTAGTGAGAATCTCGTAACAAATAATCCATCTTGTCGCAATCCAGCTCTCCATCCATAAAGCTTTGCAGGAACAAGAAATCAGGCATGATGAATTTATCATTAGTAACGTCCTTACCTTCATAAATCATCCATACCAATTCTGGAGTTATTTCATATCTCTCGCCATACTGTTCCTGAAATTTCGCGCCAATTGCATTAATGTGATCAGCAATCTCTGTTTCACACACTATCAATTTAGTGTAGTCTTCGTGTTCTTTTCCGTTCTCAAATAATTCTTCAGATGCATGAGAAAACGGTGCATGCCCTAAATCATGAGTTAATCCAATGAGCCGTAAAATTTGCCGGTACCATGCAATAATAACTCTATTCTCCTGCTCATCCTCAGAAAACAAATTTGGCACCTTTTGAGTAACAGAATCAAACACTCGGGAAGTCAAGTGCATAACACCTAAAGAATGTCCAAATCTCGTATGTTCAGCACCATGATATACCAAATATGTAGTTGCTAACTGGTGTATATGTCTTAGGCGCTGGAAAGGTGCAGAGTTTATTATCTTAAGCTCATCATCCGAAACGTCAATAAATCCATGAATTGGATCCCTAAATTGATACATGAACACCCTCCATTACCTCAAAGATAACTGTATTGTTTGCAAATTACAATAGTGCATACAATACCGATACGAATTTATTATAGCAGTTGAATACATAAATTGCAATAATGTTCTTGACATTTTGTTTGCTTTTGTATTGTTAACCTATCCATTACCTATAAAAGCGACAGTAATTGCAAACAATTATACAACCATTTTGCACCTACATATTATCGACAGACAGTAGCTAACAACACAGAACTACAGAGAAGGCAGCCAAGTGGAAATCACTCGGCTGCCTTTTACTATCGTATCACTTTTCTTTGCGTTTCTGCTGGGGAATAGGGAAGATTTGGTTTCTGGAATAGAAATCCGATATTTGCGCTCCGTAAATATGCTCGCCGCTTTTAACTCCGTAGGAATTGTATTCAGATTCGTCCACTTCCGTCCAATCACCGGCTACCAACACCATATCATACTTCACTTTCGTTCGACTTGCTCCGGCATCATCTGTACTGCGGCTGAACAGCTTATTGCAAGCCTTGTTGTATTCCTTGCGATCCCGGAACGCCAGTATAAAATACTTCGTTTTATATTTGTTGGTTCCACGAATGCCGCTAAAGGATGCAAAGGCAATGGCATTGGCCCTGTTAATCGGCCACTGGGGACGAACTGCGATCACCCGTTCCTCTAAGGATGTATTACGAGCAAAGAACCGGTCAAAATCCTTGTACCATAGGAAAATGTCAGATCTTAAGTGAGAGCCGATGCGCTCAGAAGGCCCAAACTTGTGAATTCCGGCCTTCCAAAGCTGGCTCAACGTTTTACAGGGAACGATCACAGGTCCGGATGTAGCTTCACCCTCGTCCTCGTCACCGTCATCTGTGCCATCTTTGGGTGCCTGCGTGAGCTCGTCTCCATCTACGGTCTCATCCTCCGGCTCAAGTATACCAGGATCCTCGTCCTCTTCCGGTCCCCAGGGAGATACTTCCTTCTCCCTGACCGGGTTAAACAAATTGTCAAACAGTTGCATTATGTCCGTTAATTTAGGATCATATGCCCTGTTTGTTCTCTCCAACTGCTCACAGAGGTAGTTGGTGTGCTTTCCTCCTTCGTAACAGCGGAAGAACGGCGTAGCAACCTCCAGCACCGGATGTACTTCCACACCGCAGTACGGACAGGTAAGGCGCTGCCCGGAATACGCCTCCTCGATTTTCACAGCCTTTCCGGTTCGCTTGTTAATGGCTTCAACAATCATATCAATCATCCTTTCAAAATTAATTATGTAACAAAAAGGCGGCTGCACGGAATAAGGAAATTCCGGTCAGCCGCATCAATCATCCCATCATCTCCAACTGGACCTCCCTACTCCAAAAGGAGTGATCCAGCTCCGTCACATCCCGGGCATATTAGAAACACACCATAATACCCCGGCTCCATATTTCTATATTTACTTGATTCTAGTATAGCGACTATTGTCTTTACTGTCAATATATTCGCGCAAAAGTTCGTGAAAAGTTCATAATTGCGGATTAATATTTGCTTTTTTATGCCAAAATCTCCCCTGTAATGCAAACAGAGGAGATTTCGTTTTTGTTAGTACTCTAGGTCTTTATATAATTTTGTAAGATATTCCAGAACATGCAATGCCTCTGCGCTGACATCATTTACGCTGCACAGTTTGCTAAACTCTCGGCAGAGCTGTTCCATTTGAATTTTGAGTGCCTTATGCACTCTTGGATTTCCGACGACCACAACATCCCGTTGCAGCATACGACGAATACAATAATCCTGTTTGGACATCCCGGATAAGGCCGCCAATGCGTCGATCTCGGCGTTTTCCTCAGGAGATACCCGAATGCCGATCGTCTTGCAACGCCAGCGTCCCTGCCCATCGCGAGCCTTAGCAGACATTTTCATCACCTCCTTCCTGCAGCGCATTCAAATCAGCAGCCATTTGCCGTTGCACAGTAGGAAACAGATGAGCATACCGGAAAGTAATGTCGATAGACTCATGCCCCATCCGCTCCGCAATCGCCACGGCGCTGTATCCCATATGAATCAGCAGGGATACGTGGGAGTGCCGTAAATCATGCACACGGATACGCTGAATTCCCATCTCCTTACTGCCTTGCTCCATCTTGCGGTAGAGATAGCTCTTGGACAGTGGGAACAGGCGGTCATCGGGCTTTTTGTCATACAGCTTCTCGATATAATACTGGATCTCTTCAACCAGGAATGCCGGCATTTCCACGATTCGGTTGCTCTTCGGAGTTTTCGGCTCGGTAATCACATCTTTTCCTTTCAAATGCTGAAAGGTCTTTGTGATAGAAACTGTCTTCTTCGCGAAATCAAAATCGTTGATAGTCAATGCCAGCGCCTCACCTTCCCGGAGACCGCACCAATAGAGCATTTGAAAATAGTAGTAGCCCACAGGATCGTCCATCATATATTCGGAGAATTTCAGGTATTCCTCGCGGGTCCAGTATTTCATTTCAATGCCATTTTCGCTTCCCATATTTCCAACCGTTCGTGCAGGGTTTTCAGAAAGTTTGTAGTAGCGGACTGCATGATTGAAAATTGCGCTCAATTGATTATGAATTGTCTTGAGATACGATTTGGAATAGGGCTTGCCATTCTTGGGATCGCGGTAAGCCAGCAGTTCATTTTGCCAAAGCATAATATCCTTGGTTGTGATTTCGCGCATACATTTCTTGCCGAAATAAGGTATCAGCTTGGTGTCGATAATATTGTCTTTCATAGACAGTGTGCTCTCCTTAATCCGGGCCCCACGATCTTCCCGATAGACTTCGACGAAAGTAGCAAATGACATATCCAGGTTGCC
>JAZURG010000225.1:0-4238 GCA_045606145.1 Faecousia sp.
CGCTGTCACACATCTGTGCTCGCTTTCCATCATACGCTAGAACGATTTATGGTCTATTCGTAACCATATTATAACCCATTATAACCAACTAGTCAATTGGTTATAATGGGTTATAATAATTATTTCTCACCCCACTGAATAGCATTCATGATATTGCTTTTATTTGCTTTTGGGGATAAAATGTGTCTAGCGATTGAAGTATAAGAAACACTTATAAGGACTGATAAGGGAGTAGAGCCCATGAATGATTTACAGATTAAGTATTTTTTGAAAGCGGCGCAGCGATTGAACTTTTCCGAAGCGGCAAAGGAGCTGTTCATCACTCAACCTGCCCTAAGCCAGCAGATTACAGCAATCGAAAAAGAACTTAATATGCAGTTGTTTATTCGTGATAAAAACCGCTTGCGTCTTACTCCTGCGGCTACGGTGTTGATGCAGGAGCTACCGGAGCACACTCGCAAATTTCAGGAAATTGTTGCAAAGGCACGTATTGTCAATGACGGTCACAATGCATTCTTAAAGTTAGGCGTGTTGGAAGGACAAACACTCTCCCCCAATTTCCGTGCCGCTTTCCATTCATTTTGCAAGGCCTATCCTAACGTTCACATCGAATTGAGTATGGCCTCCTTTTTGGGCTTAAAAAAACAGTTAGACCAAAAAAAGTTGGATGTGGCATTTACCCTCAATTTCGATGTAAAAGACAGCGACTCGTATCTATGGATCAGAACTGATGAGAACCGCTGCGCCATTTTTTCTGAGAAAGATTATCCTTTGAAAGCAAAGACAATTCGAAGCTGGAAAGATCTAAAAGATGAAAACCTTATTCTGGTGGACGGAGAGGACAGCGCTATTGTACAGACCTTAGTGCTGGAGGATTGCAAACAGGCAGGCTTCATCCCAAAGTTCCTGTTGGCACCGTCTCTGAATGATCAAATGCTCTGGGTAGACGCCGGTCTTGGTGTAGGGGTCAGCAACACAGACTGCTACATGTACGCCAATTCCAATCTTCGCTGTTTAAAAGTGATGCCTAGTAAAGGAAATCACTTTGTATTGGCGTGGCATCGGCAAAACATCAATAGTGCCATCGCTCTATTCACCAACTATGTAGCAACATACATCGAAAGAGAGCAGCTCTTATAAAACTTAAAAATTATCGGACTATAAGTTTTGCTTATAGTCCGATAATTTTATCCATCTGGACAATTTTCTTCTATGTTTTACAATAAACCTATAACTATTGTGTGGAGGTGTCTGAATTGGAAAATCTCTATACAGAGCGCTCGCGGCTGTACGAGAATGCGATTTCCTTGACTCAGGAAGGGCGCGTATGCGTCGCTCCTCAGATTATGTACCTGCCAATTTTTCTATACGGGCAGACTACGGTGCGAGCAGCAATGGAAGATTATCACAATCTAATTCCTTCCTGGCTGCGTTACCACGAAGAATTTCAGCCTGATTTGTACTGGGCTCCCGGTCCCCTGATGCCTCTAAAGCCAATGGAAACACTTGGTTGCCGTTATGTGCGTTGGCCCGGAAAGCATTTGGGCAACAATGAGCCTTTTCAGGTGTTGGACGATGAGTTCATGTCTGCAGATGAATATGTGGAGTATGCTGAAGATCCCACCGGATTTATGCTTCGCAAAATCCTACCGCGCCACTATGAAGCCCTTGATGGACTCAAGATGGTGGATTTGTCCAACGCCATCTCTACCGGTGCCTTCTTCTCCATGATTCCCTTTTCTCTGCCACCTGTAAGTAATGCTTTGCAGGCCATGTCCAAAGCAGGTGGCGAAGCTCTTGAATACGCGAAGACAATGGGTGAAATGGGCGAAATGTTTGCAGCAAAAGGTTGGCCCAGTGCTTTGGATCAGGTGGCAAACGTCCCCTTCGATGTGTTCAATGATTTGTTCCGTGGCTTGATTAATACCACCATGGATATGTTGGAATGTCCAGATGAACTGCTAATGGCCATTGAAGCCACAACAAAGATTCAGATTCGTTGTATCAAGGAGCAAATGCGAGCCAATCCGCATAACCGGTATGTTTATTTCTTCCTGCACAATGGAACGGATTTGTTCATGAGTCCCGATCAGTTCGGCAAATTCTATTGGCCTGGTCTGAAAGCATGTATCGATGCTGTGATCGAAATAGGCGGTGTACCTTGTATTTACACCGAGGGCAAGATGAATTTGAAGCTGGATTTCCTTGCTGACGTACCAAAAGGAAAAGTGCTCTATCACTTAGTTGATACAGATCTGAAACTTGCTAAAGACAAGCTTGGCGGTATTGCCTGTATTTCCGGTTGTTTGGATGGATCCATCTTGAAACACGGAAGCACCGAACAAGTCGAGCGTAGTGTCCGCGAAATTCTGGACGTCGCCATGGTGGACGGTGGATATATGTTGGACACTACGATTCCCCTGGATGTGGCAGACCCCAAAAACCTTCACACCTTGTTCAACACAGTACATAAGTATGGAAACTACTAATCATGTAGCTCTCCTCAAAAAACGCAGTCAGTGGCACCGCAGCACCCTCTGTGATACCCATACTTATTCTGCGGTCTTCCTGTTTTTTGCGCGCTGACCAGACGCGTAATAATAAATTGAGAATAGAGAAATTAAAAGGGAGGATTATTCAATGAGTCCTGTAATCGGCCTAATTGGCATCATCATTGCGTTGGCCATCTTCCTGATCGCTGTCTATAAAGGTTGGGCTTCCCACTGGGTAGCTCCTGTTTGTGCGATCATTATCGCTATCTTCAACAAGATGGCCCCCGAAACCCTGATTAGTTCCTATGTCAGCGGCATGGTTGATCTAATCACTAGCCTGTTCTTCATTGTGTTCTTCGGCGCTGTCCTCGGTCACTTGTATAACGCTACCGGCGCTGCAAGTTCCATCGCCAAGACCTTGACCAATGCCTTTGTGATCAAGCGTCAAGGTGAAGCTCAGGTACGTGCCGCCATTCTGGTGGTTCTGATCGTTTCCGCCATCCTCACTATGGGCGGTATCGACGGCTACATCTTGACCTTCACTCTGATTCCTATCTGCTTCGTCATCGCCGAGATGGTGGATATTCCCCGCCGTTTTATCCCCGGTATGATGGTTCTGAACTGCGGCTTTATGGCTGCCCCCGGCGCTCCCCAGATCGATAACGTCATGGCTCAGGCTGGTATTATGAGCGGTGTTGCTGGCAACGAGGCTCTGGCTCCGTTCTTGGCAGAGGGTTTTCACATCTCTTCCACCGCTGGTTTGATTCCCGGTATCGTAGCTGTCATTATCATTGCAGGCGGTGGTTACTTTACACTGACCCACATGATTCTGAAGGCAAAGCGTAACGGCGAGCACTTCGATTGGGGTACTGTCCGCAAGATGGAGCAGAACGAAGAGAGACCCCTGCCCAACTTCTTTGTCTCCCTTCTCCCTCTGATCTTCGTCTTTGGTGCATACACTCTGTTCCCCGCCCTCACTGGTATCCAGGTGAATATCGCCATCGCTCTGGCTCTGGGTATCGTTGTTGCTCTGGTTACTATGGGCAATAAGCTGCCCAAGTTTGACGAGCGCGGCAACAAGGTTGGCCTGGGTGGCGCTCTGGTCGCTGGCATGAACGGTGGTTCTGCTAACTATCCCGGTGCCCTGATGACTCTGGTCACCCCCTCCGCACTGGCTGCTGTTGTCACCGCCACCTCCGCCTTTGGTTTTGTCATTGGTCTGTTGGCCGGCATCCATGCTCACTTCATCGTTTTGGGTATTATCGCCGTCTGCGTAATCGTGGCCATCACTTCTTCTCCCCCGGCCGCTCTGATGGTGTCCCTGCCCGTTATTCTGGGCATCATGCTGGGTCAGGGCTATGCTCCTGCTGATGTCATTGCTAACGCTCCTGCACTGGCCCGTGTCGGTGCTCTGGCTGCCACCACCTTTGAGACTCTGCCCATCAACGGTCTGATCATTCTGACACTGCAGCTCACTGGTTGCACTCACAAGGAAGGCTACAAGCCCATGTTCCTCATGAGCGTTGTGTACACGTTGGTTGGTACTATCGTTGCCGGCGTCCTGTTCATTTTGTTCCCCGGTCTGGGCTAAAATATAGTTAACCTCTATAGTTCTGGTCAACTGAAAAGGTAACCGTACTGGGAGGAGACTTGCACTGTGTCAAGTCTCCTCCCTACTTTTAACTTGCTTACGCATCATCGCCTGTTAGCAACCACTTCACTTCTTCTCCACTGAATATCGTTCAT
>JAZURG010000226.1:0-3758 GCA_045606145.1 Faecousia sp.
TTTTTGGAGCAGCAGCGGTCCATGGCTTGTTTTTCAATGTAGTGATGGGCATCTGATTCTGTCATTTTCAGATTTTCGATCAACAGCCACTTTGCCCGGTTTACCAGACGGATCTCCTCCATTTTTTCTTCGATGGAGGTAGCTTTGCTTTCCAGCCTCCGCAGGCGTTCCCGGGCAGCGGCCATCCATTCCAAGGCTTGGGTAATGATCTGTGTAGAGGTGGGTTTCAACAGGGTAAAAATGCCCTTCGATACCACCTTCGCACGAATATCTTCATACGACTCGGCACGGACAATCAGCAGAGCCACAGTGCCGTTTCCGCGTGTGACATCGGTGGCAAAGCGAGTGCCAAAATCATCGGGCAGCGGCGCGTTGATAATAACAAAATCGTACTGCTGTTCCAAATAAGCCCGTTTTGCGGCAGCTATGTTCGTAACGAATTTTACAGGATAATAGTCGGTTGAGGGAAGCAGAGTGGCCATGGTTGCATTGAATTTTTCTGCTGCCGAAACGACCAGTACGCTGTAATAGCAATCCCCAAAGACCACAATGTTTCCCTCCCTTCAAAAATGATAATGTTTGCTCAGCGATTGCAGAAATACTCGATCAAAGACAAGGGAAGATGGTCCCGTACAAAAGAACTGTCAAAAGCACGCTTTCTGGCTTCCGCAAGGGACAGGGGCAGCGTTTTATAGTTTGCCAGGGTTTCCGCATCTGCGGTAAAGAGATTCACATTTGCCGGTTCGGGAAGCTCCAGCTTGTTTTGAATACCGTACAGGCCGGCATAGATCAGCAGCGTATAGGCAATATAGGGGTTTGCCAGAGGATCGGGAGAACGCAGCTCTGCACGGCGGTACTCGCCGGTGGCTGCAGGAATCCGAATCAGCTGAGAGCGGTTCTCACTGGACCAGGAAATATACTTGGGAGCTTTGTTAAAGCCCAGCCGGTGGAAGGACTGCTTGCTGGGGTTCAGGAAAACAGTCATGTCCGCAACTGTGCTGAGAATACCGGCAAGCATATGATTTGTATCCTTTTCATCTCCGCCCTTGATGGAAATGTTGATATGCTGTCCGCTGCCGGGCTGGTCTGCCAGGGGTTTGGGTGAAAAGTCCGCATGCAGACCGTTTAAGGCGGCCACGGATTTGACGACCGAACAGAAGGTAATGGCATTATCCGCAGCAGTCAGCGCATCGGAATAACGGAAGTCGATCTCGTTCTGCCCGGGACCTTCCTCGTGGTGGGAGGATTCAGGCCGGATGCCCATCTTTTCCAATGTCAGGCAGATCTCCCGGCGGACATTTTCACATTTATCCTCCGGAGCTACATCCATATAGGTAGCATGATCGTAGGGCTGGACGGTTGGATTGCCGTTTTCATCCAGCTTGAACAGGTAGAACTCCATTTCCGGTCCAAAGTAGAAGGAGTAACCCAACTCCTTGGCATGGCGAATGGCCTCTTTTAGGAGCGTGCGAACGTCGTGTTCAAAGGGTCTGCCATCCGGGTAGGTAATGGAGCAGAACATCCTTGCCACCTTGCCATGCTCCGGCCGCCAGGGCAGTACCGTGATGGTGTCGGGATCCGGATGCAGGAAAATATCCGAGTGGGTCTCATCCCCGAAACCTTCGATAGCTGAAGCATCAATGGCAATGCCATGTTCAAATGCACGCTCCAGCTCTGTGGGCATAATGGAAACATTTTTTGGCTTGCCGGTGACATCACAGAAAGCCAGACGAAGGAACTTCACATCCTCCTCCTGAACAAACTGCATGACCTCTTGCTTTGAATACTTCATAACCGAACCTTCTTTCGTTTAATTTGCTACATACATTTGTTTATAGGGATTTTTGCTGTCGGGAGTTACCACAGTAAAGGGAGAATTCATGATCTCCTGACTGCTGCAATCAAACTCCTTGCAAAACTCAGCTACATATTCCTGAATCTCTGCAAGGTCAGCAGAACCTGCAGGTCTTGCGGTGACCTGACTGGGGAATTCGATATCATCACATTTTCCCCGCAGGAAAAGCTTGCCGCCGTGCATACCGGTACAGGGGAAATTATGGACGATCTTCTTGCCGTCCGCATGCAGACCCAGCACCACAATCACACCGCCTGCTTGATACTCACCGAGGAAGGAGCCGGTTCTGCCGCCAATGACCAAAACCGGAACTTTATCCTTGTACTGCTTCATGTGGATGCCCGCCCGGTAGCCTGCGTTGCCTCTTACAAATATTCTTCCGCCACGCATTGCATAGCCGGCTGCATCGCCGATATTGCCGTGGATCACGATTTTGCCCTCGTTCATGGTATCCCCAACGGCATCCTGTGCGTTGGCATTGACCGTAATGGAGGCACCGTTTAAGTAGGCCCCCAATGCATTTCCGGGCACACCGCTGATGGTAATGTTTTTATCCGACATACCGGCAGCGATAAACCGCTGACCGCAGCAATTTATTAGGGTACAGTCCTCTTGTACATCACGCAGGGAATCGTTGATTGCCTGATGATCAAGGACCTCTACATTCAGGATTCTCATATTATACCACACCTCCCAGCTTTTTTCTACGATTTTCTTCGCAGAAGGCGATTAACGCCGGTTCTGTCTTCAGAATTTCAAAGTTTACCGTGTGCAGCGGTGTCTGCTCCCGAATCAAAGAGGTGTAAATACCGGCGCGCTCTATCTGCCCAATTAGGATAAAGCCAGTCAGAAAACCGTTTTTGGTGAACAGCCGTTACAATGTGCCATTGCCTTTTTCTTCGTACAGCTCACCGCCCTGATCGGCACCGTAATAGCTGCCTGCGGTCATAGCATGCAAACCGAAGAAACCAATGGAATTCATAGGAATTGCCTTGTCGAACACAGTTTCTCCGCCTGCCATATTGGCACCGGCGCACTTTCCCTGCATATAGGCATTGGGCAGGATCGCCAGCACTCGTCTGCCACCAAAGGAAATGTCCTCACCCTCGGTGCAATCACCGGCAGCGTACACATCGGCAACCGTGGTTTCCATTCGTGTGTTTACGATGATACCCCGGTTTACCTCACCGCCGATATCTTTGACAAGGGAAGTGTTGGCACGAACGCCCACTGCCAGCACCAGTACATCAAATTCTATGGTTTTACCACTCTTCATAAGGGCAGTGTTACCTTCAAAGCTGGCAGCACTGTCACCAAGCATAAAGGTGATGCCGTTTTCTTCCAGATGTTTCTGCATCACCGCAGCGCATTCCGTGTCCAGAATACTGGAAAGTACCCGGTCTGCTAGATCGCAGACAGTAATGCTTGCCACCCGGTCCCGTAGACCCTCGGCACACTTTAAGCCAATCAGACCGGCACCTACGATCAGCACGCGACTGGAGTTGTCCACGGCAGCTTCCAGCGCTAGTGTGTCGTCGATGGTCATAAAGGAAAACTTCTTTTCCACGGTGTCCAGTCCCGCAAAGGGCGGCACAAAAGGGGAAGAACCGGTAGCAACACAAACGCTGTCATAAGGAACCGCCGCTCCGTCATCCAATGTTACGGTTTTCGCTGTGCTGTCAATTTTTACTGCTTTCTTTCCATAGAGGACTTGACAGCCCATCTTTTCATAAAAATCGGCACTGCGGTACTGCATCCGCTGCAGATCGGTCTTGCCCTCCAAATAATAGGAAATTAGAGGACGGCAGTAAACGGCATGGTTTTCAGCCGACACAACGGTGATTACACCCTCAGAGTCGATGCTGCGGATGCCTTCAATACAACCGGCAGCTGCTACGCCGTT
>JAZURG010000227.1:0-21695 GCA_045606145.1 Faecousia sp.
CTTCATGGAGCTGGGGCAGATAGACCACATCGATGTCCGCCAGACGCTGACAGACCAGCCGCTCAGCCTCATGAAGCCGGGCAACGCCCGCATCGGCCTGGTCCGGCTCCACGCTCAGCAGCTGGGCCGTGGCGGCCACCAGCTTGGCCCGGGGCAGGAACACATGGCCGCCGGTCAGATTGTAGCGCAGCTCAAAAAGGACACCGGCCTCGATGCGCCTCGGATCGTCCCCCGCCACGCCCAGGGCGATGGCGAACCGGTCCACGGCATTGAAGGGAGCCTCCAGGCCGTCGTCCATCAGCAGGTAGGGGTCGTCATACAGTAGATCGATGGTACTTTCTCCGTAAAGCTTATAGGCCCGGACAGCCAGCTCAGCCGGCAGCTGATGCAGCGCGAAGAATTCCATCAGCTGCCGCATGCCTACCTGCAGCCGGAATTCTTCACCGATGGCTTTGGCCTTGGCGGGGGAGATGCCGGAAATCTCCGCAAGACGTTCGGGTTCCTGTTCCATGATCTGTAAGGTATGGACACCGAAGTGATGAACGATCCGGGCGGCGGTCACAGGGCCGATACCTTTGATGGTTCGGGAAGAGAGATAGCTGAGAATCTCCGATTGGGTCTGGGGCATGAGCCGCTCCAGAAATTCCGCTTCAAACTGCTTGCCGTAGCTTTGGTGGCTGCTCCACTTGCCGGTGACCATCAGCCGTTCACCTACGGCGGGGCGGGGGATAGTACCGACTACCGTTACGGTTTGGCCGTCTTCACACTGCAGCCGCAGGACTGCATAGCCGTTTTCATAGTTTTGATAGACCACAGCACCAATGGTACCCTGTAAAATATCCAGCTCCTGCTGCACAGCGTTCCCTCCTTTGTAAATATCTTTTAATAGTTTACTATATTTTCACAAAAATGAAAAGACTTTTTCCGAATCTTTTCAAATAATGGAATGCATAAGCAAATATTGACTTGCATCCGGAACAGTTTTGGGGTATAATAAACGGGAATTGTTTAATGGGGAGTATGGCTTCCGGAGAAACGCAATGAAAAATGCAAATTTACTGATTTGGCTGACACAGCTTGGACTTTCAGTGGCCGTTCCACCGGCGTGCTTCATTTTCCTGGCTGTATGGCTTAGAAATCGTTTTGACTTTGGCCAGTGGATCATTTGGACGGGGATCGTCCTGGGTCTTGTTTCTGCAATCGATGGGCTGAGGACTTCCTTGAAGGTGATGTCCAAAATGTCAGAAAGTAAGGAAGAAAAGGATCCGCCCCCTGTAAGTTTCAATGACCACGAGTAGGGAGGTAGTCATGGAATTTCCGAAATACAGTGTTTGGAAAGAAACCGGCATCGTCGCATTGGGACAGACAATTTGTGTAGCGGTGATGGTGGGTGTCTTCGCACTGTTGGGTAAGTATGATATTTCTGTATTGCTGGGCGGTATCGTCGGCGGTATTCTGGGCATTGCCTATTTTCTGTCCATGGTCATCTGCGCCAACATCGCCACAAAGAAGGCCCTTGCACAGGATGTGAAGGGTGGACAAGCACTGATGCAGACATCGTATATGCTGCGTATGGTGGGCCTGTTCGGCGCGCTGGTTCTGTGCGCACTGACGAAGCGTTTTCACCTGCTGGCTTTGGTACTGCCCATCGTTTTTGTGCGCCCGATCGTAGGCGTAGCTGACCTGCTGAAAAGGAAGGGAGAGAAAAAAGAATGAATGTCAATGTAAACGGTGCGTATATTTATTTTTCTATTCCTCTCTGGGACGGATTCGCGATTCATATCACCCAGACGACCTTGTCGCTGATGGTGGTCAGCGCGATTCTCATTACGGCAATGGTCTTGTTGGGAAAGAATCTTTCCAAGCGGCCTTCCGGTAAGCAGGTGCTGGTGGAAAAAGGCGTTATGATGATGCGGGGCATGGTGGTGGAAACCATGGGCGCGCATAACGCTCACTGGACACCGTATATCATGACGATTTTTCTGTCATCCATTTGCGGCTCCTTCATTGGCCTTACCGGATTTCTTCGCTCCACCACCGCGGATCTCAGCGTGCCCTTGACCTGGGCGATTATGACCACCGCGATCATCTGGTACAACAGTATCAAGACCAACGGCCTCAAGGGTTGGCTGAAAGGCTTTACCGAGCCTATTGTTGTGATGACGCCCATGAATATCATTTCGGAAATTGCCCAGCCTGTCTCCATGGCCTTCCGTCATTTCGGTAATGTGGCCGGTGGCGGTGTCATTACTATGATTCTGTACACGGCTTTGGGATTGGCTTCTTCGTTGGTGCTGAATCTGTTGTCTGCAACCATTGTTATGCCGATCGTTGTACTGGCCCTTGGTATATTCCTCTTTGTTCGGGGAAGACAGAAGAAAAAGACGGTCAGTTGGATCTTTGGCATTGTTTTTGGCATTATTGGACTGTTGGGTCTGCTGCAGCATTCGGGAATTCTGTCCGGTGTGCCGTTTTTGCAGTTTGGCATCCCTGCTGTGCTTTCTTGCTACTTTGACCTGTTCTCCGGTTTTGTGCAGGCCTATGTTTTCAGCCTGCTGAGTATGGTCTATATCGGTAATGCCTGTCCGCCCCCTGCGGAAGAGGCAAAATAAACTCGTTTTCATTTTTAATTGAAATATAAACATCTTTTTAGGAGGAAATAATTATGGATCTTGAAGCTTTGGCAATTGCCGGTAAGGCAATCGGTGCAGGTTTATGTATGGGTATCGGCGCTATTGGCCCCGGCATCGGTGAAGGTAACGCAGTCGGTAAGGCCCTGGAGGGCATGGCGCGTCAGCCTGAGGCTGCAGGCACTCTGCGCTCTACTATGATCATGGGCTGTGCGATCGCAGAGACCACAGGTATCTACGCTCTGCTGATTTCCTTCCTGATTCTGTTCGCACTGTAAGGCGTGCCCTTTCTCAAACCAAAAGAAAGGAGCCATGTAAGTGGGAATGTTTGAAGAATTACTTGGCGTAAACTTCTTTAATGCCCTGTTCACGCTGGCAAATACTTTGGCCATTTTCTTGGTGGTGAAGAAATTTCTTTACAAGCCAGTGATGAAAATAATCGAGGACCGGCAAAAAGAGATCGATGATATGTACGATGCCGCTGACAAGGCAAAGATCTCTGCTACAGCCATGGAATCTGAGTATCAGCAAAAACTTTCTGCCGCTGCTGAGACCAGCGAGCGCATGGTCAAAGAGGCTGTGACCCGTGGTCAGCACCGGGAAGAAGAAATCATCCGCCAGGCAAATCTGGAGGCAGATGCCATCCGCAGCAAGGCTGCCGCGGACATTGCACAGGAGAAGAAAAAGGCCATCAATGATGCCAAGGATGAGATCTCCGAAATGGCTATGGCTATTGCGGAAAAGGTCGTTGGCCGTGTTCTGAGCAATGCGGATCAGGTCAGCCTTGTGGATCATTTTATCGATGAATTGGGTGAGCAGGCATGACAAATGTCGCAGTTGTTTATGCCCAGGCGCTGTACGACCTTGTAAAAGAGGAAAACTGCAGTGAGCCTGTATTGAAGGAGTTGTCCGCGCTGAGCGAAGGTTTCGCGCGGGAACCGGATTTTGTGCGGCTTCTGTCCGCCCCCAATCTTACCAAGGAAGAACGTTGCCGGATTCTGGACGACAGCTTCCGGGGTAAGGTGCATCCCTATGTGCTGAATTTCTTAAAGATCCTCACAGAAAAGGGATATATGCGTCACTTTGCCGATTGCTGCAAGGAATACCGGGCAGCGTATAACCGGGATCACGGCATTCTGGAGGTCTGCGCGGTAACAGCAATTGCGCTGAACGCGGATCAGAGGGAAAGATTGACACGGAAACTGGCAAAGGTCACCGGTAAGACCATTGATCTTCATAACCGGATCGACCCTGCGTGTCTTGGCGGCATTCGCCTGGACTATGACGGCAAGCGTTTGGATGATACGGTATCTCACCGGCTGGAATCCATCAGCGCGTTGCTGAAAAATACCGTACTGTGAAAGTAGGTAGAATATGGAATTAAGACCTGAAGAAATTACAAAGATTATCCGTGCCCAGATCAAGAATTACGAAGCTAAGCTGGAATCCAGTGAAACCGGCATCGTGATTCTGGTGGGTGACGGTATTGCCCGGGTTTCCGGCCTGGACAAGTGTATGGCCGGCGAACTGATCGAGTTCCCCAACGGTTCCTACGGCATGGCACAGAACCTGGAAGAGGATACGGTTTCCGTTGTTATTCTGGGTACCGATAACGGCATCAAGGAAGGCGACACTGTCAAGCGTACCGGCAGAGTCGTGTCTGTTCCCGTTGGTGCTGGACTGATTGGACGTGTTGTTAACGCATTGGGCGAACCCATTGACGGCAAGGGTGCCATCGTGGCGGAAGGTTACCGCCCCATCGAAAGCCCCGCTCCCGGCATCATTGAAAGAAAGCATGTCAGCCGTCCTCTGCAGACCGGCATCAAGGCCATTGATGCTATGATTCCCATTGGCCGTGGTCAGCGTGAGCTGATCATCGGCGACCGCCAGACCGGCAAGTCCACCATCGCAACCGATACCATTCTGAACCAGAAGGGTAAGGATGTGATCTGCATTTATGTTGCCATCGGCCAGAAGCGTTCCACCGTTGCCCAGATCGTGAACAATCTGGAGCTGGGCGGCGCTATGGATTACACGGTAGTCGTTTCCGCTACCGCTTCCGAACTGGCACCTATGCAGTATATCGCTCCCTACACCGGCTGCTCCATTGGTGAGTATTTCATGCACCAGGGCAAGGACGTGTTGGTGATCTACGACGATCTGAGTAAGCACGCAGTGGCCTACCGTGCCATTTCTTTGCTGATTCGCCGTCCTCCCGGACGCGAAGCTTACCCAGGCGACGTTTTCTATCTTCACTCCCGTCTGCTGGAGCGTGCCGCACAGCTGTCTGACGAGCTTGGCGGCGGCAGCCTGACCGCTCTGCCTATCATCGAGACTCAGGCAGGCGACGTTTCCGCATACATTCCCACCAACGTTATCTCCATTACCGACGGCCAGATCTTCCTGGAGACCGAGCTGTTCAACGCAGGTATTATGCCCGCGGTTAACCCCGGTATTTCCGTTTCCCGTGTTGGCGGTGACGCACAGATCAAGGCTATGAAGAAGGTTGCAGGCTCTTTGAAGCTGCTGTATTCTCAGTATCGCGAGCTGCAGAGCTTTGCCCAGTTTGGTTCCGATCTGGATGCCGATACCAAGGCAAGACTGGCTTTGGGTGAGCGGATCGTTGCGGTTTTGAAGCAGAAGAACAACGCTCCCGCTGAGGTCGCGCATCAGGTGTGCATCATCTTCGCTGTTACCAACGGTTATTTGAAGAATATTGCTGTGGATGCCATCCCCGAGTTTGAGCTGCGCCTTTGTGAGTTTATGGATAACCGTTACAGCGATGTGCTGGAAACCATCCGTACTACCGGAAAGCTGGAAGCTGACACCACTGAAAAGCTGAAAACCGCGCTGACGGAACTGTTAGTTGAGTTCCAGGGCGTGGCTTAAAGGAGGGAACAGCCATGGCTGGCGTTTCCGCCAAGGAGATCAAAAACCGTATTCGGAGCATGGAATCCACCAAGCAGATCACCAAGGCCATGGAAATGGTCGCGGCATCCAAGCTCCGTAAAGCCCAGACGCAAGTACTGAATTCCCGGCCTTATTTTGAAATTCTGTATGCAACCATCAATGATATCGTGGATGCCAACCGGGATTTCTCGTCGCCTTATCTGACCCGGCGGCCTGTGAAAAAGTCCGCTTACGTGGTCATCGCCGGTGACCGTGGATTGGCAGGCGGCTATAACAGCAATGTTTTGAAGCTTGCCTATTCCGAAATGGAGGGCAAGGATGTTATGGTGCTTCCCATCGGCAAAAAAGCCGTGGACTTTTATCAGTCCCGGAATCTGGAGCTGATGACTACCAATTATAAAGAGGCGGAGGATGTATCGGTGGGCGATTGCTTCTCCATCGCTAAGCAGCTTTGCAAGGCATACTGTGCAGGGCAGATCGATGAGATCCACATTGCCTACACTAACTTTGTCTCTGTTCTTTCTCAGACCCCCGCTACCTTGCGGCTGCTGCCGCTGATCCGGCAGAAAACCGGCCGCGAGGGCACGGTTACCACAGATGTTATCTATGAACCGGACAGCACTGAGGTGTTTGAGAAGATCGTCCCTGAATATCTGGGCGGAATCCTGTATGGCGCCCTCTGCGAAAGCCGTGCGGCTGAGCAGGCTGCCCGCCGTACCGCTATGGACTCCGCAACCCAGAATGCCGACGAGATGATCGCGGATCTGAGCCTGAAGTTCAACCGGGCTCGCCAGGCAGCGATTACCCAGGAAATCACTGAGATCGTTGCCGGTTCTTAACAACTATAAAAGGAGTTGAATCCTATGGCCAAAAATATTGGAACCGTGATCCAGGTCGTGGGTCCGGTTCTGGACATTCGCTTTGCCGACGGCTGCCTGCCGGAGCTGCTCAGCGCCATTGAAGTTCCCAATGGCAGCAGCACCATCGTAGCAGAGGTGGCACAGCACATTGGCGACAATGTTGTGCGCTGCATCGCTATGAGCTCTACCGACGGTCTGCAGCGCGGCACGGAAGCGTCCGATACCGGTGCGCCCATTTGTGTGCCTGTAGGTGATGGCTGCCTGGGCCGTGTGTTTAATCTGCTGGGGCAGCCCATCGATAACGGCGCGCCTGTGGCTGCTGCTGAAAAGTGGCCCATCCACCGCAGCGCACCCTCTTATGAAGAACAGCAGCCTGCCACCGAGATCCTGGAAACCGGCATCAAGGTCATCGACCTGATCTGCCCCTATGCCAAGGGTGGTAAGATCGGCCTGTTTGGCGGCGCCGGTGTCGGTAAGACCGTTCTGATTCAGGAGCTGATCTACAACATCGCCACCGCCCACAACGGTTACTCTGTTTTCACCGGTGTCGGTGAGCGTACCCGTGAGGGCAATGACCTGTATAACGAAATGACCGAGTCCGGCGTTATCAACAAGACAGCCATGGTCTTCGGCCAGATGAACGAACCCCCCGGAGCACGTATGCGTGTGGGCCTGTCCGGTCTTACGATGGCAGAATACTTCCGTGATGTAAAGCATCAGGACGTTTTGCTGTTCATCGATAATATTTTCCGTTTTACCCAGGCCGGTTCTGAGGTTTCCGCTCTGTTGGGCCGTATGCCCTCTGCCGTTGGTTACCAGCCTACACTGGCAACGGAAATGGGTGCTCTGCAGGAGCGTATCACCTCCACCAAGAATGGTTCTATCACTTCCGTCCAGGCCGTTTACGTGCCTGCTGACGACCTGACCGACCCCGCCCCTGCCACTACCTTTGCCCACCTGGACGCTACTACTGTTCTGGACCGTGGTATTGCTTCTCTGGGTATTTATCCCGCCGTTGATCCTCTGGACTCCACTTCCAGAATTCTCAGCCCCGAGGTCGTTGGTGTGGAGCATTACGAAACCGCCCGTGCTGTCCAGAGTATTCTGCAGCGCTATAAGGAACTGCAGGATATCATCGCCATCATGGGTATGGACGAACTGAGCGAAGAGGACAAGATGATCGTTAACCGTGCCCGTAAAGTCCAGCGCTTCCTCAGCCAGCCGTTCCACGTAGCTGAACAGTTCACCGGTTATCTGGGTAAGTATGTGCCTCTGAAGGAGACTATCCGCTCCTTCCGGGAGATCATTGAGGGTAAGCACGACGAGATCCCCGAATCCTACTTCCTGTACGCAGGCTCCATCGATGAAGTGGTGGAAAAGTGGAAGGGTGAGAACGCATGAACAGCTTCTCACTGAAGATCGTTACCCCCGACGGCATGGAGTTTGAGGGCATGGCCGAAGAGGTCATTGTTCGTACCACTACCGGCGATCTGGGTATTCTGGCAGGTCATATGAACTGTGTTGCGCCTTTGGGTATGGGCCGTGCCACATTCATTATTGACGGACAGAAGCGCTATGCAGCTTGCATTGGCGGTATTCTGTCTGTGTCGGATGGTGCCGTGACGTTGGTGCCCACTACCTTTGAATGGGCCGATGAGATCGATCTGGACAGAGCGAAAAACGCGGAAGAACGGGCCAAACAGATTCTTGCGGATAAGAATGCCAGCAATACGGATCTGATTGTGGCAGAAGCAAAGCTGAAGCGTGCCCTGGTTCGCAAAAGTGTTGCCGACTACAGGTAAAATATAAGGGTCTGTAAAATAACCCGTAAATATAATCACAATAACCGGCGGGAGCAAGCCCCCGCCCTACCAACATCTCACCTGAGATACCGTAGGGCGGGGGTTTACTCCCGCCGTAAGTCTGCTTTATGATTGAAAACAGAATCAATATTCGTTAATTTACAGCTTCTTTTTTAATCTTCTTCCATGTAAGGCATATGGACAATGTCCCGCTGGGCATAGTAGTTGGGGAGCTTCCGCCAGCCGCCGCCGGTGGAGGAGCCGGGGTCAAAGACCATCTTCGTATTGGGAAGTGCCTGCTGAAGCTGATTGCGGACGTTCCAATCCCGCATATTCCGGAACCAGAGATTCTTTAGCTGTTTCATCTGTCCGAAGATAAGAGGATCTTCGGGATATGTGTAAGAAACGTTCAGATCTACAAGATTTTTGCATTCCAGCAGGGGAGAGAAGTCCGTGACCTTTGTAATGAACAGCTCCACGTATTTCAGATCTTTCATATTGGCGCAGTGGGAAATGTCCGTAATTGGTGTGCTGCACATCAGCAGGTACTGCAGCTTCGGCATGTAGGCCAGATAATCTGTGCGAGTGACCTTCATGTGTCCCATATCCAGACAAATCAACTCCGTCAGGTATTTCAGATTATCCACATGCTGATCGTATAGCACCAGCCGGTGCTTATAGGGCATGAAATAGGTAACATCTGTGCGGATCCATGCATGGCCGATCTTGACTTCCCAGATAAAGAAGGTATTGGGATATTTCTGCTTCAAAGCATCCATTTCCTCGTTGGGAATCCCGCAGCGGCGCAGCTCCGCACGTTTTAAATTGTTGAAATGGGGCAGATATCGGTCAATGGCAGCGCCGCTTCCGATTTGCACCCAGGAAAGATTGATAGACTCCGTATCGGTTGTGACGACCTGTCCGTATAGATCAAAGCTGTAAGTAAACTGGATGTTAGGATAATCCTCCCGTAGCTGCAGCATGCCGTCCAGATCAGAGATCGGATCATTGATCATCACACTTTTTACCCGTGGAAGCGCGGGCAGGGTAAGACTAAGCTCATAGACACTGGTGGAATCCACAACGATCTCGTTGCTGCGTCCACTCCAGTATATACCGCCAATAGGCACTTCATAAATAAAGCGGCATTTGGGATACTGCTGCCGCAGATCAGACAGCGCGCCGTAGAAGGGACAGCCTGTGGCATCGATCAGTGTGATGTTGGGGAACTCGGAAAGAGCAAGGGTGATATCTTTGATATTGGAACTGACGAAGTAGGTGGTGTACTGGTCCACAAGGGTACCGCCAATGGTCTGCCGGCGCAGAATCCTGCAGCCGGGCAGCTGCTTTTTCAGCATGTCAATGTCTTCGGGTTCACCAAAGTCGATGACCGTTACAGCTTTCAGATTCGGCAAGTGCTGCAGAGCGATAATATCCTCATCGGTGAAGGATGTGAGTGTAAGCTTTTCGGTATTAAGGGGCAAACGCTGCTGCTGAAAGGGAACCGACCACAAAATCTCACAATCCGGTAAAAGCCGGGATACTTCGTCATACTGATCGATGGAAATATCGGCTTGCAGCAAATCGAGCTGTTTTAATTTTGAAAACCGTGTAAGGCGGCTTTGTTCCGGTATGGGCCATGTGGAAAAGGAAAGCGTTTCCAGATCCCGGGGATAAACCGTTTCCTCCAAATAAACATACTTCATTTGAAAGGCCAAAAGGCCAATTCCGACTAAAAGGGCTAAAATCGTTAAGATCAAAACCCAGATCCATATTCTTCGGCGATGCATAAGATCTCTCCTTTACGGATGATAATAAACACGGTATGCGGCATTGGCACCGGGTGCTTCCGGCGCTGCGCTGCAAAACAGACCGTACAAATCGTCACAGCGCTGTTCCAGAGCCGCATAAGGGTCATCGGTCGGCTGACCGATATTCAGTACCGGTATGTGGTTTCTTGCCTGCTTTAGGATCTCCCGTCCCCGGTCATTGAATGCCAAAGCCCGGACATAGGGAATCGGCTGCGTAAGATCTGCTTCGGTGATGCCAAGAACCGCGCACATGAGCATACGGTCCAACCGGCTGCGGGTGTAGCGCTTGGATTTCACCGCGGCAAGAATCGCCTCTACGGCAGCTTCCCGCCGGGAAGCGTGCATAAATTTGCGCCACAGACCCTCGCTGCCGTAGGGGAGCGCTTCAAAATCCAAATCCGTCATGGTCCGAAGACGCATTAATACGGCCCGCTCGCCGGCAGCCAATGTGTGCAGCGGCGCGTTTTTAAAACAGTCAACAGCCGCTTTGGGAACATAGTTTTTCCACGCATCCCCAGTCATCAAAGTGCGGATGGCTGTTGCGGAAGGGTTTTCCGAATCCGGAAGTTCATCGTGATAGCTGCCCTGCCGGAAAATGGGCATTGGCTCCATGGGAGCGTTCCGGGCAAGAATCGCCTTACAGTATTCCACAGCCAGGATGTTGTTAGGCGTTTTCAAGAGGTAAGCCTCCTGACCCATTTCTGCCAGTGCTGCCTCTCTGGCTGCGGGGAACGAAACACCTTGCTCCAGATTCTGTTTCAAAATCTGCCGGAAATCATCGCTTAGAAGTGTTTTCGCAATAGAAAGAAGCTTTTCCGCGTCAGCGCTTTCCGCGCCGAAGCATAGGGAATCGCAAAAACCGGAGAGAATCTGAACACCCCCTGCGGCAAAACCTTCCGCGGAGGAAAGGGCGCAGGTAACCGGAAGCTCCAATACCAGATCCGCACCGCACAGCACGGCGGCCTTGGCACGGTACATCTTATCAATGATGGCCGGTGCGCCACGCTGCACGAAATTTCCGCTCATGAGGCAAACAATGCCGCTGCGGTCGTCATTTATCCGGCGAATGTGGTCGATTTGCTTTTTATGGCCCAGGTGAAAGGGGTTATATTCGCAGATAATTCCGGTTATCTTCAAAATAATTCCACCTTTTTCAGAAAAATTGCAAAACAGGACTTGAGAAATCCTGGGAAATATTATAGAATATCCCTAGCTATGGTTATATTATCATAAACTGCGAAAAATGAAAACAAAAATTTTAGGAGGCAATTTCAAATGAATGTTTTGATCATCAATGCCGGCAGCTCCAGCTTGAAGTATCAGCTGATGGGTCCTGAGACCGGTGTCGTTTCCGCAAAGGGTCTGTGCGAGCGTATCGGCATCGACGAAGGCGGATCGTAGCCATGTCGTTCTGTGAGCCAAGGAGTTGCTGCTTGCTGTTGTCTTCCTAAGACCGCTTGGCCTCCGACTTCATCAATGCCGGCAGCTCCAGCTTGAAGTATCAGCTGATGGATCCTGAGACCGGTGTCGTTTCCGCAAAGGGTCTGTGCGAGCGTATCGGCATCGACGGCCGTCTGAACCACACCAAGGCCGGCTGCGATAAGGTCGTTAAGGACATCCCTATGCCTACTCACTCCGAAGCCATCGCTGCTACTCTGGAGATCCTGCAGGATGCCGAAGTCGGCGTCATTAAGACCGTTGAGGAGATCGACGCTGTCGGTCACCGTGTTCTGCACGGCGGTATGGAATTCTTTGATTCCTGCATTATCAACGACGAAGTCATCGCTGCTATTAAGAAGTGCATTCCTCTGGGACCCCTCCACAACCCCGCTAACCTGATGGGTATCGAGGCTTGCCAGGCTGTCATGCCCACCACTCCCCAGGTTGCTGTGTTCGATACCGCTTTCCACATGACCATGCCCCCCAAGGCTTACCGCTACGCTATCCCCACTGAGTACTACAAGAACGATTCTATCCGCCGCTACGGCTTCCACGGCACTTCCCACAAGTATGTTGCCAAGCGTACCGCTCAGCTGGTTGGCAAGACCGAGTTCAAGATGGTCAACTGCCATCTGGGCAATGGCTCTTCTATGTCCGCTGTGAAGGACGGCAAGTGCATGGATACCACCATGGGTCTGACTCCTCTGGCCGGTGTTCCCATGGGTACCCGCTCCGGTGATATCGATCCCGCTGTTGTCCAGTTCATCTGCAATAAGTACGACATGAGCGTTGATGCCTGCCTGAACATGCTGAACAAGAAGTCCGGTATGCTGGCCCTGTCCGGTGTTTCCTCCGACTTCCGTGACCTGGAAGACGGCGCAAAGAACGGCAATGAAGACTGCGCTCTGGCTCGTGAGAAGTTCTGCTACGAGGTTGCTAAGTATGTCGGCGCTTACGCTGCCGCTCTGAACGGCATCGATGTTCTGACCTTCACCGCCGGTGTTGGCGAGAACGACTGCAATGTCCGTGCCGCTGTCTGTGAGTACCTGGGCTTTATGGGTGTTAAGATCGATCCCGAGCTGAACAGCAAGCGCGGCAAGGAAATGGTTATTTCCACTCCCGACTCCAAGGTTCAGGTTTGGGTCGTTCCCACCAACGAAGAGCTGATGATCGCTCAGGATACCGCTGAGCTGGTCAACGCTGCCAAGTAATTATTCAAATCAACATGGGGGCGGAAGGGAACTTCCGCCCCTTTGCGTATAGAATGAGCATTAGGAAAGGGAGGATGAAGCATGAAAAAGAGATTTCTGTCGATTGCTGTAGTCTTGATCGTTGTATTTCTATTCCCGCTGAATGTTTATGCCAACAGCCCTCCTCCGAGTCCATGGTATATTTTTATATTGTCAGATATCCCCAAGGAAGCGGTGTACGCAGATCTTTTGATCGAACTGAATGAATTGGATCCGCACTACGAATCCTTGGTGTCAGATAATATGCCGGACACATTCACAGAACACGCAGAGATCCTTTCCTACTGTGAGGACAACTTCCGTTCCTATACATTCCATTGCAAAAACGCAAAATCAGAGATCAACATTGATTGTGATAACCAGGTTCGCTTCTACATGGATATAACCAATTATGATGAATCACAGGATCAGTACCATGAGATAGTGTCAGAAGATAGTTTGCTGCGCCTGGCTTTGCTGGATGAAAATGGTGATATTATTAAGGTGTCACCGACATTGGCAATAAAGCCCCGCCAGTTTATGGGAAGCCTCAGTGGTGTTTTCCACTACAACGCCACAACGGATAACTTTGTTGTAGAATCAGATATCAATACTTTTGGTGTAACATTGTATGGTATTTTGTGCGTATGCGGTATGGTTTTCACTTGCCTTATTGAGTATCTGCTGTCTATTCCCTTCAGATTGCGCAAAACCTACGGCCTGCGAATCCTTTTGGTGAATCTTGCTTCCCAGATAACGATGCACATAACATACATTCTGCTCTACAGCATTGTATTTTGGCGGTATGGTTTCATGGTGTTTCTGTTGGAATTGTTGGTGTATTCCGGTGAATTCTTCGTCTATCGCAAAATGATGAAGGATGTTTCCCTTGCAAGATGCCTGTGCTATACAATTACAGCAAATACTGTTTCTTTGGTGTTCGGTTTATTGCTGATACCCTAGGCCCTATGAACGAAAGGAGAATTATATATGACGACTGCATCTGAACGTTTTTTGAAATATGTGACCTTTGACACCAAGTCCGATGAATATTCCGAAACTTGTCCTTCAACCGACAAGCAGAAGGTGTTCGGCGCTTATCTGGTGGAAGAGATGAAAGAAATTGGCATCCAGGATGCCTACATGGACGAGCATGGCTATGTCTATGGCACAGTGCCCGGAGATCCCCGGCTGCCCACCATCGGATTGATCGCCCACATGGACACCTCTCCCGATGCTTCCGGTGAGAACATCAAGGCAAAAACCGTTCTGTATGAAGGCGGCGATGTCTGTCTCAATGAGCAAAAGGATATCTGGCTGAGAGTAAAGGATTATCCAAGCCTTGCAAATCATGTTGGAAAGCATCTGATCGTTACCGATGGCACCACACTGCTGGGCGCTGACGACAAGGCCGGCATTGCGGAGATCATGACCGCCGCTGAATTCTTCCTTACAGCCCGGATCAGCCATGCACCCCTGCGTATCGGCTTTACCCCCGACGAGGAAATTGGCCGTGGCGCAGACCTTTTCAATGTGAAGGACTTCGGCGCGGACTATGCCTATACCGCCGACGGCGGTCCGGTAGGGGAGATCGAGTTTGAAAACTTCAATGCGGCATCTGCCAAGGTGGAGATCGCGGGCCGTAATATCCATCCCGGTTCCGCTAAAAACAAGATGATCAACTCCCAGCTCATCGCTATGGAGTTTAACGGACTTCTGCCTGCCCATCAGCGACCCGAAAGCACCGAAGGTTACGAAGGCTTTATCCACTTGACCGACATGGAAGGCGAAGTGGAAAAAAGTACCCTGCGCTATATCATCCGTGATCATGATATGGAAAAATTCCAGGCTAAGAAGGCCATCATGGAAACCGCGGCAGCATTTATCAATCAGAAGTACGGCGAGGGCACAGTTACCCTGACCGTTCGTGACAGTTACTTTAATATGCGTGAAAAAATCGAGCCGTGCATGTATGTGGTGGAACGGGCCATGAAGGCTATGGAGAATGTGGGCATGAATCCGGTGGCTGTTCCCATCCGTGGCGGCACTGACGGCGCACGGCTGTCCTATATGGGCCTGCCTTGTCCCAACCTTTGTACCGGCGGTGAGAACTACCATGGCAGATTTGAGTATATTCCTGTAGAGGATATGGACCTGTGTACCCGTATGCTGGTAGAAATTCTGACAACAATATAAATGAAAAAACAGACCGGCTAAACCGGTCTGTTTTTTGTTGACAGGAGTATTCTAATGTGTTAGAATAACTGTACTAACACATTAGAATAAGGGGGGACCCGAGATGGAAATACCAAAGATTTTTGAAAGTGAGTACCGGTTCTGCTTGATTTTGTGGGAGTATGAACCGATCAAGAGTGCTGAATTGGCCCGGCTGTGCAAGGAAAAGCTGGGTTGGTCAAAGACCACTACTTATACGGTGATCAAGCGCCTTTCTGATAGGGGCGTGCTGAAAAGCGAGAAAACCATCGTAACTTCCCTGATTTCCAAAGAGGAAGCGCAACGCAGCGAACTGGATGAACTGATGGAAAAGAAATTTGAGGGATCTTTACCAGCTTTTATTGCGGCCTTTGCCCACAGACAAAGGCTGTCGGATCAGGAAATCGAAGAAATCCGGCGTATCATTGGCCAGTAAGGAGGATATGCCATGGAAGCTGTTTTTTTAAAACTTCTGGAGCTGAGCATTATTGGCAGTTTCTTTGTTCTGGCGGTAGTTCTGCTGCGTCTGATCTTTCGTAAAGCGCCGAAGTGGGTGTTCTGCCTGCTGTGGGGTATGGTTGCGCTGCGTCTTGTTTTGCCTATTTCCATTGAAAGCGGCGTTTCTCTGATACCGAAGAATGTCACAGATAAGCAAATCGCAACCCAGATGGCACAAAGCTATGTGGGAGATGTCACCTACATTTATGAGGGCAGCGAAGACTACCGGACGGCAGTGGATGCGGGCCGTAAGCCTATCCGATCCGCCGGTAAAAACTATGTTGTCGCCCAAAAGGATAGTTTTGAAGAACCGGAAACAATAAAAACCGCGGTGTTACCGGCGCTATGCCGCATTTGGCTTGCCGGTGTATCGATCATGCTCGGCTATACACTGATAAGCTATTTGGTGCTGCGAAGAAAAGTTTCTACAGCAACCCTTCTGACAAAAAAGATCAAACAATCTGAATGCGTGGATTCTCCCTTTGTGCTGGGGTTTTTCCACCCTGTGATCTATCTGCCCTATGGAATCGATGATGCATACAGGGAAAATGTGATCGCCCATGAAATGGCCCACATTCAGCGGAAGGACCATTGGTGGAAGCCTGCCGGCTTTTTGATCCTGTCCGTCTATTGGTTCAATCCGGTAATGTGGCTGGCGTACATTTTGCTGTGCAGGGATATTGAAAGTGCCTGTGACGAAAAGGTTATTAAAAAAATGGATAGGGATGGTATCCGGGCTTATTCCATGTCGTTGCTCAATTGCAGCGTTCACCGCCGCAGCATTGCGGCTTGTCCGCTGGCGTTTGGTGAAGTGGGTGTTAAAGAACGGATCAAGCGGGTGATGCACTACAAAAAGCCTGCCTTTTGGATCGTGCTGCTGGCGGTGGCTGCCTCTATTGTGGCAGCGGTATTCTTGCTGACCAGTCCGAGAGAGGACGAACAATTTGTAATGGGAGCCTTTTACAAGGCTGCGGAGCTGCTGTATACCAACAAGCAGGAGCAAACAGAAGTTTTTAGCCGGTTCTGCATCACCGCGGATTATAAACTGCTGGCCAAAAGACAGGAATACGATGCATGGACACTGAACAAACAGATGGAGCAGTATCCGCTGACCGCGGAAGAATTGCTTGCGTGTGCTGACTATGACAATGGCTGGCACAGACCTTACAGAATAACGGAAATAGAGGATGCATACATCCTTCCTGTGGAGAATAACTATTTTTATCTGGTAACAAAAACCAAGTCCGGCGATACACTTCTGGGGTTCGGTGGAGCAGACCCCAAGGGAAATCCCGGGGACAGTAGTCTTCGATACTTGTATCGCCTGGAATCGGAATTTGAACAAGGTGAAATAGACCTGGATTTTCTTGCCCAATCCTTGATGGCTCATGCCGGAACCGTCAATGTGATCGATGTATGGGATTCGGAAGAAAACCCTGGCTTTTTGGTGGTTGGATTTCTGTCAGGATATAATTACAATACTGCCCTTGGCTACGATGACATGGGATTTGCGGTCTTCCAAACAGACGGCGCAGGGTTCCGCCTGCTTGATTGCAAGGTGTATGAAGATGCCGTCTATTGGGAGAACGGTATTTGTTTCTGCCCCGATCCGGTGATCTTATCCTTGGATGGCCAAATGAAAGAGAATGCCACCTTTGATCTGATCCTATGCTGCAATGAGAACCTTGAGAAAATCCAGCGGGAATACTATCAAGGGGATACAATGGTAATGAACATGGCATCCATGCAAACGGAAAACGATTCCATGCATCTGTTCCGTTGGAATCTTTGCCCAAAGGCAGATCGTGTCAGCCAGGTGTTTTTAGACAAAGCCGGAAATGAGATCACGGTAAAAACAGGGGAGGAGAAAATCCTGGAGCTTGTGGATCGGATCGTTTATAATGCGGATGCTGCAGCAAGCTCCAATCCCTATGACTATATAAAGGCAAAGCAGGATGTATACGATGAATTGCTGTCTTATGGAAAAACAGCGGTAGATTGCCTGGTGGGGTGTTTGCGAAATACCACAGATTGCGGATTAAAAGAATGTATTATGGCGGCTGCTTGCGCGCAGATCACCGGAATTGGCGTGGATCAAAATGCGCAACCGTGGTTCGACGGAAAAAGCTGGCTTGCCCTATATGACGGCGGGGACGGCAGCTTCCTGGGGACACCGGAAGATACCATCGGCTCTTCTTTGAAAATAGAAAGCTTGTTGGGGGAGGGTAATCTCTGGATGCAGATCGTGGATGTCCGGGAGCTTCCCTATGATTCAGCGATTCATCTATATACCTATCGTTTCTATGTGCCTGAAACAGGAAAAGATTATCTGACCGTGGAAAACTGCATACGCACAGAAATGGCTGATTTTGATGGCGACGGTATCACAGAGCTGTTTGTTCAGTACAGCGATGCTCAGCTGCCCTATGGGCTGTATGATGTGCAGAATGGTCAGATCACTTGCACCAAAACTTTCCTTCTGCCGGATGCCATGATCAGCTATGATCTGCTCCTGGATAATGAGGAATACTACTTGTACGAAGAACGGTGGGCATGGTTTTTTAAAGATCCCGCTATGTATGTGGCAGAGGTGGTAAAGCGGTCAGAGGACAGGCTTTACTATATTTGTCCCAGCGGTGTCATTCCGGCTTATACGGATACGGAAACCATCGACAATGCGGTAACGACCTTGCAGGAAATGCTTAGCGGTGAGACTACGGCATATGAAAGGTCGGTCATATATAATATCCTTACAACCATTGAACTGAGCTATACACAAAAAGCATCTCCCAATGATATGGATTATCAAATCCTGCTCGAAAAGTGGGACTATCCTTATGAAGGGTCACCCGAGGAGAAAAATTGTTATGAGCAGATGAGCGATTTGTTTGACGCTGATCCCGTGGCTTTTCTTAAGGGAATGGCGATCGTTGATGAAAGCGGCCTGAAAAAGGAACTGCACAAGGTAGCCCAATGGTTGGTAAAAGAGAATTTTCTGTATGATCCTAATTCCATTGAGAGAACGCTGAACTGGCTGGAGCAAGGGGCGGATACTGACAGGGAAAAAGAAATCGCCCGAATGTTCCGTGAATCCTTTGAAGACTGCAAAGAGCCGTCTTTCGATATTGCTGCGATGCTGTCCGGATATGCAAACGAGTTGTGGGATGCTCTTTCTTATAACCCAGAGCAGGCGCTTTACAGCTTGAGTAAAGCCAGGGCGGAGGAACGGCAGCATTTGGGGCAAAAGCTTTGGGAACCACCCCCCCCAAGTGACAAGCTTTTGGAAAAATGCTATGCAGCGGTCAACAGCTTGCTGAAAAAAGATCCTGCTGGTGCGCTGAAAGATGTGTGCTATGAGGTTTTGCTGTATTTGGAGTCGTACGGCGGCTACCGGGATGCATATGTGGAAGGCCAGCCCTTTGACTACCAAAGATTGTTCGATAAGTGGAGCTATTCCGATGGGGCGCTGGCAACTAACTGCTATAGCCAAATGTATGAAGTGTTTGACGCTGACCCGGAAGCATTTTTGATCGCCTTGGTTGGGTGGAATAAGACCGCGCCGGAAGACAGGGACATGGAATCGATAGCTCTGTCCTTTGCTTATCAATATCAGGGTGATTCCGGTTATTCCAAAACACTGCAAACATTATTGGACGATCCGGCCACATCAGAAGGCGCAAGGGTGTTTATTCGGCAATGGGAAAAGATAACTGACGAATAAGATAAAATAGCGCTCTTTCGATTTTGTGTTTACTTATTGTCTGGAAAATGGTACACTTAATCCGTAAAGGAGTTGATGCTATGGCGACGAAACCGGATTACAGGCTTGTGAAAGAAAATATCGGCAGGGCAGTAGCCATTAATCAGACGATGGCTGCCGCACTCAATGAGCAAAAAGCGGAAATCACCGCCCTGCGGTCTGCTGCCGAGGCCTTTTACAGTGAAAAGTTCAAAGCGGAGCTGGAAGCGATGGATGTGGAGCTGCTTGCCCAGGGCAAGCAGGGGATCCGTATAGCCAGCTTGCGTGCCGCGGACATCACCAATATCTATCAGCTCTCCCAAATGTCCGTTCCCCGTTTGGAGGCGTTGGAGGGAATCGGTCAGCAGGGCGCGGTAAAGATCCACAAACTGGCACAGCAAATCGTGGAGAATACCCGGAAAAAGCTCTCTGTACGCATCAATGTGGATACGCCTACCAGCGCGGATGACGGTTTGGTTCGCGCGCTGTATGTTTTGATAATCCATGATGAACTTCGCAATCAACTTCGTCCCATATATGATGCCAACCGCGGACCGCTGGAAAAGGAACTGGCAGATGTAAAACCAGCCACCGGCGGTTTGCGCTGGCTGCTTGCCACCTCGAAACAGAAAGAAGCGGCTTTAGCGGCTGCAGAGGCGATTGAAGCAAGGCTTAACTTCTCTTTCGGGGATGCGGCACTGCTTGAAGGATACCAGACGGCGATCCGTGAGGATATTTTCGTGTGCCGTGCCCATTTCCGGGAGAATGCCGCGGCCTATTATGCGGCTCTGGGGCAGTACTGCAAGCATTTGAACACAGAGGAATTACCCGAAACGGGTCTTTCTAAAGAATTGCTGGAAGCCATCGAAGCCCAGCAGATCGATTTAAAATACCTCAATGCCACGCTCCGTGGCTATCAGACCTTTGGCGTTAAGTATGCCATCCACCAGAAGCGCACCCTTTTGGGTGATGAGATGGGCCTGGGCAAGACCTTCCAGGCGATGGCCACCATGGCGGCACTGAAAGCGGCTGGGAAACATCACTTTATGGTGGTTTGTCCTGCCAGTGTGTTGATCAACTGGCAAAGAGAACTGACAAAACATACTAAGCTTGCTGTGACCAAGGTTCACGGAGCGGATGAAACTGCGCTGCGTTATTGGCGGGAAAACGGCGATGTGGCAGTGACGACTTTTGAATCCATCAGCCGATTTGAACTTCCGGAAAAATTCAAGTTTGATATGCTGGTGGTGGACGAGGCTCACTATGTAAAAAATCCGGAAGCGCAGCGCACGGTGGCGATCCGGAAGCTGCTTGCAAAGACCGAAGGTGTTTTGTATATGTCCGGTACGCCGCTGGTCAACCGTGTGGACGAGATGTGCTTCCTTGTGAATTGTCTGCAGCCGGAGATTGCAAAGAAACTGGAAAATGTGAAGAATATATCTACGGCAGAGCAATTCCGGCAGGAATTGGCACCGGTCTATCTGCGCCGTGTTCGGGCGGACGTTCTGAAAGAACTGCCGGATCTGATCGAAAAGCAGCAGTGGTGTGAGCTGTCGGAGCAAGAATGGTCTGTCTACCGGGAAGCTGTTGCCAGCGGCAACCTGATGGCCATTCGGCAGGTGTCCTGGCAAATGGATTCTCTGTCGGATTCTTCCAAGGCAAAACGGTTACTGGAAATCTGCAATAGCGCAAAAGAGGAAGGACGAAAGATTATCGTGTTTTCTTTCTTCCGCAACACGCTGGAAAAAGTCCGTCAGTTACTGGGTGAGCGCTGTTTGGATATTATCTCCGGTGACATAAGCCCTGCAAGGAGACAGGAAATCGTTGACGCATTCAACAGTGCCAATCCCGGTGCGGTGCTGGTCAGTCAGGTACAGGCAGGCGGGACGGGACTGAACATCCAGGCTGCCAGTGTGATCGTATTCTGCGAACCCCAACTAACCCCTGCCATTGAAAACCAGGCTGTTTCCAGAGCATACCGCATGGGCCAGACCCGGGATGTTTTGGTGCACCGGCTTTTGGCGGATGACACCATTGATGAGCGAATGCTGGAAATTCTCTCCGGCAAGCAGCAGGAGTTTGACAGCTTTGCTGATGATTCTGTGGTTGGTGAAAGCCAACTGAAAAGCGCGGAAGGTTCCTGGGTCACCAGAATGGTCCAGCAGGAACAGCAGCGTCTGGCATCCCAAAGTGAGTAAAAAAAGACCCGGAACGAAAGTTCCGGGTCTTTTGAGACTGTCAAAAAACTATGTCATTACCATGCCGGTGCGCACACCGGTGTGCCAATCGTTTTTCAAAAATATAAAGGTTCCCGAAACCTGGAAGCATATACCGTACAACCTATGTTCCGTACATAACATACTGCAGTTCTGTTTCCATCTCCTTGGGTTTCGTATCCTTTCCCACTGCCATAAACCCAATTACAACAGAAGACCTATGCCGCACCATCGTAAGTGCGCGCGGGAGGGGTACATAGGGGAGGGACGGCTTTGAATGCGGGAGCAATGAACTCAGTTCCTCCCCTATGCCGACTTCTTTGGTTACTTTCTTGTTCGGCGACAA
>JAZURG010000228.1:0-2672 GCA_045606145.1 Faecousia sp.
GTTGTGCAGGGGCGCAAGGAAGGAAAGTGGGTTCACTATTCCATCGACCCGGCAGGTGCTGCCCGCGCTCAAAAGCTGTTGGAACAGCAGGTTGCGCTGACCACGCTTTGCCAGCAGAGCGAGGAAGATTGTTGTAAGAAATAAAAGAGGCCATCTGAGAAGATGGCTTCTCTTTTGGACAATAATTCGATATTTTTAGATTTGTCGATTTAGAAGGAGGCCTAATGATGGAACTTTTGCAGTCTGTATGGCTATTTTTTCAAAACCAAGTGCTTGGCATGAGGTGGCTTAACGAAGCAATTGGGAATGGTCTTTCAGCCTTAGGGTTAGATATTACGTCTCGTTGGGGTGCCAGTATCCAGTTCTTTATCTACGATGTCATCAAAATCATGGTTCTGCTTGGTTTCCTGATTTTCGTGATCTCGTATATCCAAAGCTATTTCCCACCTGAACGCACCAAGCGTATTCTTGGCAGATTCCACGGCGTTGGTGCAAATTGCGTGGCAGCACTGTTGGGAACGGTAACGCCTTTCTGCTCCTGCTCATCCATCCCGCTGTTCATTGGTTTCACCAGTGCGGGGCTGCCTCTGGGCGTGACATTCTCTTTCTTGATCTCTTCTCCTATGGTGGATCTGGGAAGTCTGGTGTTGCTGATGAGCATTTTCGGCTGGAAGGTCGCAGTTGTCTACGTGTTGCTTGGCCTGGTAATTGCCGTTGTTGGCGGTACGCTGATTGAGAAACTCCATCTGGAGAACCATGTGGAGGAGTACATCCGTAACGGCCGGGCCATGGATACACCCCAGGAGGAACTGACCTGCAAGGATCGCATCCGCTTCGCCTGGGAACAGGTTGTTTCCACCGCTAAAAAGGTCGCTCCTTATGTGCTGGTTGGCGTAGGAATTGGCGCATTCATCCATAACTGGATCCCCGAGGAGTTCATCGTAAAGCTGCTTGGCACCGTCAATCCCTTCGGCGTCATTATTGCCACAGTCGCAGGTGTTCCCATGTATGCAGACATCTTCGGCACGATCCCCATTGCTGAAGCGTTGCTGGCCAAGGGCGCACAGCTTGGAGTGGTTCTATCCTTTATGATGGGCGTGACCACCCTGTCTCTGCCCTCTATCATCATGCTTCGCAAGGCCGTAAAGCCCAAGTTGCTGGGCGTTTTCGTTACGATCTGCACCGTTGGAATTATCATCGTTGGCTATTTCTTTAATGCAATTCAAACATTTATTATTTAACGGAGGTATTGTTATGGCACTGTTTGGTTTTGGAAAGAAAAAAGAGGACACAAAGGCTCCTGGATGCTCTTGCGGCTGCGGCTGTGAAGCAATGGATGCAGAAGTTGCGAAGATTTCCAACGACTGCTGCGGACAGCCTGTGGACAGTATTTGCTGTATCAAGGTTCTGGGTGCCGGATGTAAGTCTTGTCACGAGCAGTACGAGAATGCACAGGCCGCTGCGAAAGCAATGGGGCTGTCTGTGGAGGTGGAGTACATCACCGATATGCAGAAGGTGATGGAGTACGGCGTGATGAGCATGCCTGCCATTGTGGTCAATGACAAGGTGGTTTCCGCAGGCAAGGTGCTCAAGGCCAAAGATGTAGAGAACCTAATCCGCAAACTGGGTGTGTGACATGCAAAAGGTTGCATTTATTTGTGTCCATAATTCCTGTCGCAGCCAGATTGCAGAGGCTCTTGGGAAAAAGCTGGCATCGGGTGTATTTGAATGCTACTCTGCCGGTACAGAAACCAAGCCGCAGATCAATCAAGATGCTGTTCGGCTGATGAAACAAATTCACGGTATAGATATGGAAGAAACCCAGTACAGCAAACTGCTGTCGGATATTCCTCCGGTGGATATCGTAATCACCATGGGATGCAATGTCCAGTGTCCATTCCTGCCTTGTTCCCACCGGGAGGACTGGGGCCTGGACGATCCCAGTGGTCAGCCTGACGAGGTGTTTATTGAAACCATTCAGAGAATTGAGGAGAAGATTCTTCAACTGAAAGCAAGGTTAAGGAAGTTGTAATTTAGACAAACGAAACCGCTATATGCTATGGAGTTCAACAGCATATAGCGGTTCTCTTATGATACGGCCAGTGCCGCCAACTCCGCTCTGACCTCGTCGTAGTATTTATGGACGGTGGTGATTGCCATTCCAAGTTCTCTGGCGATATAGCTTTTATTACTCACGCCGGGATTGGCGATCAGATATGCGGCGAGCTGCTTTTTCTTGGGACTGACGCCGTCGGGATACTCCGTGGCTTTGCCGGAGCGCAGAGCGGCAATCTCTGCTTTCATCTGGATGATCAGTTCTTTTAATTTTGCTTCGCATTCCTCTTTTGTGTGACCATAGACATTGCGGGAGTGCTTTTTGCCGTCAGGCCACACCGGGGAGTATCGGCCTTCCCACAGACCTGGCTTGATTTCTTTGAGGTAGCCGCTGCTCGGTCTGCGCCGGGGCGCAATGTACGGTTCGAATTCCTGCGGTGCGGTCTGTATTTCTTCTTTGGTGTTTTCGCTGACCTCTGCCTTTGCAATGCCGCGGTCGATGTTGGCTGCGGCGTTTTCTTGCATCTCACTGGTGATAAGACGCCGGTGCTTTATCCTGCTTCCTCGTTCGTCCTCGGAAGTTGCTCGAAAGCGGCCCAATTTCGGGCGGTTTTCGG
>JAZURG010000229.1:0-5751 GCA_045606145.1 Faecousia sp.
GGCTGCCCGAAGGGCAGACGGATGAGGGGTGTGGCTGCTTTTCGACCCCTCATCAGTCAAAAATCAAAGATTTTTGACAGCTTCCCCCCAAGGGGAAGCCTTTTGGGTGCAGTGGTAGTTTGTGAGATAAACGATCATTTAGTGCGATAGGTGCAGACTGTCGCAAAAGGTGGCAGCTTGTACCTTTTCTCCGTCAAAATATATCGATAAAATTATATTTTTTCCGTTGTTCTAAGGCTTTTGCCTAATTTTATGTGGACAAACTTTAGAAAATGCGTTATTATACTCTACGATGGATGCAGTATTGCAAATCTGCGGATTTTTATATAAGAGGTGATTCAGTTATGGCGTTTTCCTTCTTTGGAGGAATCCACCCGAAAGAGAACAAGTTCTATGCTGAGAATGCCCCGGTGCAGACCTTCCCGGAGACGGACACAGTGGTGATCCCCATGTCGCAGCATATCGGCGCACCCTGCCTGCCGCTGGTAAAAAAAGGGGATACGGTCACGATGGGTCAGAAGATCGGTGACAACACCGGCCTGTGTGTCCCCGTCCATGCCAGTGTTTCCGGTAAAGTCAAGGCAGTGGAACCCCGTCCCCATACCAGCGGTACGCTGATGATGAGTGTGGTCATTGAAAATGATCATCTGGACACACCCTGTGAGACCATCCAGCCTCGCTCCAAAGAACAAGTCGATGCGCTGACTACCGAAGAACTGATGGCAATTATCCGGGAAGCCGGTATTGTGGGCATGGGCGGCGCTACCTTCCCCACCCATGTGAAGCTCTCTTCCGGCCTGGGCAAGGTGGATACCATTATCGTCAATGTGTCCGAGTGTGAGCCTTACATAGTTGCGGACGATATTCTGTGCCGCTATTATCCCATTCAGATGATCTCCGGCCTGAAGATCATCATGAAGATTCTGGGTCTGAACAGCGCCCATATCGCTATCGAGGACAATAAGCCTTCCGCAGCCAAGGCGCTGAAGTGGGAGATCGACCCCAAGGACGGCATTGTTCTGGACATCCTGCCTGCCAAGTACCCCCAGGGTGCGGAAAAGCAGCTGATCTATGCCATTACCGGCAGGGAGATCCCCTCCGGCGGTCTGCCTGCGGCGGTAGGCTGCGCGGTATTCAACGCTGCCACCTGTAAGGCTATCCACGATGCTGTCTATGAGGGTATGCCCCTGATCCGGCGGCTGGTCACCGTTTCCGGTGATATCGCCATGAAGCCCATGAATCTGATGGTGCCCATCGGTGTCGGCTTCAATGATATGATCCGTGCCGTGGGTCACAGTGAAAACCCTTACAAGGTCCTCTCCGGCGGTCCTATGATGGGTGCCGCACAGTACGATCTGGCGGTGCCTGTGATCAAGGGTACCAATGCCGTTACTATTTTGGGTAAGAAGAACAAGTATGTGGTAGACCAGTCCCGCTGCATCCGCTGCGGCAAATGCATTGAAGTCTGCCCCATGCATCTGATGCCTATTCTGATGTACAAGAGCCTGTACTCCGGCAACGTGGAGGAGATGAAGGCCCAGAATCTGATGGACTGCATTGAGTGCGGCTGCTGCGCCTATACTTGTCCGGCCTGCGTGCCGCTGGTGCTGTCGTTCAAGGCTGCCAAGCATCATATCCGTACCGCGGAAGCTGCCCAGAAGGCTGCCGCAAAAAAGCCTTAAGGAGGTGGAAATCTGATGGCTGTAATGAAATACTTCTATGAGCTGACGATTTCCAGCTCACCCCATGTCCATTCCAAAATCACCACCCAGACCATTATGCGTGACGTGCTGATCGCACTGGTGCCTGCTTTGATCGGCAGCGTGTACTTCTTCGGCTTCCGGGCCTTGATAGTGACACTGATCAGCGTTGCCGCCTGCGCGTTCTTTGAATGGGGCTGGTGCCGGATAATGAAAATGCCCTGCAAGATCTATGATTTGTCCTTTGCGGTTACCGGCATGCTGATCGCCTTTGTCTGCCCGGTGACGATCCCTTACTGGTGCATCATCATCGGCGACTTCTTCGCCATTATCGTTGTCAAAATGCTTTTTGGCGGTATCGGCAAGAACTTCGTCAATCCCGCTCTGGCGGCTCGGGCCTTCCTGTTCGGCTGGCCGGTGCTGATGACCCACTGGGTCAAGGTGGGTTTTGAAAATGCTGCCGGTATCCTTTCCACCGCTGACGCTGTCACTGCCGCTACTCCTATGGCAGCTCTGCATCAGGGCCAGATGCCCGAGGAATCTCTGCTGGATCTGTTTTTGGGCAATGTAGGCGGCTGTATTGGTGAAACTTCTGTAGTTCTGCTGCTCCTAGGTCTTATCTATTTGCTGATCCGGAAGGTCATCACGCTTCGGATCCCTCTGGCCTATGTGGGTACGGTGGCTGTGCTGAGCCTGCTGTTCCCTCAGGGCAACAATGCTTTTGCATGGTGTGCCGCGCAGCTTTGCGGCGGCGGCCTGATGCTGGGTGCCATCTTCATGGCTACCGACTATGTGACCAGTCCCGTTACCAAGCTGGGTCAGATCGTCTACGGCATTGGCTGCGGTGTACTGACCATCGTGATCCGTTATTTCGGCGGCTATAACGAAGGCGTCAGCTACGCTATCCTCATTATGAACTGCTGCGTTGTTCTTCTGGACCGCATCGGCAGACCGAAAAAGTTCGGCGCTCCCAAGAAGGAGGTGGCCAGAAAATGAAAAAGGAAAATACGGCGCTGTATGTTCTGCGTCTGGCTGTTACGCTGCTGCTGATTACTGCCATCATGGCAGGCGCACTTGCTCTGGTCAACAAAATTACCGCACCCCGGATCGCGCAGCGCCGGGCAGAGAAGATCCAGAAGGCTGTCAGCGAAGTGCTTCCCGGCGGCGGTGAAGAGGTCTACTGCTTTGTAGACGGCACCGGCCTTGTCAGCAACGTGTATGCTTCCGATTTGGGTTATGCGGTGCAGGTGACCCCCACCGGTTTTGACAATACCATCACTATGATGGTAGGTGTTGACCGGGAGGGTAATATTCTGGGCATCAGCATTGTCTCCCACACGGAAACTGCCGGCCTGGGTGCTGTGGCTGCGGCCAAGAATGCCGCTGGCGAGACTTTCCGGGGTCAGTTTGTGGGTCTTTCCGGTGATCTGGCCGTTACCAAGGACGGCGGAACGGTGGATGCCATTACCGGCGCTACCATCACATCCCGGGCCATCTGCGAAGGTATCAATGCCGCCGTGGCCTGTGCCAAACAGAACGGTTAAGGAGGTATCGTTATGGATTTTAAGAAACAGCTTAACGAGGGCCTGCTGAGCAAGAACCCGGTTTTGGCGCAGCTTTTGGGTCTGTGTTCCGTGCTGGCAATTACGACCAGTCTCTTTAACGGCCTGGGTATGGGACTCAGCGTTACTATCATTCTGATCTGCTCCAATGTGATGATCTCCGCGCTGCGTAAGGTCATTCCCAACCAGATCCGCATTGCGGCCTACATTGTCATCATCGCTTCTTTTGTTACCATCGTAGACCTGCTGCTGCAGGCATTCCTGCCGGATCTGTCCGAAAGTCTGGGTGTATTTATCCCGCTGATCGTCGTCAACTGCATCGTGCTGGGCCGTGCGGAAGCCTTTGCTTCCAAGAATGGCGTGCTGGCCTCCGCGGTGGACGGCCTGTGCCAGGGAATCGGTTATACCATTGCGCTGGTTATTATGTGTGTTGTTCGTGAGTTTTTGGGCAACGGTACCTTCGGCGGCGGTATTCTGAACGGCGGAGACGGTATCCGCATCATTCCCGAAGGCTACCCCGCTATGATGATGGTCATGCCCGTAGGCGGCTTCCTGACCCTTGGCTTCCTCATGGCAGGATTCCAGTGGTTTACCAAGTATCTCCATAAGAAAAAGTCAGAAAAGGAGGCAGCAAAGTAATGGAATATGTAAAGGCTTTGATTGGCATCCTGGTGGCTGCCATCCTCTCTGAAAATTTTATCCTGGTCAAATTCTACGGTATCTGTCCCTTTATGGGTGTTTCCAAGAAGATTGACACCGCTCTGGGCATGGGCATGGCCGTTACCTTCGTTATGGCACTGGCCTCTGCGGCTACATATGCGGTGTATCACTTCCTGCTGGTACCCTTCGGTGTGGAATTTATGCAGACCGTTGCCTTTATTCTGGTCATCGCCTCTATAGTACAGGTGGTGGAAATGTTCCTGAAGAAGGCAATTCCCGCGCTGTATAAGGCGCTTGGTATCTTCCTGCCTCTGATTACCACCAACTGTGCCGTGCTGGGTGTTGCGCTGCTGAATGTGCAGAAGGGTTATGATTTCCTGCAGAGTGTCCTTAACGGTGCCTGCGGCGGTATCGGTTTTACCGTTGCCATCGTGCTGTTTGCGTCCATCCGTGAACGTGTAGACAAGGCAGAGAGTCCTGAAAGCTTCAAGGGATTCCCTCTGACGCTGGTTGCAGCCGGTTTGATGGCCCTGGCATTCATGGGCTTCTCCGGTCTGAAGATCTTCTAAGGAGGCTTCATTATGGAAATTGTAATTGCGATTGCGATCTTAGGTGGTCTGGGTCTGGTATTTGGCCTGGTATTGGCTGCTGCCTCCAAGGTCTTCTATGTGGAGTCCGATCCCCGTTTGGAAAAGCTCAACGAATGCCTGCCCGGTGCCAACTGCGGTGGCTGCGGCTATGCCGGCTGCGGCGGCTATGCGGAAGCGGTTTTGAAGGGCGAGGCCGAGATCGGAAAATGCGCCTCCGGCGGCAATGAGTGCGCCCAGGCCATGGGTGAGATCATGGGAGTCAAGGTCGATGCTATGATCCGCAAGGTAGCGCTGGTTCGTTGCTCCGGTTTCCGCAGTATCGATGCCAACGGCAAAGAACTGGGTGCCAAGCTGAAGGGTCAGTACGAAGGCTTCCACGATTGCGTGGCTGCTTCCAAGGTTGGCGGTAACGGCCCTCTGAGCTGTAAGTTCGGTTGTCTGGGTTACGGCAACTGTACCAAGGTCTGTAAGTACGATGCTATCCATGTGGTGGATGGTGTTGCCAAGGTAGACAGTGACAAGTGTGTCGGCTGTATGGCCTGCAGCCAGGTCTGCCCCCGTAACTTGATCGTACCTGTTGAGTATGATAAGCATGTTATGATTGCCTGTGCGTCCCACGCAAAGGGCGCGGTTACCGTCCGTGGCTGCAGTCAGGGCTGCATCGGCTGCTCTATTTGTGTCAAGGTCTGCCCCAAAGATGCCATCTCCATTGACCGGAATCTGGCGGTGATCGATTACAGCAAGTGTGATTCCTGCGGCCTGTGTGCCGATGTGTGTCCCAAGAAGCTGATCGTGGATACCATGGAAGGTACCCCTGAGGAAATCGCCGCCGCTGCCAGGAAATAAGTTTTCTCCCTCTGCAAACGCAGAGGGAGTTTTTCTGCGTCTATAGATAAATGATCGTTTATGCGGGCAGTGCCCGCTGACAATTCGTGCACGGTGCGGTACTAATCGTTACTTCCCGTGTCCATTTGCGGTACCCAAAATTTCTTGTTCGCTATCCGCTAACGAAATTTTGACCGCTGCACACGCTGCGCCTTCCCTTTTTCCGCCGCCGGCGGCGGTCAGGCTCGCGGCCGCTCGGTTCGTTACTGCATTGGTAAATGATCGTTTAGCGTACCATCCAAAGCCTTCCCCCGAGGGGGAAGGTGGCTGCCCGAAGGGCAGACGGATGAGGGGTATGGCAGCTTTTTGACCCCTCATCAGTCAAAAATCATAGATTTTTGACAGCTTCCCCCC
>JAZURG010000230.1:0-5745 GCA_045606145.1 Faecousia sp.
GCATTTTCCCGAAGGCGGCAGTCGCTCTTCACGATTTTCAGTGCCCGGGTAGGACATAAGGAAACGCATCTTTGGCAGTTGACACATTTTGTTTCATCACTGAGCATGAACTTCCGGTCCGCATCAAAGGAATGCACTTCGTTGGCGCACTGCCGTTCGCACACCCGACAGGTGATACAGCGGCTTTCATTACGGATCACTTCAAATTCCGGATAAATAAAATCAATGCCCATTAAAATGCACCTTCTTTCACAGTTACGATGACGGGTTCACCGCCGGCCGGTGCCCAGATATTTTCTGCATTGGGCTCCATTGTGCGGATCGCTGCTTCTTCGCTGGCGATGAACACTTTATCATCCTTTTCACCAACGACCATGGAGCGGAGCTTCAGACGGTCATTAAGCGCCATCAGACCACCATCAAAGCCAAATACAATGGAAAATGGACCTGTAATCAATAGACTATTGAATACAGTCCGCAGATAGGTCAGCCTCTTTTGCTCATCGGTGTCCTTTTTCTGGATGGTGCTCCAGAATGGGGCTGCAATGACCGATGATGCTTCCTCCAAGGTAAGTCCCTGTCGGCGCAGCAGGTAGTCCATGATGTAAGTAATGACTTCCGTGTCGGTCTGTAAATTGCATTTATAGCCGAACATCTCGATAAAGCGACGGTTCGCGTCATAGGAAGAAATCTCGCCGTTGTGGACGATGGAATAATCCAGAAGAGTGAAAGGGTGGGCACCACCCCACCAGCCGGGGGTATTTGTGGGATAGCGGCCATGGGCGGTCCAGGAATAGCCCTCATACTCCTCCAGGCGGTAGAATTCTCCCACATCCTCCGGAAAACCAACAGCCTTAAAGGTTCCCATGTTCTTGCCGCTGGAAAACACATAGGCACCTGGTATTTCTGTGTTGATCTTCATGACAGTTCTGGCAACGAATTCCCTTTCGTCCACCTGCATAGCGGTACGTGCGCTGCGGAGCGGCGTAACAAAGTAACGCCAGATGATCGGCTCATCTGTGATTGCAGGAATCTTTCGGGTAGGTATTATTTCAGACTTTACAATTTCAAACCGCTCTTTCAGAAATACTTCGCAGTTTTTCCGGGTTGCCCGTTCATTAAAGAATAAATGCAGTGCATAAAAATCTTTATACTCCGGATAAATCCCATATGCTGCAAAACCACCGCCCAGACCGTTGGAACGGTCATGCATAGGTTTCATGGCTTCGCAAATCATCTTGCCGGACATTCGTTTACCGTCTCTGGAAATAACAGCAGCAATCGCGCAGCCTGATGGAATACGCACTTGACCTTCTGGCTTCATACACTTCAATCCTTTCGGACAAAAATAAAAAAGCAAAGGCGTTCACCGACAGGGTAGACTTTCCCTATCCATGAACGCCTTTGCTCATTGATGGTATTATATTCCAACTTACGGAATTTGTCAATGTATACAAGGTCAAAAAACTTTTTTTGTGCAGAGTGTTGACAAATCGAATTTACGGGTGTATGATGCACCCATAAGGCAAAGGCGTCTTTGAGCATTAAGCTCTTAGACGCCTTTGCCTTTTTTTATACCCTGGCGGCCCGGAGGAACCATTTCCCTTGACAATGCTTTTTTCTTTGTCTCTTTCTCTCTCCTTCACATTCTCCTCCGGGTCTGCCAAATTCTGAAAAGGAGTGTAAATCTTATGGGTACTGTTTCGGATTATTTTGGCTGCTTGGTTTTTGATGACCGTGTCATGAAGGCAAGATTGAATGCCGATATTTATCAGTCCCTCCGCAAGACAATCGATCAGGGTGCCAAACTGGATGCAGGTGTCGCCAATGCTGTTGCGGCTGCAATGAAGGATTGGGCAGTTGAACACGGCGCTACCCACTATACCCATTGGTTCCAGCCGCTTACCGGTATTACCGCTGAAAAGCACGACAGCTTTATTTCTCCCGCACCGGATGGCGGCATCATCATGGATTTCTCCGGCAAAGAGCTGATCAAGGGCGAACCGGATGCTTCCTCCTTCCCTTCCGGCGGTCTGCGGGCAACCTTTGAGGCAAGAGGCTATACCGCCTGGGATCCCACTTCCTATGCATTTATCAAGGGTAAGACACTTTGTATCCCCACGGCATTTTGCTCCTACGGCGGTGAGGCTTTGGATAAGAAAACCCCGCTGCTTCGCTCTATGGAAGCGCTGAACCGGCAAGCAATGCGTATCCTGAAGCTGTTCGGCAACGAAGATGTGAAGTGTGTCCGTACCTCTGTCGGCCCTGAACAGGAATACTTCCTAGTTCCCAAAGAACTGTACGAAAAGCGCAAGGATCTGATCTATACCGGCAGGACCCTGTTTGGTGCCAAGCCTCCCAAGGGGCAGGAAATGGATGACCATTACTTTGGTGTCATCAAGCCCCGCGTGGCTGCCTACATGGCTGATCTGAATGAAGAGCTGTGGAAGCTGGGAATTTTGGCCAAGACCGAGCATAACGAAGTTGCTCCTGCCCAGCATGAACTGGCTCCCATTTACACTACCACCAACATTGCCACCGACCACAACCAGCTGACCATGGAGATCATGCAGAAGGTCGCGGCAAAGCACGGTCTTGTCTGCCTGCTCCATGAAAAGCCCTTTGCCGGTGTCAATGGCTCCGGCAAGCACAACAACTGGTCCATCTCCACCGATACCGGTGTGAATCTGCTGTCTCCCGGCGAGACTCCCTATGAAAACGCCCAGTTCCTGCTGTTCCTGTGCGCGGTGATCAAGGCCGTGGACGATTATCAGGATCTGCTGCGGATCTCTGTTGCCACCGCAGGAAACGACCACCGGCTGGGTGCAAATGAAGCCCCTCCCGCTGTGGTGTCCATCTTCCTGGGCGACGAGCTGCAGGGCATTCTGGATGCCATTGAAAACGATACCCCTTACGAAGCAGCCAGAAAAAAGACCATGAAGCTGGGTGTAGATGTGCTGCCCCGGTTCGCACGGGACACCACCGACCGCAACCGAACCTCTCCCTTTGCTTTCACCGGAAACAAGTTCGAGTTCCGTATGGTTGGCTCTTCCAACTCCATCGCCTGTGCCAACATCATGCTGAATGCCGCCGTGGCAGAATCCTTGAAGATTTACGCAGACAGGCTGGAGGGTGCGGAGAATTTTGAAGCAAAGCTCCATGAGATGATCCAAAAGACCATCAAGGACCACAAGCGGATTATTTTCAACGGCAACGGCTACGACGATGCCTGGCTGGAAGAAGCCGCCCGGCGCGGGCTTTCCAACTATCCTACCACGCCCGACTGCATCCCCCACATTATGGACGGGAAGAATGTGCAAATGCTGACTGCCCATAAGGTGTTCTCCGAAGCTGAGATGAGATCCCGCTGTGAGATTCTTCTGGAGAACTACTGCAAGACCGTCATCATCGAGGCCAACACCATGATCGACATAGCCCGGAAGCAGATCCTTCCAGCGGTTCAGGGCTATACCGCGGAGCTGGCAGGTGGAGTTGCCGCAAAGAAAGCCATTTCCACGGACATTGTCTGCGGTTACGAATCCGGTCTGATCGCCAGGCTGTCCGTGCTGACGGATCAGATTGCCGCCAAAACAGACGAGCTGGAGGCTTCGGTGCTGGAGCTGAAGGGTGCTGCGGATGTTGCCCAGGAAGCCTATGCAATCCAGGATGCTGTGATCGGCAGGATGGCTGCCCTCCGGGCGGTGGCGGATGAGGCCGAAACTGTCACAGCCGAGAAGTATTGGCCTTTCCCCACCTACGGCGAATTGCTGTTTGGTGTTCGATAATGATTGGAGGCGTGTTATGAGAGTACCGATTGAATTAAATACTGGCAGTGATGTTGAGCGATTTTCGAAGCTTGTTCAGACTGTTGATGCCGATGTTCGTGTGTTTGGTAAGGACGAGAATGGATATCCGTGGGAAATGTCCGCAAAGTCACTGTTTTGCTCCTTAATTCTGGCAGCAAAAATACAGCACCGGCCACATACCGCACATGATGTCGATTGGAATACGATTTGGTGCGAATGTAAAGAAGATATTTACAGTATTATTCGTGAGTTTGTTAAGGGAAACGAACTGGAATAATTTTGATATTCCCTAGAATGAGAGTAGCACCATGGAAGGAGTCAGGTTATGCAACAAGAAAAAATAATGCAGACAGTAGAATTCTGTCTGGGAAGAAGCCGACATGAAATGCAGCTTGCTCCTGTAGAGATGGATCCGCTGTACGAAAAGGCATTCTATTCCCGAGAGGAACAATGGTCCTGCGAATTTATACTGAACACAACCGCTTGGGACTAAACATTGATCATAAATTAGCCACTTTTGTTGTTTTCCATTTTTCTTCCGGGACGGCTCACAGGAGGGGCTGACCACCCCTCCTGATGGGCAGACAGAAATGGAGATAGACCCCAATCACGATAGGAGGTAAGTATTATGACATTGAGTTCTGTAAACACGATCTGGGTGCTGTTGGGTGCCGCATTGGTTTTCTTCATGCAGGCAGGCTTTTCCCTGTGTGAAGCCGGTTTCACCCGGGCCAAAAATACCGGCAACATCCTGATGAAAAACCTGATGGACTTCTGTATCGGTACGCCCTGCTTCTGGCTGTTTGGCTTCGGCATCATGTTCGGTGCAGGAAGTTCCATCATCGGCTGGCTGGACCCCGGCATTATGAGGGATTACAGCCACGCACTCCCCAGCGGTGTTCCTCTGTGGGCATTTGCAATCTTCCAGACGGTGTTCTGCGCCACCTCTGCCACCATCGTCTCCGGCTCTATGGCAGAGCGTACCAAGTTCAGTGCCTACTGCATCTACTCCGCAGCCATTTCTTTGTTCATCTATCCGATCTCCGGTCACTGGATCTGGGGCGGCGGATGGCTGAGTCAGCTGGGCTTCCATGATTTTGCCGGTTCTACCGCAGTCCATATGGTTGGCGGCGTGTGTGCCTGTATCGGTGCCTGGATGCTTGGTCCGCGTATCGGCAAGTACGATAAGGACCGAAAACCCCGTGCTATTCTGGGACATAACATCACCTTTGCTGCTCTGGGGGTATTCATCCTCTGGTTCTGCTGGTTCGGCTTTAACGGTGCTTCTACCGTTGCTATGGATTCTGACGAAGCTGTTACCAGCGCAGGTCTTATCTTCTTCAACACCAATCTGGCAGCTGCCGTTGCCTGCTGCGTGACGCTGATCCTTACCTGGATCCGTTATGGTAAGCCCGATGTTTCCATGACTTACAATGCAGCGCTGGCTGGTCTGGTGGGCATCACCGCTGGCTGTGATGCTGTTTCTCCTCTGGGTGCTGCTATCATGGGTGCCGTCTTTGGTATTGTTGTTGTGTTTTCCGTTGAATTTTTTGATAAGGTTGCAAAGATCGACGACCCTGTTGGTGCTGTGTCCGTTCACGGTGTATGCGGTAGTCTGGGAACGATCCTCACAGGTTTCTTCGCTACTGGCGTTTCCACTGAGAAAGGTGTTTTCTACGGCGGCGGCTTCCACTTCCTGGGTGTACAGACCCTTGGCGTACTGTGCGTTGCAGCTTATGTGGCAGTTATCATCACAGTCGTGTTCTTCATTATCAAGAAGACCATCGGCCTGCGCGTCAGTGCAGAAGAAGAAATCACCGGTCTGGATGTGACTGAGCATGGTCTGCTGACCGCTTATGCAGGATTTGCAATGCTTCCGGACACAACCACTGCGCTGGATGCTGAATATGAGGTCTTGGGTGATGTACCTGTATCCGAT
>JAZURG010000231.1:0-3467 GCA_045606145.1 Faecousia sp.
GGAGAAGTAAAATAAATTTATTTGCTTTTCCAAAAAAGTTTCCGCCCTTTTAAGAGCCGCATCAGGCAGATCTTTTCCTTAAAGCTTCTGCAACACCAGAAGAATCAGTCCGTACACCACGCTGGCCAACGTGCCGAACACGATCACCGGGCCAGCCACGGTGAACATTTTGGCCGCCATACCGGTGATAAAGCCTTCTGGTTGTGTCAAGATAGACATACAAAATTCTTCAAAATTATTTGGGCGGCCCACTTTTCAGTGGGCCGCTCCTGCCACGGGATGCCGTTTGGACTAAATCAGCATACTCACCCGAAAGGCCCAATGGAAGTTCAGAAAAAGTGCAGATTCACACGACATTACTATGGCTCATCCGGAAAAGTCAGCTTGACTCCAAAATTTCCCACTTTGACGCAATACGGATTTTTGACTTGGCGCAGATAGCTGTACCACCTGTCTAATGGCGGAAGATTTGGATCGACCTTAATCGTGCGAATATCAACAAGCTGTGATTTATCCACGGTTCTGATATCAACTGTCCGCATCGTTTTCCATTGCTCCGGTGTAATTCTTCGAGGATCATCCGGGATATCATCTATACTGTATGGCGATTCTGGAAGATATTCTCTTTCAATCAGGAAAGGCACATTTTTCATCATCTCTCGCAGGTAGTGTTCCAAAAGTTCTGATGTGCCTGCCAGACAATCTTCCAGCAAAATCTCCTCTATCATATGATGAAGGCTCCGGATCTGTTTACTGAGGTAATACGCCTTGTGTGTGGGCCGCAGGACGCGAATGCGCTTATCCCCTCTTTGTCTTTCAATCTTGATATAGCCGTTCGCAACAAGCTGTTCGACCGCTTTGGAAATTGTGCCCTTTCTCAAGCCAAGAGCGTTAACCAGCTCATGCTGTTCCTTTACTTTTTCAGTAGTTAAAGAAAGAATAATCGACGCTTGTATCCCCGAAATCCCCATGCGGTTGTATTGGCGGTTCAGCCATGGCTGTATGCACCGAAATAATCTGATATAAGTTTCCATACATTTGCTCTGCGCCATTCGAATCTAAATATAACAATGAACACTTGTCGCAACTATAAGACGGTCAGTCTACTGCAGATTATCCAAAACGCGAACAAGTTCTTCCAGCACAATACTGTCCTTGCATTATTTCTTTGGTAAGATCATATTGATCCCCCGCTGAAGGGTCTCTGCATTGATCGCTCCCGTTGCCTGGGCAATGCCATGACCCTCCGCATCAATAAAAAGGGTAGTCGGCAGAGAGTAAACACCATAGGTCATGGCAGCGTCGGCGTCCGTATCATAGTACACCGGGAAAGAGTAGCCCTGCTCCTCGATGAAAGAGGTTGCACTCTCCAGCGTTTCCCGTCCGGAGGTCATGTTGACCATGAGGAAATGGACATCCTCTCCCAGCTCGGCGTAGGCATCATCGAAATCCGGCATCTCCATCTTACAGGGACCGCACCAACTGGCCCAGAAGTTAAGCACCACAGGCTTCCCGGTAAAATCAGACAGATGCGCCTCGTTACCCTCCGAATCATAGACAGTGAAGTCTGGAACCAGAACCTTCTCCGGCTCCGTTGACTCCTCCCCGGAACCGCCCGTGTCCTGCTGCGGTTCCTCCGGTTGCTGGGCCGTCTGCGCTTCCGTACCGCCCTGTACGGACAGCTGATCCGGAGCGGCATCCTGTGCCAGCCTGTTATAGAGCACATATGCTCCGCCCAGCAACAAGACGAAAACCAGAACTATGATCAAAAGCGTTTTATTCTTGTTCATAATACCTCCTAACTGAGCAGGCTGAGCAGCCGCCCAAGAGTCCCGGCAGCCATCAGGATACCGATCAGAATCAGCAGACTGCCGCTGACGATATTGATGACCTTATAATTTCTCTTAATCCAGTCGAAGGCGGATTTCAGCTTGTCGATCAGCACCGCGCTGAGAATGAATGGCACACCAAGTCCCAGCGAGTAGGCCAAAAGCATGAGGGTTCCGACCAATACGCTCCCCTGCTGGGATGCCAGCATTAGAGCGGAACCAAGGAAAGCGCCAACACAGGGTGTCCAGCCCAGCGAGAAAATCATCCCGAAGAGCATAGCGGAGAAAAATCCCATATTGCTGGTATCCACGGATCGATCACTCCCCCTGAACAGGTTCAGCTTGAATACGCCCAGAAAATTGAGGCCGAAGAAGATCACCACAATACCGGAAATAATGTTTACCGCCGTCTGATGCTCCTTCAGGAAGCTGCCGACCGTCCCGGCCAAGGCGCCCATGAGAGTGAATACGACAGTAAATCCGACAACAAAGCCGATGGCCCCGGTGAGTGTCTTTTTCGTGCTGCGCTCCCCACCGCCGGCAAAGTAGGAGATGTAGATGGGGAGCATGGGTAGCAGGCAGGGGGAAATGAAGGTGATGATCCCCTCAAGGAATGATATTACATACTGCATCCACCTTCACATCCCTTCCCAAACACACCGGACAGCAGCCAGCCGAGCACGCCCATGTAAATCATAGAGCTTATGGGATTGGCTGTGATGGGGCAGCTTCCTGTGGCGCAGCCGATAAAATAGTAATAGCCAAATCCCGCAAGCGCGCCGCCCGCAGTAAACAGAACAGGTCTCAACCATCGTTTGGTTTTCTCCTTCATGTAGCACCTCCAGCCAAGTATTCCTCCGCCATGTGTACAGCTGCCGCGCCGTCGGCCACCGCCGTCACCACCTGACGGACCAGCTTTGTCCTCACATCGCCCACAGCGTAGACACCGGGGATGTTGGTCTCGGTCGTTTCATCGGCGACCACATAGCCGCTTTCGTCCAGTTCCAGCTGCCCTGCAACAAGCTCGGTGGCAGGCTTTCGACCTATGCTCACAAATACGCCGTCGCAGGTGATCTCGCTCTCAGCTCCGGTTTGTACATCCCGAAGGCGAACACCTGTCACTTTATCGTCATGCAGCAGTTCTACCACCGCGCTGTTCCAGCGGAACTCCACATTCTCTGTTTTCATCAAAGGTTCGTGATAGATCTTGGTAGCCCGCAGAGTGTCCCTGCGGTGGACCAGAGTTACCTTTTTGCAGACTCGGGCGAGGATCAGCGCCTCAGCCGCTGCGCTGTTTCCGCCGCCCACCAGCACCACGGTCTTATCCTTGTAGAACATCCCGTCACAGGCTGCACAATAGGCCACACCCTTACCGATCAGTTCCTTTTCACCGGTCACTCCAAGCTCTCTGGGGTTGGCGCCGGAGGACAGCACCACCGTCCGGCCATACACAGGCCCCTCACTGGTCTCTGCCTTCTTGGTCTCACCGGAGAGATCAAGGGACAGCACCTCGACCAGACGGGTCTCTACGCCGAAACGCTCCGTACCCTTACGCATCTTCTCGCCCAGCGAGAATCCGTCGATGCAAGTCGGAGGCCAAGCGGTCTTAGGAAGACATCAGCAAGCAGCAACTCCTTG
>JAZURG010000232.1:0-4587 GCA_045606145.1 Faecousia sp.
TGCGGCAAGTCTACTTTCCTCAAAACCTTGAACCGAATGAATGACCTGATTCCCGGTGTGAAGATCACCGGCGACATTCGATATGAGGAAACAGATATTTTCTCCAGGGAAGTGGATGTGAACAATCTGCGAAAAGAAATCGGCATGGTGTTCCAGAAGCCGAATCCATTCCCTATGAGCATCTACGACAATGTGGCTTACGGTCCCCGCACACACGGCATTACGAATAAAGTGCAGTTGGATGGGATCGTGGAACAGGCTCTGCGTGATGCGGCGATCTGGGACGAGGTGAAGGACAGATTGAAAAAGAATGCCCTTGGTATGTCCGGTGGTCAGCAGCAGCGTCTGTGCATTGCAAGAGCGTTGGCTGTGCAGCCGAAGATACTGCTGATGGATGAACCAACATCTGCGCTCGATCCAATTTCTACCTCCCACATCGAGGAACTGGTTATGGAGCTGAAAGAAAAGTATACCATCGTTATGGTTACACACAATATGCAGCAAGCGGTTCGCGTGTCTGACTATACTGCGTTCTTTTTGCTTGGCGAGTTGGTAGAGTTTGGAAAGACAGATGACATTTTCTCACAGCCTATGGATAAGCGCACTGAAGATTACATTACCGGCAGATTTGGTTAAGGAGGAAATATGAGAAACCGATTTGAGCAGCAGCTGTTTGAACTGAACAGAGAGATTATTGAAATGGGTGCCTTGTGCGAAGAGGCGATCGAAGCCGCCGCAAAAGCCCTTATCGATGGTGATGTGATTTTAGCGGAAACAGTAAAAGAAAACGGTTCTGCCATTGATCAGATGGAGCGCGACATTGAAAGCAGATGTATGAAGCTTTTGCTTCACCAGCAGCCGGTGGCAAAGGATCTTCGTCTGATTTCTGCGGCGCTGAAAATTATCACGGACATGGAGCGCATCGGAGATCAGGCTGAGGATATTGCGGAAATCGTTGCCTTTCTGAATGGTCACAATATGGATGGCATGAAACTGATTACGGAAATGGCCGGAGAGACAACTCGAATGGTTACATCCAGTGTAGATGCCTTTGTGAAAAAAGATGTGGAACTTGCCCGAAATGTGATTGCTCGGGATGATATTGTTGACACATATTTCTCCAAGGTGAAACGGGGCATTATCACGTGGATTGCGGAAAACCCGGAGGATGGAGAATTCGCTCTCGACCTGTTGATGATTTCCAAGTATTTTGAACGGATCGGTGACCATGCAACCAATATTGCGGAATGGGTGATTTACTCCGTAACAGGAATCCACAAGGAGGTGTGAACATGATTTGGTGCGTGGAAGATGACGCAGGTATCCGTGACATCGAAATGTATGCATTGAATGCTGCCGGATTTGAAACCAAGGGCTTTGAAGACGGTCTTTCCTGCTGGGAAGCACTGCAAAAGGAAAAGCCAGAGTTGATCGTTCTGGATGTGATGCTGCCCGGTATGGATGGTATCGGGATTTTGACACAAATGAAAGAATCTGTTGAATATAACAGGATTCCTGTGATTCTGGCAACTGCAAAGGGACAGGAGTATGACCGCGTCCGTGGCCTGGATTTGGGTGCCGATGATTATATTGTGAAACCATTCAGCATTATGGAAATGGTATCCAGAGTAAAAGCAGTACTCCGCCGCAGCCAGCCCCAGCAGGTATCCAAGCTGCTGAAGGTGGGCGGTCTCGTGTTCAATTTGGATGAGCATACAGTGATTGCGGATGGGTGTAGAGTTCAGCTTACATATAAGGAATTTGAGATTCTCCGGATGTTCCTTTCTCATCCCGGAATGGTTTACACCAGAGAACAGCTGTTTTCTCAGGTATGGAAACAGGATTATATGGGGGATTCCCGTACCCTGGATGCCCATATCCGTACCTTACGCCAGAAGTTGGACGGCTACGGCAAGATGATCGAAACTGTTCGGAATGTAGGCTATCGCTGGGAGGCTCATTATGACAAGTAAAATTATGAAGTCCATCCTTTCTGTGGCAATCGCAGTGCTGATGGCGAGTTTGACGATAATTACTGGAATACTGTATCCGTATTTTGGGAGTGTGCAGGAATCACAGCTAAAAGATGAATTGAGCCTTGCGGCAAGCGCAACGCAGCAGCTTGGTAAAGGATATCTGGAAAAATTGAACGCTGACCGCTACCGTTTGACATGGGTAAATGCTGATGGAACTGTCATTTACGACAGCCATGTAGATGCAGATACTATGGAAAACCATGCAGAACGCGAAGAAATCAGGGAAGCTCTTGCATCCGGTACAGGAAGCAGTACACGTCAATCCTCCACATTGACTGAGCAAACTATCTATGAAGCAACCCGGCTGAATGACGGCAGCGTGCTTCGTGTATCCGTGAGCCGTGCAACCGTGCTGGTGTTGGTGTTGGGAATGCTCCGGCCAATTGCCATTGTTCTGGTGATTGCCATTGTGCTTTCCGCGTGGCTGGCACACCGTATGGCAAAGACGATTGTTGCGCCGCTGAATAACCTGAATCTGGATAACCCCATGGAAAATGAAGCATATGAGGAATTATCCCCGCTGCTTCACCGTATCCATGCGCAGCATTTGGAAATCAAAAGCCAGCTCCGAACATTACAACATAAGCAGAATGAATTTGAACAAATTACGGGAAATATGAAGGAAGCACTGGTTCTTCTTGACAGTACCGGCAAGATCCTCAGCATCAACCCTGCCGCAAGAACGCTGTTTGGTGCTGGCATTACCTGTATCGGAGAGGATTTTCTTACGATTGACCGCAAGCAGAATATGCGACTGGCACTGCAGACTGCACGAGAGCAGGGTAGTGCTGACTTCCGGGCCAGGGAGAACGGCAGAGAGTATCAGTTTGATCTGAGCAGAATTGACTCTGACGGAAATCATCATGGCATGGTGATCCTTGCCTTTGATATCACGGAGCAGGTCAATGCAGAAAAGAACCGTCAGGAGTTTACCGCAAATGTGTCCCACGAACTGAAAACACCGCTGCAGTCCATCATTGGTTCCGCAGAACTGATGGAAAACGGCATTGTGAAGGCAGAAGATGCACCACGATTTGTGGGCCGCATTCGCAAAGAGGCATCCAGACTGGTTACACTAATTGATGATATTATCCGTTTATCTCAGCTGGATGATGGAACGGATATGCCCCATGAAGAAGTATCCCTCAAAGTTCTTTCTGAGGAAGTCTGTGAAACACTTGCAGATGCTGCAAAACTGAAAGGTGTTTCTTTGGAAATCATCGGCGAAGATGGCGTTGTGAATGGTGTCCGCAGGTTGCTGTATGAGGTCGTCTACAACCTTTGCGACAATGCCATTAAGTACAACCAACCCGGCGGCAGAGTGAAAGTGACTGTTGCTCAGAAATCCGGTGAAGTGTTGCTGAGTGTACAGGATACTGGTATCGGCATTTCTCCTGAACATCAGGAAAAAGTGTTTGAACGATTCTACCGTGTGGATAAAAGCCATTCCAGGCAATCCGGCGGCACCGGCCTTGGCCTGTCTATTGTGAAGCACGCCGTGCAGTATCACCACGGTAGAATTATTCTGGAAAGTGAACAGAATAAAGGTACAACTGTTTCTGTGATTCTTTCAAAATAAGCAAAATGAAGAACATGGCCTTTGTGAAATGCAGAAGCTACGGCTCCCTCATCTGAGGGAGCTGTTTTCGTATAGTTCGAGTGGGTTATGCGATTAACCTTTGACGAATCTTTGTAAATGTAATAAAATAAAGGAACAACAGGGGAGGGGATACTTATGGAAGAACAGCGCGTCAGAATCAGCGATATTGCGCAGGAGCTTGGCTTAAGCACAGCTACAGTATCCAATGTGATCCATGGAAAAACAAAGAAAATCTCGGATGAAACGGTAAAACGGGTCATGGCTCTGCTGGAAGAGCGGCAATATATCCCCAGTATAGCAGGAATCCTTCTGGCGCAAAATTCCTCCAAAATTATCGGCGTATTTGTCAATGACCATGAGAAGTATGAAGGGCATACCCTGGATGATTTCTTTATCGCTTCCTCCCTGAACCATCTGTCTACGGAAATCGAAGCACATGGGCAGTTTATGATGGTGAAAAAAGCAAAAAGCCCAGAAGATATCATTAAATTTGCTTCCATGTGGAATATGGATGGTATCGTGGTCATCGGCTTCTGTGATCAGGACTATATGTACCTGCGAAACCATATGCGGATCCCCTTCGTGGTCTACGACGGTTACTGTGAAAAACCGGAACGGATACTGAATATCACCATCGATAATTATGATGGCGGTTTTCAGACAGGCACTTACTTTCGGGAGAGGGGACACAAACGGGCTCTGTGTATTGCGGATAATGATATCTGTGTGGATATGGAGCGGTATCAGGGTTTCCGGGAAGGATTTGCTTCCGGAACGGTAGAGTTCGTCTTGATTCCTATGAGGAAAGAGGAACGGTGGGAATATTACCGGCGGAATCTTTCTATGTTTCAAAGCATAACTGCTGTGTTCGCGGTGTCGGATTATTATGCCATGGATTTAATCTGTTTCCTGCAGGAACAGGGGATCCGGGTACCGGAACAGATTTCCGTT
>JAZURG010000233.1:0-2562 GCA_045606145.1 Faecousia sp.
CCCCTAAGAGGAGAGTCAAGGGCTTATTCATCATTTTCAGCCGGACTTGTTAATGTTTCTTTGAACACCCGCATCAAAACTTCCCTTGGGATCTGCTGATTTGCAAATATCTGCAGCATGCCTTTGGGTGAAATTTTGTAACCCAATAATTCTTCTCTATGCTCTATGATCGTCCGCGCCTCAATATTGATATGATCCTTAAAAGGAATCAGCCTTACAAAGTTCTTGCCAACATAGAAGCTGGGCATTTTAGCCCACATTGTTTCTTCCGGTTCACAGGGCGCACTGTCGAGAATCATCTGCCGCAAGCGGTCATACAGATCGATGATCTTACCGGAATAGTTGCCGATATACGCTTTTATCTGCTCATTCATATGTACATCCCCACAACCTTAACGGATTATTCAGTTCCACTATAAACTGTCCCCTTAGGGGAGAGTCAAGGGTTTTTACAGTTTTTTCGTAAGGCAAATGATTCGGTTCGCTTCCTCAAAGCCCACATTCAGGTGGAATTGCAGACTCTGCACATTATCCAGTTCTCAGTCGCTGGCAAACTCAGTGCAGCCTTTTTTCTTTGCCCAGATTTCACAGGCAGACAGCAGTTCTCTGGCGATTCCATGCTTGCGATATTCCTCCGCCACATAGATGCCCTCCAAATAGCCCACAGGTGAAGAATCCGTTCCCTCCACGTAGTCATGCCGCAACTGGCACTGAGCAAAGCCAATAGCAGTTTCTTCCGCATATGCAAGGAAGAACGCAGCATCGGGTTTTGCGAGAATTTCCGCAAACTCTGTACGCATTTCATCCACCGTATGGTCGGGCCAAAGCTGGCAGGCTAGTTCCGACAGTATGTACAAATCCTTACTTTCCGCTTTTCGGATCATAGCTTATTCCTCCACATACACCATATCGCCCAGATGATACAGCTCGATTACGCAGTCGTAGACCTCCCGGTTTGCGCTGAGAAAGCCCCACAGCTTGGTCTGGTTGTAGCCAAAGACCTCATCAATCACTTCAAAGCCAAAATTCGGGAAGCGCTCTATAAAATCTTTGAAGTACAGTTTCTCGCCGGTGAACTTACCGATATTTCCGTACCCGCCCATCAGATACACAAAACTGAAATTCCAGTCCAGATCATGGAATTCCACGAATCCATCCACCTGTTTGTAAGGCGGTGTGGTTTTCACCATGCCAGACTGTGTCCGCATTGTCACATCATTACCGCTGACCTCAAAAGCAATCACATTCATGTCGTGGAGGCTGTAGGCAGTCTGGATATTATCTCGTACTGTTTTCTTCACGTTATTCCACCTCATAGGGCCAATCAATGATGCCACCGAATTCCCTGACATTGGTATAGCCCAGCTCTACCAATGCTTCCGCCGCGATCTTACTGCGCCGTCCGCTGCGACAGTAGACGAGGATCAGCTGCTCTTTGTCAGTCAATACTTTCTCTGCCTTTTCTTCGATCTGCGTATAGGGGATCAGGATTGCTCCTGGGATGTGACCTGCGTCATATTCATCCTGCTCCCGTACATCGAGGATAATATAGCCTTCCTCGTTGTCCATAATTCTCTTGGCTTCCTCTGCTGTGATGCTCACATATATCGCCCCCTGGTCGTTTTCTTTATCCTGCCCACAGGCAGTAAGCATCATCGCCGCCAGAAGGAGAAAAATCAATTTCTTCATAATTTATTCCTTTTCAAGAATCAAATGGTGGAAAAACGCAATATCCCGGTACGGTGGAATTTGCGAAACCCGCAATTCCGCTTCAATCATCTTTTCCTGCCATGCGGGATCTTTGTGGCACTCCTGCTTCTGCTGCAAATCCCAGAATGTGCGGATACCGAAGGTTTCCTTTATCTGAAAGCCATTGCACCATTTTGTGAGATCTGCATCCTCGTAATAATGGATCGTGCCATAGGCCGAAGCACAGCCGTCCTCTCCGTTCAGCAAAGCATCAGCCTTTTCAAATTCATTTAGAAGAACCACCATCTGCATCACTCTGCCGGGACGGTTGTGCTTCACAAGGGAAATGATGCCCTGCGGTTTCAGCAGACGATGAAATTCACGAAGGATTTCTTCCCGGTCTAATGCGTATTCCAGTACATTGTGGCAGAATATCACGTCGAAAGATTCATCTTCCATGGCCCGAAGTGCATCCGTACTTCCAACAATCTGGCGATAGGGATGATCATCCCACCGCTGCTGGACACTTTCTTCGGACAGTTCCACAGCTACCACATCATTTTCTGCGGCATAGTAATTTGCAGTAACACCAATGCCGCTGCCAAAATCCAATATACGCTTATCACGAAGCTGGCCTATCTGTGTCCAAAGTATCCGCTTGAGCAAAACCTCCCAAGGCGGTAAGCTATTAATATCATGTTCCATGCTTACATCTCCATTTTGCACCGAAGTAGGCGCTTATCCTCGAATGAATTTCCGAATCGTCTTTTCCTCTGCCATGGGATTCAGCAGCAGGATCTGCTGGCGGATCTTCTCATAGCTTTCCCCGGCATCCAGTTCCGGGATTTCAAAATCCCGCTCTGCCCAGAAATT
>JAZURG010000234.1:0-2254 GCA_045606145.1 Faecousia sp.
CCCTTTCTTATCCTTAAGCGCCAATAACATTGCAGCCAGGGCCACTGCCAGCAGTATCGGAGTCACGATCATCGCAGGTGTATAATTTCCGCAGGCATCGTAAATGATGCCCCATACAGGTGTTGATACAAAAGAGCCAACACTGCTGGCAGTAGCTAGAATGCTCCAAATGGAAGCAAATTCGCGGGATCCAAACACAAAGCGCACTACGGTCGGCATCAGGGTTGTAACAATACCCATACCAAAGGCAAGACTGATCAGTCCGGGATATGCAGTTTGAGGTTTCATCAGTAGCAGGAATCCTGCAATAAACATAACCGTGATCACTGTACCGCCTCTGGCAACGCCCATTTTGCTGTAGAGCATGCCCTGAATAATCTTGCCTACAGCCAGGCTGGCAGTCATAATTGACATCATAATGCCAACCTGTGCCGAAGAAAAGTTGTGACCCGCCAGCAGAGAGGGTAACTGCTGCTGAATACTGCATCCAACCGTGTAGATTACAACTGCAACAGCCATATAATAGAATTTGATGCTTTTCAGTGCTTCTTTTCTGGTCATACCATGGGATAACACTTTACGGTTTCCTACTGCACCATGTGTCTCCTGTCTGCCATTCAGCAAAAAAGCGCCTAACACCAGGGCCAGCCAGCATAAGGCAAGAAATCTATAGCCAATACGCCAGCCATAGCTACTCAAAAGTCCCGGCAGAATCAGGCTGAACAGCATACCGCCCACACCGGAACCGGCCATCACAAAACCAAGGAGAGAGGAGGCCTGCTCGCTGGAGTAGGAGGTCTGCACAATCACGTTGGCGCAAAGACTGATGCAACTCGTACCAAACAGTCCGATTGCCGCTCCCACCAGATAGAAAATCCACACGGAATTGGACAGTGAGAACAGCAGCAGACCCGCTGAACACCAGAATCCGGACAGCAGCATGACTTTCCGGACACCGTTTTTATTGATATACTGCCCCAGAAACGAAGTGCTGACCGCACCGGCAGCTGTCATCAGGCTGTAGTACAGGGTAAAGGTACCACGACCCACGCCAAGCTCATCACAAACAGGAGAAACAAAAAAACTCAGGGCGGTTGTGGTGACTGCCATTGCCATCATCAACAAAAACGCTGCCGAAGAAGGACGCAGGATACTCATTTTTTTCACACGCATTCACCTATTTCCCATTATTTTTTCTATCTATAATCATAACGGCAACCACATATTGAGTCAACCTTTTTAAAAATGCGGACGGTAATATTTACTGTCCGCTCAAATAATATCCTCAGTGATTCCGGTTCCAGGCGGCAGGCATCCAGGGATACTTCTTCTCGTTTTCGAGGCCGTACTCCTCCAGCTTCCGCAGCTGTTCCACCACATGGGGCATATTCATCCGCTCCACCATCTTGCAGATCAGATCAGCGCCCAATGCTGCCTTGGCATCGCGGGTCTCAATATCCGGAATGTCTGGTGTTGCCATATGATCTCCATTTTCACCGAAGCAATAACCAACAGCAGCACTCTGATAACCCAGGGCAAACAAATCGTTGAAGGGTGCGCAAGACTGGGGCTCTGTATGCGCAAAGCCGGTGACAAGAGGTATATCGTCCAGGCGGTTCATGATCTTGTAAGCACCAACGGTGATGTCATGGAAAGCCATCATCCCCACCTTCGCAAAAAGATCCATGCATTTGTTCATGTGCATCATGGCATCCAGATATAGGATCGGTACACCGGTCTCGTCATAGAAGTCACGGACCATAGGGCAGATCGTCATATGGGCAGGGCCATGGAAGCTGATATATACCTGACGCTTGAAGCCCAGACGCAGCAGGCTCCGGGCGATGGCACCTAAGTAGTCAATACCCTGTCGGACCGTGACCTGAACCGTGCCCCGACCGGAAGCGGTGGCACCGGCATAGAAATAGGGCAGGCCGGTAAGCACCAGACCGTCACAGGCCTCTGCCATTTTCAGAGCATAGGCTTCACTGATGACCGTCTCACAGTCCAAAGGAAAGCCGCCATGCATTTCGGTGGTGCCCACAGGAACGATGATGATGTCATTTCTCTTGAGGTAGTCTTGAACCTCTGCGTTCAGCATTTTTCCAAAGATACGGGTACGCATTTCCATAATAAACCTCCGTTAGTAGAAAAAGTTCAAAGGCATCTGTTAGCCGTCCGGCAATGGCGTGGTGAACAAGTAAGGAAAAAGTAAGGAGAAAGAAAACCCAGACGGCTAACAGATGCCTTTGAA
>JAZURG010000235.1:0-4925 GCA_045606145.1 Faecousia sp.
CCTACCAATTCTATCGAAAATTGCCGCAAGAACGACACCGAGCGGGTTAGGGAAGTAACGATTAGTACCGCACCATGCACGAATTGGCTGCGGGCACTGCCCGCATAAACGATCATTTATAGAAGCTGTTGCCGCCGATGAACTCCCGCACAAGGGATGTGGGCGGGATCTCGTCATCCACATCCGCTTCCAGAACAAAGTTCAGAACCTTCACAATGGCCCGTACTTCATCGTAGCAGTCGTCCTCCGGCTCCACGGCAGTGAGCAGCGGATAAATATGCTTTTTCAGCACCGCCAGCTCGTAAAGGGTGGAGCTGTTGAAGATCACATCCGCCGTTTCCTGGAACGGGAATATCCACCGCTTTTCTCCCCTGCGGACACTGTCCCACATAGAAAGGGTCCGCTGCACGGAGGAGCCTCTGGTCTCATAATCCCGAACAGTTCTGCGCAGAAGCCGCAGATAGCTGGTAGGGATCCGGTTATGGTCATCCAGATTCAGCGGCAGCAAGGGACTGACATAGAGCTTAAATACCAATTCCCTGGGCAGATCCTGGGGAATCATCACCGGATTCAGCGCGTGGAGGCCTTCCACGATGATAACGCTGTTTTCCTGCAAACGCAGCTTATGTCCCACCCATTCCCGCTTACCGGTTTTAAAGTTGAAGGTAGGGATCTCCACCTCCTGACCCTGCAAAAGCAGCGCCAGATGCTGCCGGAACAGATCCGTATCGATGGTATTGATATGTTCCAGATCCAGCTTTCCGTCTGGCCCGGGAGCGATCTTATCCCGGTCTGCGTAGTAATCGTCCAGACTCATCAGAATCGGCTGCATTCCGTGAACCCGAAGCTGCACCCCCAGGCGGTTGGCAGAGGTGGTTTTACCGGATGAGCTTGGTCCTGCCAGCATCACCGCTTTCGCTCCCCGCTGGCAGATCATATCCGCCACCTGGCTGTACCGCTTTTCATGAAGCGCTTCATTGACCCGGATCAGTTCCCGGATGCGGCCGCTGGTCACAAGATCATTCAGGTCTGCAACGGTCTGGCACTGCATCAGTTGCCCCCACCGCTCCCCTTCATTGAACACATGGAAAAAATTAGGCATGGCATCATAGGCCGCCACAGCATCGGGGTTGGCATCATCCGGAAACAGGAACAAAAAACCGCCTTCCGCCTCCAGAATGTCCCACACCTGTAAATAGGAAGTGGACGGTGCCAGTTCTCCATAGTAGTAGTCCATAAAATCTTCGTGGCTGTAAACATCGAAATGGGCGATCTGGCGCCAGGAAAGAAGACGGGCCTTGTCCGTTTCTCCCTGAGACGCAAAGCGCGCAATGGCCTGCGATGTGGCGATCCTGCTGCGCAGAAGCGGAATATCCTCCCCGACGATCCTCCTTACCCGTTCTTTCAATGCAGAAGCGGAAAAATCCTTCGCCCCGTTTACCTGAATGTACAGCGCCGGCCCTAAGGTGCAGTTCATCTTGGCTCTGGCCTTGGGCCAAAGCTGACGGATCGCCAGAAAGAGCACAAACTGGGCGGTACGGGTATAGACCTCCCTGCCCGTAGGGTCCCCATAACGCAGCAGATGCACCGTGCCGCCGGAAGCGGCCATCGCTCTGCGGATAGAGGGTCTGTCCGCCGTTTGATCCTTACTGCGCACCGGCACATAGTTCAAATTGAATACTTCGCCGGCAATTTTCGCCGCCAGAGGTCTTTGCGAAAGACTTGTATCGTCCAGTTCCAAGGTTCGGATCAGTTCCAGCAGTGTCTGGTCCTCTTTCGCGGTGACCGCTCTTCCATCTATGTACAGTTCCATACGAACACCCCTTTTTCTTTTATTATACTGCTTTTTCGCCGTTCTTGCAAGAAAAACAATCTATCACGGCAGCCTGGTATTCGAACCCCAGCCGGTCATTGTTCTTCCCACCGGACCAACCGGGTTCCCTTATAATAGTGCGTCAGGATCTCTCCAAAATCACTGCCCTCCAATGCCATCGCCTGGGCGCCGTACTGACTCATCCCCACCCGGTGGCCGTACCCCTTTGTTGTAAAGGTAATGCCCCCCTTTTCTGCCTTCGCCGTTAACGATGTAGAGCGAAGTCCTAAAAGTGACCGCAGCTGCGTGCCCCGAAACTGTTTTCCGCCAATGTAGATGGAAGCCACACCGCCGCCTTCCGTATAGACGACCGCACCGATCCAGCCTTCCGGATCTCCCTTTAATTGGATTCCCAGTGCGCTTTCCAGTTGCTGCCTTGTAAAGAATGCCGTGTCCGTGTAGTGGGCGGCAATTTCCTCACCGGGACTTTCCACCGATTGCAGGTAGGGCACATCACTGCCCCAAACCGCCACCGCATCCTCCGTCATACCGCCGCTGCAGGAAAAATAAGTAGCATCGATCAGCTCCCCTTCATAGGTCAGCACCAGATTCTCCGTGGCTTCCACCGCCTGGTGGGCAAGCAGAACCGTTTGCCGGTCTTCAAACGCATCCGGTTCCAAATACCCCTGGCAGCAACGGCTGTCGGTACAAACCGCACCCGGATGCTTGTCGGTCCCATCAATGCGGCGCAGTGCATAGGTTCTTGCCACGATGGCCTGGGATTTTTTCACCTCTTCGTGGAAGCTGCCCGGAATCTCACTGATCAAAACCCCTGTCAGATAATCCGTCAGCTCCATCTGCCGCACTTGGCCGTCCATCCATACGGAAATCGTCTGTACCGGTTTTGGCTCAGTGTGTACAGGCTGCGTCTGCGTGATTTCCGGGGCAGGCTCTTTCGCAAAAGTCACCTCCGCTGCCGCCAGCACCACCCATGGCATCCCCCATGCCAGCGCCACGGCCAGCAGCAATTCCTTCCAATTTTGTTTCATAACGATCCCTCCTTGTAACATTGTAATCATAAACGGGCGCGGAAATCCGTTGCATCCCGGCGGAAAGCACTGGTAATTCGGACGCAGACCTTGACAGGAACCGCCCACGGAAGTATAATATTACAAATAATAACAAAGTATGTTAGAAACGGAGCAATCAATATGAAAAAAGCGCTTCGCGTTATATTGCCCCTGGTTCTGGCCCTTGTGATCATTGCCTGTGCCGCATGGTACTTTTTGGTCTATGACCAGGCATTTACCAAGGAGCTTCTGCTGAGCCAGGCCCGGAGATTCGAGGAATCCGGTAACTATAAGATTTCTGCCTTCCTGTACGATGTGGCCTACTATCAGTCCCATCAGGATGACGACGTCGCCATCGAGCTGGCGCAGCAGTATCTGGACATGGGCAACTACACCAAAGCGGAATACACCCTCACCAATGCCATCCGCACCGAACCCACCGCTGAGCTGTACGCCGCCTTGAGTAAAATCTTTGTGCAGCAGGATAAGCTGCTGGATGCAGTGAACCTTCTCAACGGTGTTTCCGATCCTGCTATCAGCAAGGAGCTGGAAGCCATGCGTCCCAAGGCCCCCACACTGTCACCGGAACCCAATTTTTATTCCAAGTACATAACCGTGGAGGCAAAGGCCGACGGCGCTTCCCTCTATGTCACCACTGACGCGGATTATCCTTCCATTCATGAAGATGCCTATCAAGAGCCTGTCACTTTGACTACCGGTGAAACGGTGATCTACGCGCTGTCCGTCAACGACAAGGGGCTTGTAAGTCTTTTGACCGTAGGCGGTTACACCATTGAAGGTGTGGTTGAAAAGGTCACCTTTGCCGATCCCGCTATGGAAGCGGCCATCCGTGATGCCATCGATGCCACCGGCACCGAAGTTATTTATACCAACCGGCTCTGGAACGTAAAGGAATTTACCGTCCCCGCCGATGCCAAATCCTATGAAGATCTGAAGCTGCTGCCCAAGCTGACCAAGCTGACCATTCAGAAGGACAGCCAGGGCGATCTGGCTGTGCTGGATGCGTTGGAACTGCTGCAGGAGCTTGATGTCAGTAATATCCGTCTTTCCGAAGAAGATATCAGCCGGATCGCGTCCCATAAGGACCTGACCCATCTGTCTGTGGCTGGCTGCGGCCTGTCCGGCATTCAGCCTCTGTCCTCACTGACCAAACTGCAATACCTGGATCTGTCAAACAATACCGTGCGCAACATCAGCGCCCTGTCCGTTATGACCAGCCTGCAGCAGTTGTATCTGGGTAACAACGTAGTCAACACTTTGGACGCCCTGTCCGGTTTGAAAAAGCTGGAAGTACTGGATATCTCCTATAACGCTGTCACGTCCCTGGATCCGCTGAAGGGTATGCAGAATCTGAAGACACTTCTGGCGGCGAACAATCAAATCGCTTCCCTGCAGGCGCTGAACGGCCTGACCGCTCTGGAAGTGCTGGATGTTTGCCACAACAACATCACCGATATCTCGCCCCTGCGAAGTGCAGCCGCGCTGATCGAGCTTCGGGCCTCCAATAACGCGCTGGAGAGCATGGCCGGTTTGCAGCAGTTGACCCACCTGCGCATTCTGGATCTTTCCTATAACCAGATCACCGAGCTTCCCGCGTTCTACAAAACCTGCGAGCTGGTCAGCATCGACATGTCCCACAATCTGCTGCTGGACATCACCGCTCTGGCGGACCTGCCCTGGCTCAACAGTGTCAATATTGACTACAATGAACATGTGGAAGATCTTCTTCCTCTGGACACCTGCCCGGTTCTGGTCATTGTCAACGCTTACGGCACCAACGTCACCGAGGTTTCCTTCCTCACCGACAAGAGCATCATCGTCAACTTTGATCCCACCCTGGACAAATAAAGAACACACCCCGGAAGAATCTTCCGGGGTGTTCAGCTTGTCAAAAAAGTATAGATTTTAGAATCTCAACCGCACAGCGTATATGAGGTGGTGTTACTTTCTTGTCGCCGAACAAGAAAGTAACCAAAGAAGTCGGCATAGGGGAGGAACTGAGTTCATTGCTCCCGCATTCA
>JAZURG010000236.1:0-3563 GCA_045606145.1 Faecousia sp.
ACGAATTGGCCGGGGGCACTGCCCGCATAAACGATCATTTAGGGGTGCAAGACCCCGGTTTCCATTTTGGAAACCGGGATTTTTCTATTTGTTCTTGAGCGTGCGGTTCAGGTAGTTGAGAACATGCTTTTTATCTGCCGACCACAGCGGGGCGACCAGATCCCGTTTGGCACCGTCACCGGTGATCCGGTGTACTACGATGTGCTTCGGCAGCACTGCCAGACAGGCATCCAGCCATTGGGCATATTCCGCAAGCTCCAGGCAACGGAATTTCCCGTCGGCATAGTCCCTGGCAAGATCGGTATTTCGCAGTACATGCAGCAGGTGAAATTTGACACCGTTCGTTCCGGCAGCTACCACAGCCTCTGCGGTCTGTACTGCCATCCCCATGGTTTCCCCGGGAAGACCCAGAATGATATGGGTCACCACATCCAAACCGGCTTCCTTCAGCCGTTTCACGGCATCAAAATACACGTCATTGCCATACCCACGGCGGATATACCGGCCGGTGGCTTCGTGGACAGTCTGGAATCCTAACTCGATGGAAACCGGCTTGATCCGGTTGATCTCAGCAAGCAGAGAAACAATATTCGCATCCAGACAATCGGGCCGGGTGCCGATAGAAAGTCCTACGATCTCTTCGGGAGCAATGGCTTCCATGTACAGCTTGCGAAGCCGCTCCACAGGCCCATAGGTGTTGGTAAAGGATTGGAAATAGGCAATATACTTACCGTCTTTGTTTTTAGCGGCTACACGGCGCTTGGCCTTTTCCAGTTGCGCCGCAATACTTTCACAGCCACCCTCCGCAAACTCTCCACCGCCGTAGGCGGAGCAGAAAACACAGCCACGGGTATCCAGAGTGCCGTCCCGGTTAGGGCAGGTGAAGCCTGCGTCAATGGATAATTTGTAGACCTTGCAGCCATAGCGGCCGCGGTAATACTCGCTGAGCGTCAAGGCCGGAAACCCTCAAAGATGGGAAGCCAGCCTTCTGCCACCGCGGTGTCGAATTCCTCTTGGGATTTCAGTGTCCAGGTCACGCCCTGGGCACCCCACAGCTTCCGGGCCAGGAAGTTGCCAAGGTTCTTCCGGTCAGCAAATTTGTAAGCTACAAAATCCGGACGGATCAGAAAGTTTTCCATTTGATGGGTCAAAACGAATTTCAAATACAAAGGCAGAGGAGAGCGGGGATTTGCCACAAAATTCTCCGTCAGCTGTCCCCGCACAATGTCGGGACGGTTCTTGGCCAGCCAAGCCACGCACCGGGGATCAAAGGACTCCATGCAGTAAGGACCGTCATAGCCGTCCATCAGATCGCAAACGGCCTGCGCCAAAGCACCGTGATTGTTGTCAACTGCCTTCAGCTCAATGATGAGGGGCGCTTTTCCCGCATACAGCTCCAGTACCTGAGAGAAAAGCGGGATTATTTCCCCGGTGCCCTCCAGAGGATAGCCGGGCAGATCCGCTTCCGTCAGATCTTCGATCTTCACATCCGCGCCCGCTGTGCGCTTCAAAGAGGAATCGTGAATGACAGCCAGCTTGCCGTCTTTCATTAAGTGGACATCCAGCTCAATGCCGTAGCCATTTTCCAATGCCAGCCGGAAAGCGGCCATGCTGTTTTCGGGGATGCCGTTGCCGTGGAGACCCCGGTGGGCATAGGCCCAGCCGCGGAGGGGTTCCAGGCCCTTGTGGCCTTTGCGGCACATGGTCAGCAGCGCGTACAGCACTGCCACCAGGACAAGGATAATCAGGATAATCATAACTGCTCCTTAGTCATCGTTGTCGAAGGCTTCCAGACCCTTTTTGGCAACCACCTTGCTGTCACCGTGCTTGACCATCAGCATGGTAAAGAAGGCCAGACCCACAAAGATGGAAGCATAGGGGAACAGGCTGGTCATGGCGATCTTGTCCATGAAAATACCGGAAACAGTGGGGGTCAGAGATTGGGCAGCCATGGAAGCGGTGTAGTAGAAGCCGGTGTACTTGCCCACATCCGCACCGGTGCACATCTCGACGACCATGGGGAAGGAGTTGACGTTGATGGTGGCCCAGGCAACGCCGGCCAAAATGAACATGGCAGTCATCAGCCAGTTGGGAGAGGATGCGGTAAGGAAGCAGCCTGCAAAGAAGGCGGTGAACAGCATCACGATACCGGCAAGAATGGTCTTCTTTCTGCCGATCTTTGAGGCGACCATACCCACAGGCAGGTAAGCAATGATGGCGGCTACATTTGCCAGCAGCAACGTGGTGGTGGCATCCTTATCCAGAACATTCTGGGCATAGACGGTGTACTTGGAGGTGACGGCATTGTAACCGAAGAACCACAGCACGATGGATGCCAGAATGAAAATCAAGCTGCGCATCTGTGCCTTGTCCAGTTTTTTCTTTTCACCTTCGCGTGCAGGTTCCTGCTCCTTATCCAGACCCAGGGCAATGCTTTCCGCTTGCATCTCGGCGGCCCATTTCGGTTCCTTGACGGTCAGCAGGAAGATTACCAGAGCAACGATCATAATACCGCCTACAACGGCATAAACACCGGTATAGCTCATGTATGCGTTCTTAACCTTGGAAATTGCCAGAACAGAACCGATGCCCAGTACGATGATGCCGCCGGCGTTGCCCATCAGATTGATGATGGCGTTGGCCTTGGAACGAAGAGGTTTCAATGTGACATCGGGCATCAGCGCCACGGCGGGGGTACGGAAGGTGGCCATGGAGATGAGCAGCAGCAGCAGAACTCCCAGGAACGTGATCAATGTGCCGGGATTCTGGGATGTAACAGCGGCGGCACAGGCCTGACGGGCAGGAACCACATGACGGGTGTAGAGATTCACTTCCACTTCCCGGCCGAAGCTGTTGCGCTCAGTGGCCTTGGAATCGGTGGTAAGCTGAGAGAACGCTTCCCGGGTGTACAGGTCAGAAAGCTTATACTGAACACCCTCGGGGGTGGTCAGAACCGTGTCCTTCTGCTCGTCATAGATCAGCTCCATGGTGGCAGCGTCATTGACCTTGGTATAGCGATCGATCTTTGCCAGCTGGGCATTATCAGCCAGAGAAAGCACCATCAAGAACACAACGGCCAGAATGGTGCCGGTACGGACGAAGGGAGTACGGCGGCCGTATTTGCTCTTATGACGGTCAGAGATGCCACCAAACAGGGGCAGCAGGAACAGCGCCAGAATGTTATCCAGAGCCATGACCACACCGGATGCGGTCTGGCTGAGACCGAATTTGCTGGTTAGAGTCATAGCGATGGTCACGTCATAGATCTGCCAGAAAGCGCAGATCAGGAAAAACGCGAAGCCGACCAGTATGGTACGCTTGTTATTGAGCTTCATAGGGAATCCTCCATTTGTAAAAATCGGGGGTTTACGCAACAAATCCATTATAATCCCTCAGCAGGGAAATGTCCAGTATATCTATGCTAAATGATCGTTTATCTTACCAATCACCACCGCACCCAAAAGGCTTCCCCTTGGGGGGAAGCTGTCAAAAATCTTTGATTTTTGACTGATGAGGGGTCAAAAAGCTGCCACACCCCTCATCCGTCTGCCCTTCGGGCAGCC
>JAZURG010000237.1:0-2885 GCA_045606145.1 Faecousia sp.
GTGTCGGGGCTGATCTCATCTGCCAGAACAATAGAGCCGTCTGCCAGCTTGCCAAACTCCATCTTGAAATCCACGAGCGTTACGCCGCAGGTAGCCCAGAATTCCTGCAGGATTCCATTAATCCGCATGGCGTACCGCTCGATGGTCTGTAATTCCCGGTAAGTGGCGACCTTCAGGGCCAGTGCGTGATGGAAATTCAGCAGCGGATCACCCAGTGCATCATTTTTATAGGAAAATTCAATGGTAGGTTTGTCGAAAACCACGCCTTCCTCTACACCGTAGTGTTTGGAGAAGGAACCGGCGGCAATGTTTCGGACGATTACTTCCAAAGGAATGATCCTGACCTTTTTTACAAGAGTTTCCCGCTCGTTCAGCTCCTTGACAAAATGCGTGGGGACACCCTGCTTTTCCAGCAGCATCATCAGATGGTTGCTCATCTGATTGTTGATAATGCCCTTTCCGGCGATGGTGCCCTTTTTCAGGCCATTGAAAGCAGTTGCATCGTCTTTGTAAGATACGATCAGCAGATCCGGATCGTCGGTGGCAAAAACCTTCTTGGCTTTGCCTTCATAAAGCTGTTCTTTCTTCTCCATAATGATTCCTCCAGTATGATTGATTTGGTAACGATACCGGGCACAATCAGGATGCGTAACGAAAACTGCCAGGTATCGTGCGAATTGGCTGCGGATCTGCCCGCTTATTTGCCGCTTGCACCGTAGTTGGAAAGAACACGGGCAGACGGATCGTTCACATTGCAGCCGTCCCAATCCTTGTTAGGCATCCAGAAATCGATAATCATTTGGCTCTGATTTGGATAGTATTTTTCAAACAGTTCCCGGTAGAGCAGGGACTCTTTGGTAAAAGGGCGGGCATGGTCATATTCCAGGTTTTCAGCTTCAAATTCCGCATCGGTGAAGTATTTTTCTGCAAAGGCTTTCAGATAGTCCACCATGGAATGTCCAACTGCATCAGAGAAAGCCGCTTTCTCCCGCCATAGGATATCGTCGGGAAGATAACCGAGACCTTCAAAAGCATGGCGCAGCAGGTACTTGCCCTTACCATACTTATTCAGCTTCATTTCCGGATCGATGGCCATAACGTATTTCACGAAGTCCAGGTCGCCAAAGGGAACTCTGGCTTCCAGAGAGTTGAAGCTGATGCAGCGGTCAGCCCGGAGAACATCGTACATATGAAGTTCTTGGATCCGCTTCTGAGCTTCTTTCTGGAAAGCATCCGCAGAGGGGGCAAAATCCGTATATTTATATCCGAACAGCCCGTCAGAAATCTCACCGGTAAGAAGAACGCGGACATCCGTGTTTTCGTGAATGTAGTTGCATACCAGATACATGCCGATGCTGGCGCGAATGGTGGTAATATCAAAGGTACCCAATAGTTCCACAACAGTCTCCAGCGCATCCAGGACCATTTCTCTGGAGATGATGACCTCAGTATGGTCGCTGCCGATGAAGTCTGCGACCTGTCTGGCATATTTCAGATCGATGGCGTCCTCACTCATACCAATGGCGAAGGTTTTAATGGGCTTGCTGCTTTCCCGTGCCGCAATGGCACAAACAAGGGAAGAATCCAGTCCACCGGAAAGAAGAAAACCAACCTTGGCATCTGCCACCAACCGCTTTTGCACACCGGCAATGAGCTTTTCCCGGATATTGCAGCATACTGTTTCCATGTCTTGCTTGTGATAGGATTTCACAGCTGCAATATCACAATAGCAATAGAAGACTTTGTCTTTATAATAATGTCCGGGTGGGAAAGGCAGGATATGTGCTACAAGTCCAACCAGGTTTTTCGGTTCACTTGCAAACAGGATCGTTCCATTTGGATCATACCCGTAATAGAGGGGGCGGATACCAATAGGGTCTCGTGCTGCGATGAAGGTATCCTCCTTTGCATCGTAGAGGATGCAGGCAAATTCCGCATCCAGCATGGAAAACATTTGGCAGCCGTATTTTTCGTACAGCGGTAACAGGATCTCGCAGTCGGAATCGCTTTTGAAGGTGTATTCCGGTGACAATTCCATCCGAAACTGCTCAAAACCGTAGATTTCACCGTTGCACACAACGGCGCTTCCGTTCAGAGTAAAGGGCTGCATGCCTTCCGGATGAAGGCCCATGATTGCCAGACGGTGAAACCCCAAAAGTCCCTGTCCGACTTCAATCATGCGGGAATCATCCGGACCACGGGAGAGAGTACGCCAAAAGCCTTCTTCAAAGGCTTCCTTTTCAATTGGTTTGCCGCAATAGCCAATAATGGAACACATTGTTGTTTCCTCCTTAAACCAACCCATGGGAGAACCGCATAGCGGTTCTCCCGTAGGTTATTATTTCTTATTCAACGTCCTGCAGGGCATCGTATCCTTCCTCGCCGGTGCGAACCTTCACAACGTTTTCTACGTCATAAACGAAGATCTTGCCGTCGCCAATATGTCCGGAGTAAAGGACCTTCTTAGCGGTCTCAATGACTGCACGGACAGGCACCTTGCTGACCACGATATCCACCTGTACCTTGGGCAGTAAAGTAGGCTCCACGGGAACGCCACGGTAGTATTCCGGCTTGCCCTTCTGGATGCCGCATCCGAGAACATGAGACACGGTCATACCGGTGATGCCAATGCCGGTCATGGCGTTCTTGAGACTCTCCAGACGGGATTCCTTGCAGATGATTTCAATCTTGGTAAACTTTGGTTCCACACCGTCGTGAATGGTTACCTTGCGAACAGGAACTGCATCGGATACAGGTACATCACCCAAGACCTCATATTCAGCATCCAGCGCAGTGGTTGTGTCCGGAAGCATTGCAAATCCTGCATAAGCGGTCAGCAGACCATGCTCAGTCACATCCAGACCGGTGATTTCTTCTTCTGCACT
>JAZURG010000238.1:0-2962 GCA_045606145.1 Faecousia sp.
AGCGCCCCTTGACCCGGCTTCTTTCCTCCCTTTCTTGCCGGAACAAGAAAGGGAGCCCGCCGGGAGGCACACCGCAATAACAGGGTTCGGGAATCTTTATATTTTCGAAAAACGATTGGCACATCGGTGTGCGCACCGGCATGGTAATGACATAGTTTTTGACAGTCTCGGAAACCACTGCAGTTCAACTGCAGTGGTTTCTTTTATATTTGTGTAAATTCGTAATCTTCGAACTTCAGCCGATCGCCCACATCGACGCCAAAAGGAAGCAGGGCAATGGCAACTTCAGAGATCACACCTGTATCATCATATTTGATATAAGCATAATCCCCTCGGATATCTGTGATAGTGCAGAGCATGATTTCCTCCCAGATAAAACCACCCCCGGAGTACCGCAGGCGGACGATGATACGTATAATATATCATGATAGGTGTCAGTTTTCAATAAAAATAATAACATAAAGGTTTTGCGCTAAAATTCTGTGGATGTTGCTCACCGAATTTCTCTGAAACGGAAGGCGACGCGCACATGAGGTGCATACGTAAATACAAGTGAGTCAGTTCTTTAGAACCTACTTACCTGTGAAGAAATTCCTGCTTTTAAACCTGTCGTGCTAGCTGTGAACTTATTTGAGGACAAGCTGTGTGATATAGTTACGGAGTATCTTTGCATCATTTGTTATCATCTTGAAAAAGGAAAAGTAAGGAGAGGTCACAGATGGAAAGGTTCAGCGAGAAAGTGTATTTGAGTCTGAAAATGCCAACAGAAGAAGTGGCAGTCAGTGATGAAAAGCGTATTCGTATTGCCCTGGAATCCCTTGGGTATGAGCATGTGCAAATTCCTCTGGCTACCATGCGGCGACTGTATCCTTTGTGCCGGGATGCTGGATTTGATATCACGGTAACTTTGGTTCGACGGGAGGCTGATTGGGTCGTAATGGATGTGGAGCGCGGTGATACCAGACAGCACCATTACGGTCTGGCCGTGGACTATGGCTCTACTACGATTATCATGCAGCTGGTGGACATGAATTCAGGAGCTGTAGTTGGTGAGGAAAGACGCGTTAATGCGCAAGCGGAGTACGGAACAGATATCCTGACCCGGATCACTTATGCACTGGAAGATCCCGCGCACATGGATGATCTGCAAAATGCTACGGTAAATACTTTTGAGCATCTGCTGTCTGCCATTACGGAAAGCACAGGAATCTCAGCAACGAAATGTCCTGTTATGATCATCTCCGGAAATACTGCGATGATTCACTTCCTCTTAAAGCTGAATGCATGGACTGTTTTTGCATCTCCATATGCGCCGGTGACCTCGGATCCCGGCTTTTTCTGGGGAAGGGAACTGAAGATGGACTTTGATGGACTTCTTTATATTATTCCAGCTGCATCAAACTATGTTGGCGGAGATATTGTCAGCGGTTTGTTGACTCTGGATATCCACGAACAAGAGGAAACTGCAATGTTCTTTGATATCGGCACCAATGGAGAGTTGGTGATCGGCAATAAAGACTGGATGATGGCTGGTGCCGGTGCAGCCGGACCAGCTCTGGAGGGCTATATCAGCCGTTACGGAATGCGGGCAGCGCCGGGCGCAATCGATTCTGTGAAGATCCAAGGGGATGCGCTTTCCTTTACTACCATAGGCAATCAGAAGCCGATTGGCATCTGCGGTTCCGGAATTATCGACTTGCTGGCCCAGATGCGTCTGAACGGATGGATCAATATTGCCGGGGAACTGGAACCGAAGGCTTCCTCCAGGATTCGGTACATGGAAGGGGAGGGGCAGTACGCAGCGGTTTATGCGTTAGAGGAAGAATCTGCTTCCGGAGAGGCCCTGTATTTTTCCCAAACTGATATTATGCAGTATCTGGATACCAAGGCAGCGGCCTATACCATGGTGGAATGTCTGCTGGAATCCGCAGGCGTCAACGTAGAAGATTTGTCCTGCTGTTATCTCTCCGGTGCATTTACTGCCCATTCCGATCTGGAACACGCCATCACCATCGGCATCTTCCCGGATCTGCCCAGAGAGAAATACAAGGTTCTCAGAAATACCTCACTGGATGGGGCGAGGTGCTTGCTCCTGGACCGTTCCAGAATGAGGGATGCGAAGGTGCTGTCAGAAAATATCTATTGTGTCCAGTTCGCATCGATCCCTGACTTTCTGGTGCGGATGCAGGCAGCCAAGTTTATTCCTCATACTGATATGAGCAGATATCCCAGTATCCTCCAGAAACTAAATCATATGTAATGAAAATCTTCAAGAAAGAGCCCCTATCCAGGAGTAGATCCCGGATAGGGGCTTGGTTCAGTTAGTTATGAAATGTAAGGATTAGTCCTTGTACATCTCAACCAGCTTCAGCAGGTGCTCGTAGCGCTCCTTAGCTGCAGCCTCGTTCTTAGCGAACAGCTCGGTTGCACGCTCGGGGAACTCACGGGTCAGACGGCTGTAGCGAGCTTCGTTCATCAGGAACTCCTGATAGCCATCCTTGGGAGCCTTGGAGTCCAGAGTGAACTTGCCGGTCTCCTTGGAGGGATCGAAGCGGAACAGGTTCCAGTAGCCGCACTCAACAGCCTTCTTCATCTCAGCCTGGCAATTCATCATGCCGCCCTTAATGGAGTGCATCTCACAGGGAGCGTAGCCGATGATCAGGGAAGGACCGTTGTAAGCTTCTGCCTCGCAGATAGCCTTGATGGTCTGGTTGGTGTTGGCGCCCATAGCGATCTGAGCAACGTAAACATAGCCGTAGCTCATTGCAATCTCAGCCAGGGACTTTTTCTTGGTTTCCTTACCGGAAGCTGCGAACTGAGCAACCTGGCCGATGTTGGAAGCCTTGGAAGCCTGACCGCCGGTGTTGGAGTAAACTTCGGTATCGAAGACAAAGATGTTGACATCCTTGTTGGAAGCCAGAACATGGTCAACACCGCCGAAGCCGATGTCGTATGCCCAGCC
>JAZURG010000239.1:0-13502 GCA_045606145.1 Faecousia sp.
CTGTCCGCACGGGGCTTGGGGCAGGAGCCTCAACAAGCACAAAAAACCACCCGCTTTCCGGAAAGGAAAACAGGTGGTTTTGTCAATCTGGGTACCAGGTGGCATTGCTTGCAGGGTTACAATTTATGCCTCTGTGCTAGGTATACAAGGACAAGAGGTGTTATTTGCGACTTACATTCCTAAATTTAAAACTTCGCAGACAATCATCATAAAAAAGTGAAAAGACCATAAAGATATTAATTGTGCAAAGCGTTTGAGGATTTGAAAGAACAGACTGTAGAGAAACTAACGACGATCAAAGCGGGCGTTCGGTCAGCAGACCGTACATATCGTCAAGACTTGACGAGGCAACTCGATCTGCTCAAAGCATATAAACAAGCGCTAATCCAAATTGAGAGCATCCTAGCTGCTGATGGTGGAGTCATTGATGCGTCTAGCTTGGCAACACTAACCTTGCATGAATCATCAGATCGGCTGGTGACTATGTAACCTCTTTTCGATAATCGCTGCGATATTGCTCTGGAGAACTTCCGACTATCTTTTTGAAAACTCTGAAGAAGTATTTCGTATTATCGTATCCCACCGTTTTTGCTACCTGGTACATTTTTCGGTCGGAGTTTACCAGAATCTCTTTCGCTCTGTCGATGCGTACAGTGTTTAGATAATCCACAAATTTTACACCGGTGGTCTGTCTGAACAGTGTGCTCAAATAGCTTCGATTCAGATAGAACAGAGATGCGATAAGCTCCTGCGATAAATCCTTCTGATAATTATGCTGAATATACCTCTGGATATTTTCAATGACACTGCCGGTGGCGTAGATATTGTCCTTCTCCATCATTCCGTTGATGTTTAGGAAGAACATCCGGTAGTAATGCTTCAGTTCCTGAGGCGTAAAGATTCGGCTTACGATATTTTGCGTGCTTTTTGCCTCGCTATGTTTTTCGTTCTTCCGATAGCGCTTCAGAATATCTTTACACTGGTTAGCAAGGTGGTAGCAGTAATACTTCGCATCATTCAGTGTCAGTCCCGGGAGGACAGAGAACCAATCGAACAGAGCATCTATCAGTTTCTCCACTTCTTTGCGCATACCTGCTTCCACACGGAACAGGAACTCGTCTTCCCTTTCCCATGCAAGCTGCCGGGCCCCTATCTCCGTCTCATAGGAATATGCCCGCAGAGAAGGCGCATCCATCTGCTGCAGATTCAGTGCACTAGCCGTTTCCTGATAGGCTGTGTGCAGTTCGTCCAGATCCGTGTGAACCTGGCTGATCCCGATCCGCAGCGGGCGGCCTCTTTGCCGGGCATGCACCAGTAGGGCATCCGTGATCTGGTTCAGCAGGGAATTCACACTCACAACGCTTTGGTTAGGCAGGAACAGAATTAAAAAGCCCATCTGCGGATAGCTCTTGCTGGAAAGGAAAATCGCCAGGTCGCCAAAGCCGCCCACCTCCAGCCAGTCCTGAATTTGCAGACGTTCCTCCAGATTCTCTGTATACAGCGTCATCAGCACAAGCTTGTGGGTATCATCAATAAAACGAAGCTTTTTCGAGGTAATGGAAATGCCTCCGTTATGAAAGCCCAGGATCAGATTGGTCAGATTCTGAATATCGTACTCATAGCGTGCCGCTTCCTTCTGCTCCTGAGAACTGATGATCTGCTGGGATACACTCTGCCGCTTCTCAATCCGCTTTACCGCACCGGAAATGCACTGGGCGATGGCCTCCCGGCTGAAAGGCTTCAGAAGATAATCCACCGCATTGGCAGAAATGGCATGCTTAATATAGTCAAAATCCCGAAAACCGCTGATCACGATCAGGGGCATCTCCGGATAATGCTCGGAAAGATATGGAAGAAGCTTCGTGCCGTCCATTCCGGGCATCTGCATATCCAGAATGATAAAATCCGGCTTCAACTGCTCTATCAATGCAATGCCCTGGGCACCGTCATCAGCTTCGCCGACGCACCGGACGTAATCGCACATTTTTTCTATTTTCTTAATGGTGCCCTGACGAATCAGTGTTTCATCATCTATAATCACATAGCGATACATCTGCTTCTCCTCCCTAATCAACAATCGGAACCTTGATCCGGATATTGGTCCACTTTCCCAATTCGCTGGTAACGGTCAGTCCATAGCCGTAGCCATAATACAGTTCAATCCGGGAATGGATATTCTTCAGTCCGATACTCTGTTTTTTTCGGTGGCCCAGCTCCGTAAAGGTTGCCTCTTCCTCCAGTGTCCGCTGCAGCTGCTCCAACTGCTCCGGCTCGATGCCCTGTCCGTTATCGTGTATGTCGATCAGCAAATGCTGCTGCTCGGCCTGCCCCCGGATGGTGATGGTGCTGCCGCAGGCACAAAACTGCAGACCATGGTAAAGTGCGTTTTCGACCAGCGGCTGAAGCACCAGCTTCAGAACCTTTCGCTGCCGAAAATCCTCCGGCATATCCACCACCAGCCGGAACCGGTTATCAAACCGGATCTGCTGGATGGATACATAGTCCTGAACATGACCCAGCTCCTCCTCGATTGTCACCAGCTCGCTCTGGGTTTTAAGCGCATACCGGAACATATTACCCAGCGCCAGCGACATGGTGGAGATTCTGTCATTACCGTCAATCTCCGCAATGCTGTTGATTGTTTCCAGTGTGTTGAACAGGAAATGGGAGTTAATCCTTGCTTCCAGCGATTTCATCTGGGCATCCAGAACCACCAGCCTGTCATGGTAGTCCTGCTTAATTGACGCATTGAGCCTGTCCACCATGGTATTGTAGCCATTGTAGAGCATGCCGATCTCATCGTTCCGGCTAAGATACTGGGTGGACAGCTCCAGAGAATGGCCCCGCTGGGATATCATCTGGCGGCTCAGGTTCTCAATTGGGCGGACAATCTGCCGGGATACGATATACGCAAGAATCAGAGACGCGCCAACGCAAACTGCCAGCGCCGTCAGGGTCATGGTTGCGGTTACATGGAAATATTCCTGAAAGAGGCTGGCATAATCCACCACAGCGGTCAGACGCAGGGGCGAAAGCTTCAGATCCGTCTGCATCACCCGGCGACTGGATTCTTCGAAGATTCGGTCGATTTCATAATAATTGGTGTACAGCACGTCGTTGGTTGCGGTATTGTCAATGGTCAGCAGCGTGATATCCGGCATGGTGTTGGCTGCGCTCAGGTCAAAAATCTCCGGATCCACATCGATCACCAGTACACCTTGTGTTTCATGGGTGTACACATCCTTCAGACACTGGGACAAAAATACGGACCGTTTGTTTCCGGTGAAAATTTCATGGGATTCCGCCCGGCTGATGTACAGTTTTCCATCCAGACTGATGGTCTCCTGGTACCACGAAGCGTTTTCGAAGTCAAAATTCACATTCAGGCTTCCGTTTATGGCGTTGGAATAGCTGAACACATAGCCGCAGGGTGTGATGACATAGATGCCGTAGATATGTGCATCGGAATAAAGCCTGCTTTGGCAGGTTCTGGAGAAATTTTGAGAAGCTTTATAAAATTCGTACACCGGCGGTTTCTCATCCGGATTTGTGAATGCGTCCAGATTCTGAATGATGGTAGTTCCATCATGGTAGTAGAAATTAAACAGACTGGTGGTCTGTACGATGCTGTCCAGCGTTTCATTGGCTGTTATCGTTGCATTCTCAAACAGCTGGGTGCAGATCGTATCCATCCGGGCATAGGTGGTTCTGGTGTAACTCACATACGAAAACAGAGCCATTACCAGCAGCGGGACGGTCGTCAGTGCACTAAAAATCAGGAAAATTCTGGTTCGCAGCTTCATAATCTTCTCCTTTTCTAAAAATTGTATACCTTCAAACCCAACCAAAGTATACCACCTTGGTTTTAAAATGTAAATAGCAAATGAGCAAACCCATTGCTCATAAATAAGAAAAAGGAGGACCCCACAATGAAAACCGAAAAGATCCTGGCACTGGTTCTTGCTCTGGTTATGGTCATCAGCCTCTTCGCAGGCTGCGGTGCAAATCAGAATGAGAACAACGACTCCAACAAGTCTAACAACGCAGCATCCACCGCCGATGGCTATGACCATCAGGCAATCGAGAATGCCGGCGAGATCACCATCACCATGATGGTCTCCGGTACCGCCTACGAAAATGACTTTGAGACCGAGATCCTGCCCAAGCTGATTAAGGAAAAGTGGCCCAATGTCACGCTGGAAGTAACCAAGCTGCCCGATGACAACTACTACACCTCCCTGAAGACCAAGCTGGCTTCCGGCGAGTGCCCCGACCTGATCCTGACCCAGCCCATGTACGCAGGTCAGAACTCCTGCTATGCACTGGCAGAGGCCGGCTATCTGGTTTCCCTGAATGATCTGGATTGCATGCAGGGCAGACAGGATGTGGCTTCCAACACCTACAACGGCAATATCGTAGCTGCTTCCAACACCATCTCCATTCTGGGCTGCTACTACAACAAGGATATGTTCGCACAGGTTGGCATTGAGGCCGTTCCCCAGACCTGGGATGAGTTCCTGAACGCCTGCCAGAAGCTGCAGGACGCAGGCATCCAGCCTATCGTTATGGGTGACAAGGATCAGTATGTGCTGCAGTTCGGCCTGTACCAGCTGGCTGCCAACGAAATCTATTCCAAGAATCCCGAGTATGATCTCCAGCTGAGAACCGGCGAGACCAAGTTCACCGACGTAGGCACTTGGGACAAGGTTTTGGAAATGTACAAGACCCTGTATGACCGCAAGTACATTGACGCTTCCCAGTCCCTGGGTTATGGTGCTTCTCAGGCCATTACCGACTTTATCGACGGCAAGGCCGCAATGACCTTTGACGGTTCCTTCAACGTTGCCGCTCTGTCTGCAGAGGGCGCTGCCGGTGACTTCGAGAGAGGTTACTTCCCCATTCCCGGCACCAATGGTGTTTACACCGCTACCTGCCTGGGTGCCGGCATGAGCATCTACAGTGGCTCCAAGTACATCGACGAGTGCAAGCAGGTCCTGAACTACTGGATGGACGGCAAGTCCGATGTATGGCATGCCAACCTGGCAACCGGTCGTGTGATCGCTACCTATGGCGAGGGTGCTGATTCTACCCCCAATTACGATATGTTCAAGCCCTTCATCGATCTGCTCAATGAGGGTAAGGGTTTCTACTGGTGCAACCAGGCATGGCCCGCAGGTACTGAGGTCGAGATGGAAGCTCTGTTCAGCGAGATGGTAGGCGGACAGGGTACCACTATCGAAGACATTACCCAGGGCATGCAGAACAAGTTTGAAGATCTGCTGGAAGACTAAGGAATAAATAATAACAAGGTGCCTTAATTTATTAAGGCACCTTGTTTAGAAAGGGAACAAGCTTATGGCGAAAAGAGCCCTTAAGAGGCGGGGGAATACGTCTCCCACCTTTACTAATAAAATGTACTTCTTTTTAATACCAGCACTGGCATTTTTCCTTACTCTATGGATCTACCCGGTACTTCAGCTGTTTTACTATAGTATTACAGACTTTAACGGTATTAATTACAACTTCAATTTCGTGGGAATTAAGAACTACCTGAAAGTATTGTCCAATGGAACCCTGACGAATTCCATGAAAAATACGCTCATTTATACCCTTGTAACTGTAGTGGCCAGCAATTTGATCGGATTATCCGTTGCGATGATCTTAAATACAAAGATCCGGTTTAAAGGATTTTTCCGTGCATCCGCCTACTTCCCGGCACTGTTCAGCGCCATCGTGGTAGGCTTTATTTGGTCTTATGTGTACATGCCCAGCTCTGGTATGATTGCCAACCTGATCACGCTTTTGGGCGGAGACGGAACCCGCTTCAATCCCCTTGGCGATTATACTGTGGCACTGCTGGCCATCGCGGTGGTGGAGATATGGAAGGGCTTCGGCACGACCATGATTATCTATCTGGCGGGTTTGCAGACCGTGGATGAGACGCTTTTAGAGGCGGGCCGCATTGACGGCTGCTCGGAATGGCAGATGATGCGCTATGTGAAACTGCCGCTGATCTCCTCCACAATCACCATTAATGTGATCCTGTCCGTTATCGCCGGCTTGAAGGCCTTTGACTATTCCTTTATCATGACCCATGGCGGACCGGGAAAATCCACGAAAACCCTGATGTACCAGGTATATGAGACAGCCTTTACAGACATGAAGATGGGCCGTGCAAGTGCCTTCTCGGTGCTGGCGTTTGCGCTGATCATTCTCATAACAGTTCTTATGCTGATCTATATGAATAAGAAAGAGGTGGAACTGTAATGGCTGTAAACCAGAATGTAAAGAAAAAAGTGCAGAAAGCGCTGCTGTATTTTGTCATCATCGTATTTTGTGTGATTGTAATCTCGCCGCTGGTAATCGTATTTTCCAGTTCCCTGCGGACACCGGAAAACCAGACCTCTCCGCTGCAGTTGTTTATGGAGTTCTCAGGTGCCAGCTATGTCCGGGCGTTTACCAATATGAACTATATGATGGAGCTGCTTAACAGCATCATGACCACAGCAGGCTCTGTTTTGGTGATCGTGATCATTGCAACCATGGCGGCCTACCCTATTGGAAGAATCAAGACCAGAACAGCAAAATTTTTGTACTATTTTTTCATTTCGGGTTTGATCATTCCTTCTCAGATGGTCATTGTTCCCATTGCGCAGACGATTAACCGGCTGGGAATTCCGAACACCAGATTCACACCGATGCTGATGTTTATCACGTGTTCGCTGCCGTTCTCCGTATTCCTCTTCTCCGGTTTTATGAAGAGTGTGCCAATCGAAATTGAGGAAGCTGCATATATCGACGGTGCTACATTGCCCCGCCGGTTTGCAACAGTCGTATTCCCGCTATTGCAGCCTGCAATTGTTTCCTGTGTCATCACGCAGGGACTGTGGATCTGGAACGACTATTTTTATCCTATGGTATTTGTCTCTAAAAAGGCACAGTATTCCTTACCCGTTGGCATGCTGCAGTTCCTGGGCGACAAAGAAAACCCGGCGCAATGGAATGTTTTGTTTGCGGCTTGTGTGCTGTGCGCACTGCCGATGATCATAACCTTCCTGGCGCTGCAAAAGCAATTTGTTAACGGAATTGCGGCCGGTGCGGTCAAAGGATAACCATGAAAATAAAAAACAGATTAGAGTATTTTTGGGATTTTTACAAATGGCCGTTTCTTGCCGCGCTGGTTCTGCTGATTCTTGGAGCATCCTTCCTGGCTGCGGCACTCTCCCAAAAGGAATGTGTGCTTTCTGTTATGCTTCTGGACTGCTATGCGGAGGTAAGCCAGGAAGAAATGAAAGCGGATATCCTGCAGGGGCTGCAGTTGGATGAAAAGAAACATGCCGTAGAAATGCAGAATAATCTGATGCTGGATAACACCGAAGCCGGGGGATACGCAATGACGAGTATCTCCCGCTTCTTGGCAGATATCGGCAGCGAAAAACTGGATGTTTGCGGCATGCTGGAGCAGACCTTTTTAAAATATGACAATGCCGCCACTTTCCTGGATCTGCGCACATGCTTTTCGGAGCAGGAACTGGAAAGCTTCGCAAACGCGTTGCTTATTACCGCAGATGGCAGAGTGATCGGTCTGTACGCCGACCAGCTTCCCCGTATGCAAACGGACGGCTGCTATGATTCCCGGGATGCACGAGGTGTCATCGGTATTGTATACAACACGAAACATCCGGAAATGGCAAAGCAATATTTGTTGTATCTTGCCCGGATTACGGAATAATGGAGGAATCACCGTGGGTATTTTTGCACACGACGGAAAACTGGCCCAAATACTGACCACATTAGGAAACCTGATGGTACTGAACATACTGACATTGCTTTGCTCCATACCGGTTATTACCATCGGTCCCGCCGCCGTAGCCTTGTTCACCAATACCATCAGAATCGCACGGGGCGAAGATGGGCCTTTGATTTCCCAATATTTTTCCTCTTTCCGCGCCAACTTCAAGCAGGCGGCCATCCTTTGGGTTCTCATGGGAGGCTGCATCGCGTTTATGGCTTTTGACATTTATCTGCTGGCTTTCCTGGAGGGGGCGTTAGGGCAGGTCTACCAGGTCGTATTGCTTGTACTGATTATCCTGTTTACTCTGGTGTCGATTTACGGGTTCGCGCTGATGGCACGGTTTGATAATACCCTGAAAAACACGCTAAAAAACGCATGGATTCTCTCCATCGGAAAGCCCCTCCCGGCTATTGTGTTTCTGCTTTTTATGTTTCTTCTCGTCGGACTGCTGGCAATATCCTACCGCTTTATTCCCGTTCTGTTTTTATTGGGGATCTCCGGCCCTGCCTATCTTTCCAGCATGTATTTCACTTCTCTGTTTCAAAAATTCGAAAACCAGTCGGCACGCTGACAAATTACGGAGGTATGGTATTGAACAAAGATATTTGGTTAAATCCCCAAAAAGAGTCCAGCCTGGATCAAAGCCAGACGCCTCTCTGGTTCTGGAATGACAAGCTGGAAAAAGAAGAGCTGCTCCGTCAGCTGGAGCTGAAGAGCAGTGTCGGTGTCACCTGCACCACACCCCATGCCCGAACCAACGGCGGCGAGGGGTTTATTGGCGGTTATCTGGATGAAGAATGGTTTGAACATATCCACACAGTTCTGGAATATAAAAAAGCCCATGGTGAACCTGTGTGGCTGTACGACGAAATCGACTGGCCCGCAGGCACCTGTAACCAGACCATCACGTTGGATGAAAATAACCGGGAAAAGTATCTTACCTTTGAGACCTTTGCGATTCCGGCAGGGGTACCCTTCCGGGCACAGCTGACAGAGCTGACCCGCAAGCCCCTGGGAAGCCTTACCCCGGAATCGGATATGTCCGAGTATGCATTTAATATCTTTATTGTCGATGCCGAAACCGGCGAGCCATATGATATTTCTCGCCATTTCCGCTATTTAATGTTCGGCCCGGAGCTGGAATTCACTGCAGACCGGGATGCCATCGCCTATCTGGTGAAGGTCAACGTGGATCCGTATAACCAGGACGGCAATGCCATGGTCAATTATCTGGACGGTTCTGTCACGGAAAAATTCCTGCGTTCCACCTATGACGTATACTATCGGCACTGCAAGGAATATTTCGGCGATACCATCAAGGCTGTGTTCAATGACGAAACCAGAATGGGACATGCCTTCGCATGGTGTGATGATTTTCCCCGGGTATTCCGGGAGCGAAAAGGTTATGACCTGATGAAATGCCTGTATCTGCTTTCTCTGGATAATCCGGAAGCAGGCCGGGTCCGCTGTGACTATTTTGATGTGCTTGCATGGCTGTTTCAGAACAACTATTTCGGGAAACTGCATCAATGGTGTCAGGATCACGGCGTGATGCTCTTCGCCCATCTGCTGGGAGAGGAGACCATCTTTTCCCAGGCCAGATACAGCGGTGACTACCTTCGCCAGAATCGGTATCTGGATATTCCCGGCGCGGATCATCTGGGAAAGGGTATTGGAAGCCTGAATATCAAATTCACCGCCTGCGGTGCCCACTCCTATGGCAAAAAACTGACCGCTGTGGAGGTCTTTGCCGGCTGCGGCTGGGATATGACCTTTGAAGAATATATACGCATGATCACCTGGATGTTCCAGCAGGGCATGCAGATTATCATTAACCACGGCTTCTTCTATTCTGACAGAGGAAACCGCAAAAACGACTGGCCGCCGTCACAGTTTTTCCAATGGAAGGGCTTCGACCGGATGGCCCTGGGCAATGCCATGGTCAGACGGCTTCACTATGCCATGACCGGCGGGTACAACGAGGCAGATATTCTGGTCTATCACCCCATGGAAAGCTTCTGGTATCACTATATTCCCGACAACCGCTATACCCATGGTTTCTTTCAGGGTGCGTTTGTGCAAAATCAGAAGGCACAGCAAATCGATCATGACATCCAGCTGCTGCTTAACAGTCTCTTATCCCAAAATATGGATTTTGACCTGCTGCATCAGGATGCTTTGGACAACTTCGCTCTGGAAAACGGAAAAATTATCAATAAGCTTTCCGGACAAAACTTCTCTGCATTGGTTCTGCCCATGTGCCAGATTCTTCCTGTAAAGGCCGCAAAGCTCTGCGAGACATTTCTGGCAGAGGGAGGAACAGTCTATGCATTGGAGGATATTCCCGGCATGGGCTTCTGCCGTGCTGAAGATACGGAAGTGAACACGATCATGGGCAGCATATCGGAGCACCCGAATTTCAAGTTTTACAAGGCAGATCAGATGGAGACGCTCCTGTGTGACCTGTACCGGCAGATCCCCCATCCGGTTGAGATCGTTTCCGGCTGCCGCGATACGATTAATAACCATCCCACCTATGACAATTTCCTGATTGATCCGTACATCCATACCGGAGAAGATATTTCCGGTGTTCTGTTCAACCGGTATTGCAAAGATGGACACAGGCATACACTTTTCATGAATTATGGTGAAAAGGATGAAATAATTCAGGTTCGTGTAAATACGAACGGGTGTCGGCCGACTGTATGGGATACCTACACGGGGAGAATCAGGGATGCCGAGGTAATCAGTCAGGATGGGTCTTCCTGTGTCCTTGAGCTGAAGCTGCCGAACACACACGGTATCGTTCTGGTTTCAGAAATGTAGAATAATATCCATTGAAGGGAGGCTATTTCATGAAACGGACGCTTCTTTTGCTATTGGCGCTCTTGATTTTGCTGGTGGGATGCCATTGCGAACCTGTAGCAACAGAAATAACCAATGCTACGCCCCCTGTGACGGAAGAATCAACTGCAATTCCTCGTGCATTCACACTGATGGATTCCCGTCAAATCACAGGAGACGGAAATAACATTTGGTACATACCAAACGAGCAGGTAGAAAGCCCGTTCTCTTCCATGCTCTATGCCTTCGGTGATGACCTGCTGCTGGGTTCTTACCTTACCGATTATGATGAGAACGGCGAAACCATCGAGCAGTGGCTCGAACTGAAACGGATTTCTCTGGCTGACGGCTCGCTGCTTGCCCAAACCACACTTCCGGTCAGCGGAGCAGTTACGGTCCAGACCTTTGACGGATTTATCTGCCTGTCCGATCCCAGTGCAGGCGTGGTCACTTTTTTGGATGGGACGATGAACCAGACTGTGCAGTATCAGACGGGCAGCGACGTATATGCCCACTGGTTCGTGGCTGCGGATATGAAAACCCTGTACTGCTTTGATATGTCCGCTGGACTATATTCCATTGACATGAATTCCGGGGCCCGGGCGGATCTGATCTGTGACACGGCGCAGCTTTATGTCTGCAGCAGTTCGCCCCGGTATGTGGTTTTCCTTTACACAGACGGAAGAAGTCAGTTGGACTGCAATGGCTGTCTGGATTTACAGACCGGTGCGGTGGAAGCATCACCCTTTGACGGCACCCTTGGCAGCAACACGACCAGAAACGAAGATTTATGGGTTTCCTCCAGCATTGCGGACATGAGCACCTATACGGTTGTGACATCCGAAGCCCGGAAAACGCTGTTCTGGAAGGAGCATACTGTAACCGCCCAGTTCCCGCAAAAGCATCTTTTGGCAGCGGATCCCCACCGCCGGAACCTGATGCTCTATCATCCTGACGGAACATTCATTTCCCACTGCAATCTTCCAGATGATGAAATGAGCTACGCAGGGACGGATTTGATCTGGAGCGAACACTGGAACGGGTATTTCTTCCTGGATTACACTGATCAGGGGGCAAAACTGGTTTTCTGGGATATAGGAGCGGAATCATCGGGGGAAAATCTTCCGCTGCGCGGCATAAAGGAGGCGTTCATTCCTGAAGATGGAGTGGTGGATGCGGCGCTGTATGACCGGGCATTGGAGTTGTCCCAGCGATTCGGCGTAGATATCCGCATTGCCGACCTGTGCCAATTGGATTACGGCTACTATACCGCAGCCATGGAAACAAATCCGGAGTATATCGCCGCTGCGCTGGATACGCTGGAATCGTGCCTGTCAAATTATCCGGAAGGTTTCTTTGTCCAGCTGCGATACGGCAGCGTGAGGTCACTGCGCATTGAACTGGTGGACGATCTGATGCCCATTGACACATCCTTGGCACCGTCAGCCGCTTTTGCCCAGGAGCTTGGGGATCATAATCTCATCGTGATGGATACCTACTCCGTATTGCCCTGGAACATTTATCATGAGATCGCTCATATCATCGACAATCGGCTGGCATTCGATGCGCAGGTTCGCCCGGATGCCCTGTTCAGTGAAGAGGCATGGCTGGCATTGCAGCCTGATGGATTCGATTACGCATATTCCTATTGGGAAATGCCAGAGCATACAAGCATGTACATAGATTCGGGCTATTTCAGAGACAGCTATGGCTGCACATTCCCAACAGAAGACCGTGCAGAACTGATGGAAGCGACTATGTGCGGCGAACCGATTTTTGCGGACAACGAGAAGCTTCGTGAAAAACTGGAATTTTACAGTAAGTGCATCCGGGACTGCTTTGATACCACCGGATGGCCGGAAGTAACGCTCTGGGAGCAGCCGTTGGGAGTTGGATGACAGCTTCATCTGAAAAGATAATGCCCGGAATCAACATCATCTGGGATGACCGGAGGGCAGAACCGGATGTGTACAATGGAGCCCAAAATGCAAAAATATCCCCGGCTTTTCAGGCCGGGGATGAACTGTTTTTTTGGAGCTGTGTGGTTCTCATCTGGTGGCTCACACATGGGCCAGCAACCCAACACAACATGGCGTCTTTTTCAATTGTTCACCCATGGAAAACGCCCCTCTCTTTGGAAATGTTACTGGCATTATACCACGGGAGGGGATGAAAAGTCGAGAGATAAACGATATTTGCAGATACATATCTTACCTGTCTGTACTTGCCGGTATCCTGCCGTCAGCGCCAGCTGCCATCATGCAAGATTGCTGCATTATGGTACAGTCGTGCATTTGTTACAATATTCTTGTCGAATTATAAAATATCCTATTGCATTTTACACAAATCTGTATTATAATACTCATAATTTCCAGCGGGTGCAAAGGTTTGCTTCTTTTCCTTCTCCTTTTACCATTTCCACTGGAAACATCGGCCCCGGAGGGGCAAAAATTTAACCGCACAGCGCGGAAGAATGAAGGAGGATCCCTTATGAAACTCAGCAAACGCACAAGCGTCCTGCTGGCTGTGGCGCTGGTCCTGATTCTGCTTGGCAGCTTCCTGGCCAACGTGTTCAACACCGGTATGGGCAGCGTCAAGGTTTCCCGCATCCGCTTTGACGGCGGCCACGGCGAACTCAGCGGCATCCTGTACATGCCCAAGGACGCATCCGCAGACAACCCCAAGCCCACCATCATCGTCACCCACGGCTATCTGAACTCCGCAGAAATGCAGGATGCCAATGCCATCGAGCTGTCCCGCCGCGGCTTCGTAGTCCTGGCGCTGGACCAGTATGATCACGGTCACTCTGCGCTCAACCACGAGAACTACTCCGACACCAGCTTCTTCGGCGTCTGGCTGCCCT
>JAZURG010000240.1:0-7493 GCA_045606145.1 Faecousia sp.
TGGTCTGACCGGCCTGCCCATCCTTCATGGCATCGCCCGTGGTATCCCGGTCTGGATGCAGATGATGTTTGCGGAAAAAGCCTACGGTGCAATGCCTGTTGGCCTGACCAACTTAGGCAATCTGAAGTGCCAGGATCATGCGATGGGTGATCTGGTTCCCACCGGCGGTATTTTCGGCGGTCCGTTGAAGAAAAAGAACGGTATGCAGGTGTCCATCATCAGCTTTGACGGTGAGTGCGTTCTGGCCTGCTACGGACGCTATACCGCCGAGGATGCTGCCCATATCCAGAATACCCTGGACAGTATGGCAAAGGTGATTGCAGAATACGCTGCCGAATAAAATCGGTTCATGTCGGGGTTCTTTTCCACTTGCCATTGGTTACACTCCTTCTTTCAATTTACCCCGATCACGAAACAAGGCCACCGCTCGTTTTTGAGTGGTGGCCTTAATCAATAATAATGGCATAATATACTGACTGTCTTTGTGCTTGCAGAAAACAAGCGGTAACTGAAAAACAGATACCGCTTATCTTCTGTTGTCGCACCCTGTTTGGCAGCTACCCTATGTCAGTAGTTTTATACTGTTTTATTGGAAGCTACCTTGTGCGTGTCTTTTTTATATTCTGAAGAAAGGGACTTAAACCTTTTTAATGCCGATGTCCGGTGGACACCGGCTTGCCGCCAGCTGGACGGCGGCAACACTATGATTAAATCAAGTCCTGCCTCGCCCACAAAAAAACCACAATTTAGTTATTGACAAAACAGACGATCTGTGCTATTATATCGAAGTCGCCGAGAGGTGGCGCTACATATGGGCGAGTGGTGGAATTGGTAGACTCGCTAGATTCAGGTTCTAGTGTTCACTGCGGACGTGCGGGTTCAAGTCCCGCCTCGCCCACCAAATAAAAAAGACACGCTTGTGCGTGTCTTTTTTATTTGGTGAAGAAAGGGACTTCAACTATTCAAAAGTCCGATGTCCCTTCTTTTAAAGGTGACCGATAGTCAACGGAGGATCCCATTACAGGGATCCTCCGCTTTTATGATTGATGTCGAAATCTCACATTTCACGATTGCTTGCGGTTAAATCGGCAGCATCAGCCATTATTCTTCCTCGGCTGGGGAGAAAGCTGGCATCAGCCATGTGTATTTATCAATAGACGAGGTGGAGTTCCATGTCATGTAGCCTCCGGTACAGCCGGCATCACGCAGGGCACGAATCTGGGCGGACACCTCGTCAGGACCATAGTAATTGTAGGGTTCGCGGATTGCGTTGTAGGCCTGGATCCATGTGCGTACAATAGCAGGTGTCGCCGTTTCCCGTTGACGGTACATGACATTGCATCCCCAGTCGTAAAGTGTATCATAAGGATGCTCCCAGGGGAGCCAATCACCTGAGGCACTGAAGTGGTCGGGGTAGGGCATACCGCTGATGACATCTACCACATTACTGATGGCTGCCCAATACTGACCATAGGCCGTGACATAGTTGTATGCACTCTCTCCGTAAACATCGGCGCTGACATAAGCTCCGTGTTCGTGAAGAATATCCGCGGCATACATCAGGAACCGCTGGATCGCCTGGGCCTTGGTTTCGCCATAGTTGTTGTGAAAATCAATGGTTCCTGCATCTTCGTACCGCCATGTGCTGTCGGGGAAGCGGACATAGTCAAACTGGATTTCGTTGAAGCCCATCAGCTCCACAGCTTCCACAGCCAGATCTACCTTATACTGCCAAGCATCTCTGCTGAATGGTGTGGGCCAGTATTCGCCTGAAAGTCTTAAAGGCTCGCCGTACAGATTTGTAATGGCATATTCCGGGTGATCCTGGACGAAATAATAGTCGTTGAAAGTGGTGATTCGTCCGATTACATAGTATCCTACGTCTTTAAGCTTCTGTATGGCTGCCTGGTACTCATCAACGGTGTTGTATGCTGCGGCGGATCCGGAGGGACAGTATTTGTTCATGACTTCGGCGGCGTAGCCGATGGCGCTGCCGTCCATAATGTCCACAACGAATGCATTGATACCGCTGTTGTCTGCAATCTCGATATACTCGTCCAATTCGTCGAGGCGCCAATTTACAAGGTAAAGGGTACGGCATTCCTCAGGCATCTCATTGCCCGCAATGGGCCCCTTTTCCCGGGGGAAGTAGTCCAGATTGGCAGCGCCGCCGCCACCATACCAATCTCCCCGTTCTGCATGGGTGGCATAATTTCCGTCGTCATAGTTTGCAAGAGCATCTTCTTCGTTACCGGTCAGATACCAGGGCATGATATAGCCTTCCGCACCGTCGATATCGACGCGGTACATATGTACCGTACCATCGTTGTAAAGATAGTCGAAACCGGTAACGGTAACGGAAACGCCTTTGTCCGCAAACGCCTCGAGAAGCTTGCCGTCCACATCTCTTAAGTTGACAGCGGTCCTTACAAAAAGCGTATGTGTGGGGATGGAATCTGCGTGGTTGGAGACGATAGATACACCGTCCTCGAGATACACGATCATGCCGTCTAAAAGAATTGTGATCCTGCCGTCATCTGCCATCTCATATTCCACCTGGGTTCCCCGCAGGAGCGTGCCCAAAGGTGTACCGTCCTCGTCAAAATATTGGGCGTTGAGGTTTCGTGTGGCAATGTAACCCATTTCCCAATGGTGTGGAGGTTCGGTGGGCTCGGTAGTAGGTTCGGTAGTGGGTTCAGTAGTAGGCGCAGTGGTTGGAGCCTCAGTAGGCTCGGTAGTCGGTGCGCTTGTAGGATCTGTTGTGCTGCCCTGGAAGCTGCATGCCCCTGCCATGACGGAAATTGCAAGAATCCATGCGAGCATAGGAATAAATGATAGGGAAGTCTTTTTCTCTTGGTTCATATAGACGATCACCTCTCGTTTCTTTTGTAGGTTATTTTACAGCGGATTACGACAGATTTCAACTGCTTAGCGCAGTTTTAAGATTTGCTTGCCCATGCGTTTTGCGTGCATGCGGTACTGATCCGAAATCTTCCATTCGGCAACAAAAAGCCCCCGGCAACAGCCGATTAGGCGCTGTTGCCGGGGAAAACTATTTAGTTACACATTGAACAGGAAGTTGACGATGTCGCCGTCCTTCATGACATATTCCTTGCCTTCGGAGCGAACCAGACCCTTTGCCTTGGCATTTGCCATGGTGCCGCAGGCCTTCATATCCTCAAAGGCAATGACCTCGGCACGGATGAAGCCGCGCTCGAAATCCGTGTGGATCTTACCGGCGGCCTGGGGCGCCTTGGTGCCACGCTTAATGGTCCAGGCACGGCACTCATCGGAGCCGGCGGTCAGGAAGGAGATCAGGCCAAGCAGCGCATAGCTGGACTTAATGAGCCGGTCCAGACCGGACTCGGCAACGCCCAGCTCCTCCATAAACATGGCCTTCTCATCGGGATCGTCCAGCTCGGCGATATCTGCTTCCAGCTTGGCGCAGATGGGAATGATCTGGCTGCCTTCCTCGTCAGCCAGGGCCTTCACAGCCATGAAATGGCGATTGGCTTCCGGCTCGTTGATCTCGTTTTCAGCCAGGTTTGCAACATAGATGGTCTTCTTCAGGGTCAGCAGGTCGGAGGTAGAGATCAGGGCCATTTCCTCGGCGTCGTCGGTGTAGGTACGGGCCAGCTTGCCCTCGTTCAGATGCTTCAGCAGACCGGTGAACAGCTCCACTTCTTTGGCAAACTTCTTGTCGCCGCCCTTCATGGCTTTCTGGGCCTTGTCGATGCGGCGCTCCACCATTTCAATGTCCGCCATGACCAGCTCCAAATTGATGATCTCAATGTCACGCAGGGGATCAGTGGAGCCTTCCACATGGGTCACATTGCTGTCCTCGAAGCAGCGGACCACATGGACGATGGCATCGGTGGTGCGGATGTTGGAGAGGAACTTGTTGCCCAGGCCTTCACCCTTGGATGCGCCCTTGACCAGACCGGCAATGTCAACAAATTCGATGACGGCGGGAGTGAATTTCTTGGGCTTGTGGAAATCCGCCAGCCAATTCAGCCGCTCATCGGGGACATTGACCACACCCACATTGGGATCGATGGTGCAGAACGCATAGTTGTCAGCGGGGACACCGGCATTGGTAATGGCGTTGAAGAGGGTGGACTTGCCCACATTGGGCAGTCCGACGATACCTAATTTCATGAATATATTTCTTCCTTTCGGTTAATTACGCTTGATTTTTTTGCGGTCGTAGAGCTTGGCAAGACCGCCTTCACTGGTTTCACGGAAGCGGTGATTCAGGTTCACGCCGGTCTCCTTCATGGCCCGGCAGACCATATCATAGCTGATATTACGGGAACCGGTGAGGAAAAAGCTGAGATTGCAGGCATTCATTGCCCGCATGGCAGCGACAGCGTTGCGCTCGATGCAGGGGATCTGAACCAGGCCGCAGATAGGGTCGCAGGTCAGACCCAGGTGATGCTCCATGGCAACTTCCGCGGCATATTCCACCTGGTCCAGGTCTTGCCCGTAAAGCTCTGCCAGGGCAGCGGCAGCCATGGAACAGGCGGTACCGATCTCAGCCTGACAGCCACATTCGGCGCCGGAGATGGAGGCGTTGGTTTTGGTCAGGTTGCCGATGATGCCGGCGGTGGCAAGGCCACGGATGACCTGTTCGTCGGAATAACCCTTGGTGTCCTGTGCGTATTTCAGCACTGCAGGGAGAACACCACAGGCACCGCATGTGGGGGCGGTAACAACCGTGCCGTTTCCTGCGTTCTGTTCTGCCACAGCATAGGCGTAAGCGGCGATAATCTGGAACTCCCGCAGACCCGGCTCGTTTTCCACAGGCTGCTGGGTATAGAGGTATTTTGCTTTCCGACGGACATTCAGGCCGCCGGGCAGGACACCTTCTGATGCCAGACCGTCGGCAATGGCCTGCTTCATGGTGAGCCAGACCTCCATCAGGAAATCCCAGATCTCGGGACCTTCGTTCAGCTCCACATATTCGGACAGGGTGTTGATATAGCGCCATTTGCAGAAATCCGCGATCTCCGCAAAGGAATGTTCGATGTAGATCTCCTCGCCCTCGGCGGCTTTGGGCTGACCGGGGATGCGGATGTCGCCGCCGCCAATGGACTCTACACGGAGAAAACCGTCCTCGTGGTCACCGGTGTAAGCCCGGAAATCCATGGTGTTGGGATGCATACCTGCCCACTCATCTGTGCTGAACAGGATCTTGGTCCGGTCCTCGCCAAGGACTTCCAGCAGGACCCGGTCGGTGCCGTGGCCCACGCCGGTCTTGTTCAGGGAACCGTAGAGCTTGACCTCAAAGCGGTCCGCGTTGGGATGCCGTTCCAGAAACAGCTTGGCAGCCCGCTCCGGGCCCATGGTGTGGGAGGAGGAGGGGCCTTTGCCGATCTTATAGATCTCGCGGATGGATTTCATGGGAAATACCTCCGTATTTTTGTACTTCACCCGTTAGTATAGCAAATTCAAGGAGAAAGTGCAAGGGTTTTGTCAGCCATACTGTAAGCTTGTCATTCTGAGCGAAGCCGCCAATCGGCGGCGAAGTCGAAGAATCCGCTTCTTATGGTACGGAATTGTGTGCCGAAAGAGAACGGATCCTTCGACTCGCTGCGCTCGCTCAGGATGACAGGGTACAACAAAAAATCCGCCCCGGCATCAGCAGGGGCGGATGTGAGATGTTTATGGAATTACTCTTCCCAGTTGTGCCAGATGTTCTGAACGTCGTCATTCCGAGAGCGAAGCCCTCGGCAGGGAAACTGAAAACCTGTTGCAAATCAAGCAGTTTTCAATTCTGCGTATCTCCAAAAGGGTTAGAAATAAGTTTATGCATATCACAACCCGTTTGATTGACTTTATAACAATTATACTTGGTCGTGGCGGGCTTTTCAAGCCCTGATACGCGGTTTGCTATTTGTAAAGGCACACTCTTACAAACACCAAGAGAGGAAAAAATTGGAGCGGACTTGCGTCCGCCCCACAGAAAAAGCTGTTATTCCGCAATCAAATAAAGAACCAAACGAATGCGGATGGGTTCAAAATTATCTCTTGCTGTTTCAAGTAAACCGTTATCAATTTCGTAAGAACCTATGTTATCGGTTTCTAAATAAACATAAATATAATTACCCTCATTGTTGTAGCTGAATTCATCGGTAGCCGTGCCACTCCTTTCGACAGTAAATTCTCCGAAAGAATATGTTCGGTTTGCAAGGTCGATTGTTGCTACTTTTTTGCCATAATCGTATGAAAATTCAATAGCACCTTTATCATCCATCATATTTGCAGCCAGTCTACTCCAGTATTCTTCTTTTAACCGAAGTTCATTTCGGAAATAGCAAGACTCAGCCTCTCCAAATGCATTGTCTCGATATGTCATATATCCAACAATCTCAAAGTATTCCTGCCAATTATCAAGCGTAATTTCTACTATTTCGTATTGTGGTTCGGAATTTTCTGGCTCTGTGTTCTCTTGCAATGTGTTTTCGGGTTCTGCGTTTTCACTCTCTGCCAGAAGGCGCACTATTTCTGCGTCGCGTTCTGCAAGTTCTGCTTCAAGTTCGGCAAGTTCTGCTTCAAGTTCGGCAATTCTGTTTTCGTATTCTTTCACAAGTGCCGCATTGTCATTTCTTTCACAAGCTACGAGAGAGAAACACATAATCGTTGCCAAGAGCAACGCAATCAGTTTTTTCATATTAATTCTCCTTAATACTCCAAACTTACACGAAAAAATGCAACCGCGATGGGGACATTGCGGAAGTATTTGCATTATAGCATAAAGCCCCAATCATTTCAAGAAATATTGCCATATATGTCGCAATCAAAGGAGATGTGTATATCACAACGAAATTGATGTATGTCGCAACGCGTTCTCAAGAAATACAAAAATCCCACTGTAATCTCTCGAAAACAGCGGGATTTGCTTTTGAAATGTTCGGGTTTTACTCTTCCCAGTTGTGCCAGATGTTCTGCACATCGTCGTCGTCTTCCATGATCTCGATGAGCTTTTCCATCAGCTTGATGTGCTCCTCGGACTCCAGCTTCTGGTAGTTCTGAGGCACCATTTCGATCTGGGCGGATACGAAGGTGTACTTCTTGGCAGTCATGGCATCTGCCACGGCGTTGAAGTCGTCGGGATCGGTGTAGATGGTGAACACATCGCCGTCGGCCTCGAAATCATCGGCGCCGCAGTCCATGGCATCCATCATGACCTCGTCCTCTTCGTACTCCTCTTCGGAGTTGTCGATGACCAGGACACCCTTCTTGTCGAAGGACCAGCTCACACAGCCGGAAGCGCCCAGGTTGCCGCCGTACTTGTCGAAGTGGTGGCGCATGGAGCCTGCGGTACGGTTGCGGTTGTCGGTCATGGTCTCCACGATGACGGCAACACCGCCGGGGCCGTAGCCTTCGTAGGTGATGGACACGTAGTTGTCGCCGCCCTGGCCGCCGGCAGCCTTTTCGAGGCAGCGCTTGATGTTGTCGTTGGGCATATTGGCGGCCTTTGCCTTGGTGAT
>JAZURG010000241.1:0-7434 GCA_045606145.1 Faecousia sp.
CGCATCCATGCTGGCATACAAAAGCAGGTCTCGCCGTTCACTCAGAAACATCTTTTCAAGAGGGCGCAATTCCTGGCAAGCCAGAAAGCACAACTCCTCTCCTGCCCAGTCACCCTCTCCGTCCTCATCGTCCGGGTAATAGTTTTCCATGTAGGCCATCCGAATGGAGTGAAGAAAATTCCGGAGTTCTGTTTCAATCCTGTACGTGGCAAAGGTGAGAAATGTTGTTCCGTAGGAAGGGTCGTAATCCTGGATGCTGCTGAGAATCCCCACTTCGCCCCACTCTATCATCTCCTGCCAGTAAGGGTGATACCGGAAACCAATTTTCGTCATCTGCTCTACGATGTACGGTCTGTTTTGTTCCAGAAGTTGCTGGCAAGCTTCTCCATCACCCTGCTTGGCCAGCATGCAGAGTTCTTCATTGGACCGTTCCTGTGCCACCATCCTCACCTCCGTATTCGGTCAGGATTTCCTCCATCAGATCGATGAAGCGCATCCGTTGATCCGGTGTGCAGATATTCGCCACCAAGGATTTGTCGGTCATAACTTCCGCGACGATTCTGGGATTGATGTTCTTTCTCTCTCCACCCGCCCGGGCCAGAAGTTCCTTGTCCATCTCCTTCAGAAATTCTCTGGTTACCGGCACAGAGGGTGGCTTCCTCATTTTCATTTCCTTGCGGAGCTGCTGGATGATTTTTCGGAATTCCTCCAGCATCTGATGATTGCCCACCGAGTTAGGATCGATGATCTCAGAAGCGATTTTACGGGAATCCTTTTTCATTTCCCGCTTCGTCTGCAACGACACGCTCATACACTCCAGGAACAGACTCTCTCCGTATGCCAGAAGATTATTTCTCGTCATGATTCCTTCCGTTTGATCCGGCTCCAGCGCATAGTGCATGGTATGAGTCAGCTGACAAAATCGCTGGTTCTCCAGCAGCAGGTTCAGCATTTCCATGTGAACATCCTCAGAAAGGATTGCCCTCGCCGCAGGAGCGGTCAACCCGAATTCCTCCACCGGATAATTCATGGCATCCGGCACATCCGTCAGTCCCAAGAGAAAATCCGTGGACACCCCGAAATGCTGTGCTGCGTCGATGATCACCTGAGAAGACACCTTTTCTGTGCCACCGTTAATAATTCGTTTCAGCGTAGCTCTGTCGATGTGAAGTGCCTTTGCCAGTTCGGTATCCTTCATGCCCTTTCTGTTCTGTAAATGCTGGAGCCGTGCTCCAATCGTTGCTCCAATTGCCATAATACATAACCTCCTCTTTTTTACCCATTATAACAAACATACGTTCTTAAATAAAGAAGATTTTTTGTTTTGTGGTCAAGAGTCGAGATAAGTTGACTCTTTCGTTCTCTCAGACCGAATTCTAGCATAAATTCAGTCCAAAATTACGGACCATTTAATCTTGGCTGATGGCGGGTCACGGAAACGGCATGGCTTCGCTGGAACACGGGTCGATATGTCACGCGTTTAGATTAAAAAAGCGTTGCGTTACAAAGGGAAATTTTAGAAAAATCGCATTCGGAATATAAACATACCACCTCATTCAAAATTGGGGGTTAAAAGCGTGACAGGAGCAAAAACATCCCGAGAAAAACAGATCTCCCCCACGCGGCAAATAGCAGATTCGGCAGGAGCGTGCATTTTTGCAACACAGCTTCTCTTTGGCAACCCTTATTCTCAGTTTTTCAGCATTTTGAGTCTTTTCCGTGAAAACCTGAATAATACCTATTGAGGGGGCAGGAAAGGAGGCCGGATGAAATGCTCACGAAACAACAGAGAAAGGAGGAAAACGAAATGGAAGAAGCAAAGCCCAACCGTAGCAGATCCCGACAGGTGAAGTTCTGGGTCAGTGATGAAGATTATGCGCTATTGCAGGAAAAGATGGAAGCCGCCGGTGGTGTCAATCAGGGTGCCTATATCCGGAAAATGATTCTGGACGGATACATTGTTAATCTGGATATTTCGGAACTGAAAGAGATTATTCAGTTGCTCAGCATCACATCGAACAACGTCAATCAGATGGCCCGCAGGCTGAATGCTAATGGAAGCATCTACCAGCAGGATATTCGCGAAGTAGAGGCACAGTTGGAGAACAACTACAGGATGCTTTGCAAGCTTATAACGAAGCTCAGCAAAATCCAATGATAGCGAAAAGAAAAAACAGAGGAAGAAGGTGAAATTATGACGCAGTTTTTGAAGTGCGACAGTTACATCCCGCCGTACATGGCATATCCCAAGTTCTTGCTGAAGCTGAACATCAGCGAAACCACAAAGCTGGTGTACATACTCCTGCTGGACCGGGCGCGGCTGTCTATGAAGAATGAGACCTGGCAGGATGAGAAGGGCCGTGTGTTTGTACGCTACACCATCCCCGATCTGGCAAGGGACATCGGCAAGGGTGAAACCACCGTCAAAAAAGCATTGATCCAGCTTGTCCGGCAGGGATTGATACTGAAGCAGTCCCTGGGACCGGGGCAACCCAACAAAATTTATGTGAAGATACGGACAGAAAACAGCCCCACCGGGCAGGCAGAAAAGCGCCTTACCGGAGGGGCATTTTTTGATTCGAAGGCAGGCAGAAAAGTGCCTCCTAATAATAACAAGAGTAATAAGTATGTAAGAAACTATGAACCCAAGGAGGGAGTAAGTTTATGATTCCGATTTGTACAGAGATTGAAAACCTCATCCATCCGGTGCAGTTCCGGGAGGATGAGTACATAAATGAATCCGGTCTGATCTGCTGCAGCAAATGCCGGACACCCCGGCAGAAGTGCATTGAGATCTCCGGACGAACAATAGAACCCCGGTGCCTCTGCAAGTGCCAGCAGGCCGAGCAGGAAAAGCAGGAGCAGGAGAGCAAACATCAGGAGTTTCTGGACATGGTGGCAAGAAACCGCAGCGTGGGTCTTCCTGACCCGGAGTTGCGGAGACACACCTTTGAAAACGATCTGGGGTACAACCCGAAACAAATTGAGATGGCCAAGCGGTACGTTCAGCACTGGGAGGAATTCAAGAAAGATTCCACCGGACTTCTCCTGTGGGGCAATGTCGGCACCGGAAAAAGCTTCATTGCTGGCTGCATCGCAAATGCCCTGCTGGACAAGGGGGTGCCGGTGGTTATGACCAATTTCGCAAGACTTCTGAACAAGCTGACCGATATGTATGCTGGTGACCGGAATGCGTACATAGACAGTTTCAACCGGTATCATCTGATGATCATCGACGATCTGGGTATCGAACGAAATTCGGAATTCGCCAGAGAGCAGGTCTTCAGCGTCATCGACAGCCGCTACCGCAGTCAGCTGCCTATGATCGTTACCACCAATCTGACCGTGGATGAACTGATGGATCCTGCGGATCTTGCCCGTGGCAGAATTTACAGCCGGGTACTGGAACGGTGCCTACCCATCCGAGTCAGTGACCAGAACATCCGGGATCTGAACCAGGTAGCGGTTTTTGACCGCGCAACGAAGCTTTTAGGTGGTGCAGAAAATAGGGGTAGTTAAAACCGAGCAACAATGAACGCATATGTGATGCCTGTTCTCGAAAATAAGATGGTAGAAACAGCGAACACACTACGTAGATCAGTAACAGAATACGCACAAATCATCTTACTTATCTGAAACCGGACAATCGACCAACCGGTTTACGGACAGGATATTGTAGAAGAAAAACTGGAGCGATTATTGCTCCCAACGAGAATACACGACACTGCGAAATCATTTCGCAAGAACAAGAATAGAATTTATGGAGGTAATAAAATGAAAAAGAGTAGAAATCCTGTGGCTCTGGAGATCAAGTCCATGATCCTGAAATCCGGCTACACTCAGAGCGAAATTGTGGACATGATGTCCGCTGACTATGGTTGGAGCGGCAGCCCTTCCAACTTCTCCCGGAAACTGAATGAGGGCACCTTACGGTATGATCAGGCTCTGGAACTTGCAAAGGCTCTTGGCTATGAAATCCGGTGGGAGAAAGTACGAGGTGCCAATGACTAATATGAAAGCGGAGGCCGCGCAGCTGCCTATCGAAAAACTGCGACCCTTTGAAGGACATCCCTTCCAGGTGAAGGATGACGCAGAGATGGAGCAGCTGGTGTACAGCATTCTCGCCCAGGGTTTGCTGACACCCATTTCCGTCCGCCCCATTGAAAACAATGAATACGAAGTGATCTCCGGCCATCGGAGACTACATGCATGCCAAACGGCAGGAATCAAAACGGTTCCTGCCTTAATTTATACCCTTGACCGGGATTCCGCTGCCATCGCCCTGGTAGATAGCAACCTACACAGGGAGAAGATTCTCCCCAGCGAAAAGGCGTTTGCCTATAAGCTGAAGATGGAGGCCATGAGCCGTCAGGGCCATCGCACAGACTTAACTTCGGACCAAGTTGGACCGAAGTTAACTGCGGCTATGATTGCAGAGGATGAAAGCGCATCTCAGGTCAAACGATATATCCGCCTGACGGAACTGATCCCTGAAATCCTCAGCATGGTGGATGAAGGTAAGATTGCCCTGACTCCCGCTGTGGAGCTTTCCTATCTAACCAAGCAGGAACAGCGGGATCTTCTGGAAACCATGGAGAGTGAGGACTGCACCCCTTCCCTCTCTCAGGCTATCCAGATGAAGCGGCTGAGTCAGACCGGCGAACTGGACATCGACCGGATTTTCGATCTTCTCCGGGAACCCAAGGCAAACCAGATCGATAAGATCAGCTTCCGCACCGAGGACCTGCGAAAATTCTTCCCCAAAAGCTACAGCGCCGCCCGGATCCACGAGCACATTCTCAAACTGTTGGAGGTTGATTTTCGGAAACGTCAGCGCAGCAGAGAGGAGCGGTGATCATGGAACCCAAGATTGAAATTTACGATGATTACTGCGCCGATATGGACAGTAATGAAATCCAAGCTATCTTAGCTCAAATTACTGCCTTGGTCACGGATGCCGTTCTCCGTGCCACCGCACAGAAGAAGGATGAAAATGACGCTGCGTAATCTGATATGGAAAGGTGCGGCCGCCCTGGCCGCACCTTTGTCTTACCCGCCCATTGAAAATACAATAAACAAAAATGCTTCTCGAAAGGAGTGTAAGTAATGGAGCAATACTTGATGTATTTACGAAAGTCCAGAATGGATACGGATTATGAGAATATATCTGTCAAGGAAACCCTCAGCCGTCATCGAACGATTCTGGAGAATTTTTGCAAAGCAAAGAAACTACATGTTGCGGAAGTTCTGGAGGAAGTTGTATCCGGAGAGTCCCTTTATGCCCGTCCTGAAATGATGCGTTTGCTAGATATGATTAACACCGGCATGTATGCTGGTGTGGTCTGTATGGATATTGAAAGACTTTCCAGAGGATCTTCCCTGGAGTCAGGACATATCATGCAGGTTCTGCAGGTGAATAGCTGTAAAATCATCACCCCCGGTAAGACTTACGACTTGCAGAATGATTCCGATGAACAGTTCACAGATATGAAATTCATGTTCAGCCGGTATGAACTGAAAACTATTAACAAACGACTGGTCAGAGGCCGCAACCAGTCTGCTTCTGAAGGAAAATTCATGGGTTCTATGGCTCCCTATGGCTACCGTGCCTTCAAACTTCCCGGCGAGAAAGGTAACAGCTTGTGCATTGAACCGGAAGAAGCTAAGGTAGTCCAGATGATCTTTGAAATGTACGGCAAGCAGGGTATTGGCTATAACACGATTGCCTATCAGTTGAATCAAATGCACATCCCTTCCCGTATTGGCGAGTGGGGGCAAACTTCGGTTGCGAACATCATCAATAACGAAGTATATCTTGGAAAAATCCGTTGGCGCAGAGAACCCGTAAAGCGTGTTGTCAAGGATGGCATGCTGGCGAAAAAGAGGATATTGAACGACGACTACGAACTTTACGAAGGACGGCATGAGCCTATCATCACAGATGAGCAATGGAACATGGCGAAAGCAGCACAAAAAAAGAGAAACCACACCCCCAACCACAAAGATCGTCAGTTAAGGAATCCCTTTGCCAGCATTCTGGTCTGTGGTAAATGCGGTGCAATTATGAAACGAAAAACACCGAAGAAGGAACGAAGTTGTATTCCCTGGTATCAGTGTCCCACCAGAGGGTGTGACTGTAAAATGATCAAATGTGATACTGTCGAAAAATATATCTATGATGCGATGGAAGAATGGCTGGGGCAATACATCCTCCAAATCAATTCTGATCAGCGGCCTATTATCGACCCCATCGAGGCTTCTTTGGAAACTGTCCGTGGACAAATCGCCGCACTCCAACAGCAACAAGATAAGCTTTGCGAGTATCTGGAGAAAGGAATTTGCTCTGTAGAGATGTTTGCCAAGCGAAATACCGTTTTATCCGCAGAAATTCAGAAACTCCAGTCTTCCGAAACAGAGCTAATACAACAACAGTGTGCCGGAGCTGAGAAGAAAAAGACTTCCCTGCAAATTATTCCCACCACCCAGCAAATTCTGGACAATTATGACATTCTTACCATCTTGGAGAAGAACCAGCTTTGGAAGTTGGTTTTGAAAAAAGTTACTGTATATCGTTCTCAGGATGATGAACTGTCGATTCAGCTTTATCCTAATCTGCCCAAATAACAGTATTCTGTGTACGCAAGCAAGACTACACAAGACCTACATTTTCGCTGAAATTCCATAAAATCTATCGACGAAAGCCCCCTGATCTGCTATAATACCCTTATTATGCAGGTTCAGGGTGCCATTTGTTATGAGTAATCAACTGAAAAAAACGTCATGTAGTATTGCTCTATTGGCCCATGTGGATGCGGGCAAGACCACGCTCTCCGAAGCGCTGCTGTTCCGCACCGGCGCCAGGCGAACTCTGGGACGGGTGGACCACGGCGACGCATACCTGGATACCCACAACCTGGAGCGCACCCGGGGCATCACCATTTTTTCCAAGCAGGCCCTGCTCTGCACGGATCATCTGGATATCACCCTGGTAGATACCCCTGGCCATGTGGACTTTTCCGCAGAGGCCGAGCGGAGCATTCCCATTCTGGACTGCGCCATTCTGGTTGTTTCCGGCACCGACGGTATCCAGGCCCACACGGTGACGCTCTGGCGGGTGTTGGAACGCTATCACATTCCAACCTTCCTTTTTATCAATAAGATGGATCTGCCGGGCCCTGACCGGCCGAAGCTGCTGGAGCAGCTGCAAAAAGAGCTGGATCCCGGCTGTCTGGATTTCGGAGCGGATTTTGATACGCTGGCCGAAAGCTGCGCCATGTGCGACGAGGCCCTGCTGGAAACGTACCTGGAAACCGGTATCGTCACCGGGAACAACATCCGGGGCCTGATTGCGGGCCGGAAGATCTTCCCCTGCTGCTTCGGTTCCGCCCTGAAACTGACGGGCATCGATGAATTTCTGGATCTTCTGGATCCCTA
>JAZURG010000242.1:0-2110 GCA_045606145.1 Faecousia sp.
TTCTGCCTCAATTTTCTTGAGGAAGTCAGTAAGCATCTTTTCATCACGTTTCTTATAGTAGATACCGAAATCAATCTTTTGTACGGTGTCGAGTGGACGGAATGTGAAAAATGGGTAGTGTACTATTTGATTCTGTACCATTAGAACTAATTGCTGCTTCATAGAGCAATCGTTCATGCTACGGATGTTGTATTCCTCTATAGTCTCAATTTTAGCGTCAGGTGCTTTTTGCAGTAGTTCTTCTCGTATCGCATCGAAAACTTTTGCGCGCCCCCTTGGCAGGGTGGCGATACTGTATTCGGACAACGCCTCCATTGAAAGTGGTAGATTGCCAGATAGTGCAATATTGCATGGAACTCCTACATAAAGAGGAAATGTCGAGATTTTTTTGACAGAGAGTCCATATTTTTTTGCAAGTTCTTTATCATAGATGTCCACGCACATCGTTGTTGCGGTACCGACCTTCTTGAACATTTCATCCATATCAGAAAGCGTAGCGCCGTAATAATTGATATGAAGCTGTTGACCATGGAGCTTCTGGCGGACGTTGTGCCACGTGTTGGACATAAAAGCTTCTGCAAAGGTGGACATGATTCCCACAAAAAGAACATCTTGGGCATGGCGTTGAGCATAAGTTGCATTCGCAATGGCTGCAGAATATAATTTGTTGATTTCGAGCAGATCTCGGTATAGTGAAAGGCCTGCATTCGTTAATATGCATCCTTGATTTGTTCGTTGGAATAAACAAAGGCCTGTGTCGTGCTCCAATGCCTCGATACGCTTCTTTACAGCATTTGGTGTAAGATAGAGTTTTTTGGCTGCTGCTGAAAAACTTTTTCGCTCGGCCACCTGTAGAAAGGTAAGAATGTGCTGATGAAACATGGGATAACTCCTTCGCGAATATATCGACATATTATTAGTATATCACGCGCGCACCTATAGTGCAAGCGGTCGATTTGATTTTTCGTTTACAAGGGAGATGCTTTTCTTATAAAATGAGGGAAACAAAACCATAGGAGGTTGTATATGGAACGTTTAGATGGCAAAAAGATTATTATTACCGGTGGAACTAGCGGTATGGGTGAAGGTGTTGTTCGCGCATTCCCTGCTTTAGGTGCCAAAGTTGTGTTCTGGGGTCGCAATACCGCCGCAGGCGAAAAAATCGCTCAGGAAACTGGCGCTACTTTTGTGAAAGCCGACGTTGCTGATAAGGCTTCTGTGGATGAAGCAATGAAAAAATCCGTCGAGCTGCTGGGCGGTGTGGATGTTCTGATCCATGCAGCCGGTGTTGGCCCCCACTGTCCTGCCGAAAAAATCAGCCTGGATGACTGGATCAATACCATAAGCATCAACGCTACCGGTACGTTCTTGACCAACGAAGCCGTTTTCCCCTATATGAAGGAGAACGGCGGTAATATTCTCAACTTTACGTCAGCCAGTGCATTTATTAACAGTCCCGGTCAGGCTCATTATGCAGCAAGTAAAGGCGCCGTCAACTGCTGGAGCCGTACCATTGCAAAAGAATGGATGCAGTACAATATTCGTGTTAATATGATCGCTCCTTGTATTGCAACTCCTATGTACGCACAAATGCGAGCAATGATGACTCCCGAACAGCTGGCGGCACACGATGCTGACATGGCTAACCTTTGTATTGGCGGCAAAATGGGTGATATGGAACGAGATTTCGTTCCCGTCATGGCGTTTATGGCCAGCGACGGTTCCCGGTTCATGACTGGCCAAACCATTTCGGTGGATGGCGGTATCATGATGGTTCGTTAAAGCCATTTTCGTGCCTCAATAAGGTTTTCTAAAAGCTTAGTGAAGAGCATATTTTGCAAAATATAAGGCTCTTTGTCAAGAGTTGGGGTAAAATATTTTGTGGGCACAGGAACGATGTTCCTGTGTCCACTTTTTATGTCAGGGCAAGAAAGATTCGGTTCCTGAAATTGTCAAAGTTACGGTATCCAAAGGCATTACGTTTGATCACTTTGATTGCATTGTTGGTTCCTTCTGTGAATCCGTTGGAATACGGACAATCGAAGGCATTCAAAATGAATTTTGACCAGTTGCCCAGCATGGTCAGGCATGCTTTAAATTCATTTAATTG
>JAZURG010000243.1:0-17025 GCA_045606145.1 Faecousia sp.
TATGGAAAAACCGGGTGGAATTGACTTAAATGAATTTGAAAAGTTAATTTCTATTGTAAAGAAGAACAATTTAGTTTTTCATATCGGATATATGTACCGTTACAACCCCTTTGTAATTGATTTGCTGGAGCAGGTCAAAAATGGGGACCTTGGTGAAATTGTCAGTGTGGAAGCGCAGATGAATTGCCATCACCCTGTAGAAGTAAGAAACTGGTTAAAGACGTTCAATGGCGGAATGATGTTTTTCCTTGGCTGTCATCTGGTAGATTTGATTCTACAAATACAGGGTCAGCCGGAGAAAATCATACCATTTAATAAGTGCACTGGCCTTGGCGCAGATGGCGATGACTTTGGTATGGCTGTGTTTGAGTATAAGAATGGCGTATCTTTTGCTAAAGTTTCTGCAGTTGAGCGCGGTGGTTTTGCGCGGAGACAATTAGTTGTAGCTGGATCTAAAAAGACGGTCGAATTAAAGCCGCTTGAAATGTATATTAGACCTGAGGGCAGTACAGTGCTTTACACGGATAGAATGGAATATACAAAACCGGGATGGCTTGAATTTGGAACTGCCAGTCAGAGTGCTCAATTCCACCGCTTTCATACAATGATGGCAACATTTGGTAAAATGGTTAGACAAGAGATATCCAATCCGAATACACCGGATTATGAATTTATACTCTATAAAACTGTATTAAAAGCATGTGGCGTAGATATTAATGTATAAAAAATATTCCTGTTAAAATCTTGCAGATGTGTTAAAACATTAGTTGAGCAGGGGAGTGTACGCATATTTCCGTCAACGGCTTGAATGAGAGAATATTATATGAAATAAAAAATGGCTCAACTGACCTTACAGAAAGTCAGTTGAGCCATTTGCTCATTTATGGGATTTGGATACAGCTTGATGTGTTACCTCCCAGCCACCCGCTCTGCGGGCAGTAAAAATAAGGGGAGGTCTGTTATCAAGTGCTATCAATCTGCTATCAAATCGGGAGAAAATCTCTAAAATTCTCGATTTTTCCGGGTCTTGAACTGGGAAAAACGGGATATTTCCGGATTTTACTTACTCCCACTCGATGAGAGTTTTGCGGATTTGTGGATATATAGTGCTTGCTAGTATATTAGTGTTCTAAATGTAGTGCTATTATACCAGTTATTTTGTTTTACTTAAGCTTTGTTGGTCAAAAGTTGGTCACCATTTTAGGGGAAATATGCTCAAATTTCCAGGTGTTCTGCATCGGTTATTTTACCGCTTCCTAACATTTTTAATGTGGTTCTTGTTTATTTTATACCACAAAGCATAAATATGTCAAATGTCAACGCAAACGTGCTGGCAAACAGAGCAAATAAAATCTTCGGAGCAAAACTCTCCAAGGATGAGAATTGAGTATGATAAATAATGCACGCACTTTTGTTCAGGGATATGCTACCCCCCATAAAAGACAGTTTCTTAAATTTTATCTTTTATCTGGAGGTTGCCTAAAAAGCCACAGTCGGCTTTGGATGGTGACTTTCCGGCGGCTATATTGTCTTACTTGTGACGTATTTTCTGGGAGAGCAGCCAACATATTTACGGAACATCTTACAAAAATATGCCTCATCGTAAAATTTCAGCCGTTCGGCGATGTCGTATATGGAAAGATCTGTTGATTCCAGCAGAAACTTTGCTTTGCTGATTTTTACGTTTATGCGGTATTGCTGCGGAGATACACCATACGCCTTTGTAAAACCGTTTCTCAGTCCGCTTTCGCTGATTCCGCACAGAGCTGCGATTTGCCGGACGGATAGATCCTCCCGATCGGTCAGCAGCTTCTGCGCCTGCTCCAAAATGCGCGTTTTTTCCTTGGAGCAGCACTTGATATCGGAAAGGAGACTGTCCAGAAGAAAGCAGAACTGTCCCTGTCTGCGAAGCTCATTGATCTCTCCTTGCAGTGACCACTGGATCATCTGTCGGAACTGGTCGATCAGGGACTCGCTTTGGGTGTGCAGCAGCTTTACAGGTGACAGAGGATGTTCCTGCGGCAATGGGAGGTCGGCATCAAAATTGATCAGATAATCCTCTGTTGCACCATACTGCGGGAGGATGCAGGCGTCGTAGTGACTTCCCTTAGGCAGAAAGAGGATGTCTCCCGGCTCTGCGATCAGCTGTCCGGTTTCGGCAGCAAACAGAATATTTCCTTGCCTCAGCAGCAAAAAACCGTGATCCGGACGGGGCTGATTGGCATAACTGAACCGCTCTGCGCGCCAGTGTTGCCGGATCTGCTTAGTGATCCGGTAGTTACAGTGAGGCAGAAATATTAACGAATAATCAAACCCTTCCATAGAAACCTCCCACAAAATACCGCAAATAGTATAATTTATAATAGCACAGATTAGCGATTTATACAATAACAATCTTTTTTTCTCACTTGGATAGAACCTTCGGCTGTGTTATAAAGGACTTATCAGACAAAGGAGGTTTTCTGTTATGCCAATCCAATTTTTTGCTGACAAAACTACCAACAAGAATGTGCGGGAGGTATTCCCGGCAGGCACGATCCCCGGCAGTATTACTGTGACCGTCGGGCAGACCCCCTGTACCACTGGGGGCAAGGAGAAAAAGCAGGTTCGTTTCTGTGTTAATGACACCTGGTTGTATTCAGAGCTGGTGCCGGATACGGTATCTGCCATCGTTTTGTAAAGGGGTGCCGGTATGCTGGATTATGTAGTTACCATTGGTCTTGCTCCTATGCGGCGCAATGTGTCCCAGCGCCCCAGCGGTATGCCTTTTGCCTGGGATGCCGCTGAAGCAAGAGAAGAGAAAATCGTCGGCTATCTGAAAGAGAATTTCTCCGGTGAAAAGGTGCGTTTTGTGGATACCAAGGGTCTTGGCTGCAATAACCTGATGTTCGACAATGCATCTATGGAGGAGTTTGCAGCGCATTTTCAGGCAAATCATGTGGATGCTGTCTTTCTTATCAACTGTAATTTCGGAAATGAGGAGATTGCTGCCGATCTTGCAAAGAAACTGGGCAAACCGGTACTGATCTGGGCTCCTTTGGATGAGGAATTCATGCCCGACGGGACCCGGACCACCGACTCCCAGTGTGGCGTGTTCGGCTTGAGCCGGCAACTGCAGCGCCTGCATATTCCTTTTTCCCACTTACCCACCTGCCGGGTAGACAGCGCGGAGTTCAAGGAGGGCTTTGAACGCTTTGTCCGGGTCGCCTGTATGGTCAAGAACTTCAAGGGAATGCGGATCGGTCAGGTTGGCTGCCGTCCCACCCCCTTCTACAGCGTGATCTGCAACGAAGGGGAGCTGCTGGAGAAATTCGGCATTAAGATCATTCCCATCAACCTTGCCGCAATAGGTCAAAAAATGCAGACAGCTCCACAGGACTACGCCGAAGAGATCGCAGGCTATGTGTCGTATTTTACAAAAAATTATGATGCAGATGCCCAAACGAAAGGCTATATTCAGAAAATGGCCACGCTGGCTGCGGTCTATGTGCATCTTTTTGAAGAATATGATCTTGATGTACTGTCTGCCGAATGCTGGACTGCCACACCTGCCATGTTCGACGGACTGGCACCCTGTGCCGTCAACGGTATGTTGTGCGACATGGGCTATATTGTCAGCTGCGAAAGCGATATTCTGTGTGCGATCACCGCTGTGCTGCTCAAGTGCGCCACATTGGGAGAAGGCACACCGCTTATGGGAGAGTTCACTGTGCGGCATCCGGAAGACAAAAACGCAGAGTTGCTGTGGCACTGCGGTCCCTTCCCCCTTTCCCAGAAAGCTGAGAACGGTCCGGACAGTCAGCCCAGGCTTGTCAATCAGCGCCAGTGGTTCCGTGCCAAGGACGGCACCTATACCCTGGCAAGACTGGATCAAGAATCCGGAAATTATATGATCCTGCCGCTGCTTTGCACCACTACCACCGGTCCCAAGACCAGTGGCACCTATTTGTGGAGCAAATTTGAGGACCTGCAGGCTGTGGAGGATCGACTGATCGAAGGACCCTACATCCATCACTTCGTGGAGATATTCGGCGACGTCCGAAAGGAAATTACCGAGTTCTGTAAATATTATCCCCAAATCAAGGTGGATACCCTCTAAAAAAGAAAAGCAAATCAAAGGAGCAATACATATGCTGGTTACATTGCAAGAAATCATCGCCATGGCGGAGCAGGGAAATTACTGTGTTCCTGCGTTTAATGTGTACAATGTGGAAACGGTCATGGGGGTCATCGATGCCGCCGAAGAAACCAAGGCACCTGTGATCCTGCAGTTATATCCCCGGCTCATCAATGAGCAAGTGGGCTACTATGTCAGCCCGGCGGTGCTGGCGGCAGCCCAAAAGGCCGGCGTGCCTGTGTGCCTGCATCTGGACCATGCCGCCGGTAAGCAGGAGGTCTACCGGGCACTGCGCTGGGGCTATACCGGCATTATGCAGGATGGCTCCACCTTGTCCTTTGAAGAAAATGTGGCACTGACCCGCAGTACCGTGGAAATGTGCGCAACCCTTGGGGTGGGAGTAGAGGGCGAGATCGGTCATGTGGGCTCTGCCGCTGATGATTCCATGGGCGAGTTTACCGATCCTGCCGAGGCCAAGGCCTTTGTGGAGCAGACCGACGTTTGCTGTCTGGCGGTGCTGGTGGGAAATGCTCACGGGCATTACAAGAAAACCCCCAAGCTGGATATTGAGCGCATCAAGGCGATCCGGCAGGCCTGCGGTGTTCCGCTGGTCCTGCACGGTGGCACCGGCATTCCCGATGAGCAGGTCAAGGCAGCAATTGCCGCCGGTGTACGGAAAATGAATATCGGTACCGATGTGTGCTGTGCCTTTGCAGAAGGCACCAAGGCTGCCCTGGACGACCCCAACAGAAGCCTGGCTGTGGATGTGTTTATGAAGACAGCCATCGCAAGCGTCAAGGCACTGGCGGTGAACAAGATCCGTCTGACCGGCGCAGAAGGAAAGGCATAAGCCATGGCAAAAATCGTTGGAATCGGCGCCAATGTCTTTGACACCCTGTACCGAATCCCCACCTATCCTGCCGAGGATACCAAGCTCCGGGCAACTGCCAGCAAGACTTCCGGCGGCGGTCCTGTGGGAACGGGTCTTGTGGCGGCGGCAAAGCTGGGGGCAGAAACGGCGTATCTGGGAGTCCTTGCCGACGATCACGGCGGCAGATTCCTGAAAGAGGATTTTGAAAGATACGGCGTTGCCACGGAGCTGCTTCGGGTGCAGCCCGGCTGCCGCAGCTTTGCATCTTCCCTTTGGCTGTGTTCCGACACTGCCACCCGGACTTGCGTCTTTGACAAGGGCGATCTTCCGCCGCTGCAGTTGGATGCAGCCCAAAAGCAGGCGGTGAAGGATGCACAAGTCCTTATGGTGGACGGCAATGAGCTGGAGGCGGCAGTGGAGGCGGCAGCACTTGCCAAAAGCTGCGGCACCAAGGTGCTCTATGATTGCGGCGGCCTGTATGAAGGCGTGGAAAAGCTGTTGGCGCTGACGGACATTATGATCCCTTCCGAGGAATTCGCCCTGGGGCATACCGGCTGTGCCGATGCCCGGGAAGCTGCCAAAAAACTGATGGAAGCCTATCACCCGGAGGTGGTGGTGATCACCCAGGGAAAAAAGGGCGGTATTATCTATGATGGCAGGACCCTTGCAGCATATCCGGCCTTTCCGGTCACGGCAGTGGATACCAACGGCTCCGGGGATGTGTTCCACGGTGCCTTTGCCGCAGCGGTGATCATGGGCATGGACTATGCAAAATGCGCCGTATTTTCCAGCGCCGTTTCGGCACTGAAGTGTACCGGTATGGGCGCACGGGAAAGTGCGCCGGAGTTGGAGCGTACCAAATGCTTTTTGAAGGAGAATGGCTATGAATTATAAAAAGACTTACATCCCTGCTAAGGGCTATACGCCCTTGTGCAAGATCGGACAATGCAGCCTGAAAAAGCTGGAGTTCGGTATCATTGCGCTGGCTGCCGGGGAATCCCTTCCTTTTTATACCGAGGACAAGGAAACGGCCTTCATCATGCTGGAGGGTCATTGCAATGTGGAGGTAAACAATACCATTTGGGAGAATATCGGCAATCGCAGCACCGTGTTTGAAAATCGCAAGGCCGAAAGCTTCTATATGCCCAGAGAGCAGACACTGACTATCACGGCGCTGGATGCGGTGAAGATCGCCGTGTGTGCCACCCCGGTCAGCGAAAAGACCGAACCCCAGGTGCTTCGGGAGGACCATGTGGTGCTGAAGCTGCTGGGCGAGCAGCCTTATCAGAGAGAAACCAGCTTTATTATTGACGGCAATTCCAATGCTAAGATCCTGACCATCGGTGAGGCTTACTGCACTGAGGGAAACTGGGCAGGCTTCCCTCCCCATAAGCACGATGAGGACAATATGCCGAAGGAGTGCATCGCCGAGGAGATATACTATTTCCTCTTTGATCCTAAGCAGGGTTTTGCGGTGCAGTGTCTGTACACTGCCGACGGCACTCTGGACGAGGCCTACCGGGTAAAAAATGATGAGCTGGTAGAGTTCCCTTACGGCTACCATACCACCGTATCTACCCCCGGTTATCAAACCTACTTCCTGTGGCTCATGGCAGGCGATTATCAGGGCTTTAACCGCAGCTCCGACCCGGAGCATGCCTGGATCGAAAAGCGGTAAGGCATATGGTAACGATTAAGAATGGGATCCTCACAGCAAAATTTCAGGAACGAGGTGCGGAGCTGAAAAGCCTTGTTTTTAACGATACTGAATACATATGGCCCGGGGACCCTTCCGTATGGCAGAGCTCGGCACCGCTGATGTTTCCCATATGCAGCGGTCTGGTGGACGATGAATACGAGTTGGATGGGAAACGGTATTCCTTGCAGAAGCACGGCTATGCCCGCTTTTGCATTTTCCAGGTGGAATGCCTGGAGGAAAGCAGCGTGACTTTTTTGCTGTGTTCGGATGAGGAGAGTAGAAGATGCTACCCCTTTGACTATGAGCTGCGTGTGACCTATACGCTGGAAGAAAAGACCCTGCGGGTTCGCTATGATGTGAAAAACCTTTCCGCTGATACCATGTATTTCTCTATTGGTGCCCATGAGGGTTACTTTTGCCCCGAGGGGATCGAAGAATACGATGTAATCCTGCCTGTGCCAGAAACACTGGATAGCACAGTGCTGGAAGGCAATTATTTAGGCTATGAAAAAATTCGGGTCCTGGAAAACAGCGACACCCTGGCACTGAAATACGACTACTTTGCGGTGGATGCCCTAGTGTTTATGGACATGAAGGCAAAAAGCGCTGTTCTGAAAAACAGGAAGACCGGTAGGGCTGTGCGCGTTTGCTTTGACGGCTTCGATTATTTTCAGCTCTGGACAAAGCCCGGGGCACCGTATATCTGCCTGGAGCCCTGGTGCGGAATTGCCGATCGGACGGACACCGACCAAAACTTCAAGACAAAAGAAGGTATTTTGCAGCTGCCTGCGTCAGAAAGCCTGTCCAGGGAGCACACGATTGAAATTCTGAAGTAGGAGAGCGTATAATGCTAGAACTGCTGAAACAAAAGAATCTGGAGGTAGCGCTGCACCATGTGGCAAGCGCCGCCTTTGAAACCTATGGAAGAGTGGTTACAGATATGGATGTGGAGGAGCTCATGACCGTGGCAGGGAATATTCCAAATCCGCCCAACGGATCTTCCTACGCTGCTTCACTGTCGGAGCTGGAATCACTGGCTGTCAGTGCGGAAATCCAAGACCGACTCTTTGGAACCCTTCCGACCCAGATTGGTTATTGCTGGGGCCACAGCAATTATTTGAATGCCGCGGAGTGGCACAGCTGTAGCGAGATCAATGTGGCAGTGACCCCTCTGGTGCTGTTTTTGGGTCATGTGTGGGATATCAAAGACGGCAAGATCGATGCGGATCAATTCCGGGCTTTTTATGTACCCAAGGGGACAGTGGTGGAGGTTTATGCCACTACCCTGCATTTTTGTCCCTGTGAGGTGAGTGCGGAAGGCTTCGGCTGCGTGGTGGCGTTGCCCAGGCACACCAATACAGACCTGCAGATCCAACCCAGGGATAAAACACTGTTTCGGAAAAACAAATGGGTCATTGCCCATGAGAAGAATCAGGCGCTGATCGACAGAGGTGTCGTGCCCGGGATCACCGGATGCAATTATGCGATTAAGTATTGAGTAACGAGAAAGGAAAAAACTGCGATGCAAACCAAATCGTTTATGTTCAACATGATCCTCTCTGAACTGGAGGATGCAGTGGGAGTAGAGAATGTGTCCACTACTGAGGTGGAGCGCGCCTCCTACACCGTGGACTATTTCTGGCTCAGCCGTATGTGGCAGGACCGGGGTGCCGAGGGTCCTAAGCCCGATGTTATCGTGCGCCCCGGATGCACTGAGGAAGTTTCCAAGGTGCTGAAGATTGCAAACTACTACAAGATTCCTGTACATACCTGGGGTGGTGGCTCCGGCAGCCAGGGTGGTGCCCTGCCCATGGCTGGAGGCATCCTGCTGGATATGAAGCGGATGAATAAACTGATCTCCCTCGACGAAAATGCGCACTCCATTACTGCCGAAGCGGGTATGATCTTCCAGCAGCTGGAGTGGTATGCAAACGAGAAGGGCTATTCCTGTATGCACATTCCCAGCTGCCTGACTTGTGGTACCATCGGAGGTGCTCTGGGCCACAGAGGCATCGGCATCTTCTCCTCCAAGTATGGTAAGATCGACGACCAGTGCATGAGCATGGAGGTGGTTCTGCCCAACGGTGACATCATCAACACTCTGCCGGTGCCCAAGCACGCTGCCGGTCCTGACCTGAACCAGATATTCATTGGCTCTGAGGGCACTTTGGGTATCATCACCAAGGCAACCTTCCGCTTGTTTGAGCAACCCAAGTACATGAAGCATCATGCCTTCCTGTTTAAGTCCATGGGCGACGGTCTGCGCGCCGGCCGGGACATTATGCAGAAGTGCCAGCCCTCTATCATGCGCCTGTTTGACGAGGCGGAGACCGTTTCCATCATCAAGAAGATCATCGGATTCGAAAAGAAGGGCTCCTTCCTGAACCTGTCTGTGGACGGTCCCGATGAGCGCCTTGTGGATATTCAGATGGAAATTATCAAGGAGATCTGCGCCAACTACGGTGCTGAGGACATGGGCAGCGAGTACGGCGAAAAGTGGTACGAAAACCGTATCACCTTCTTCTACCCCGACCACATCATGGACATCCCCCAGATGTTTGGCACCATGGATACCGTAGCTGACTTCACCCACATGGAGGAGATCTACTGGGCAATGAAAAACGCCATTGAGTCTACCTATCCCGATGTGCGTTTCATCGCACACTGCTCCCACTGGTACGGCTGGGGCACCATGCTCTACGACAGATTTATTATGGACAATCCCCCCGAGGACAAGGAAGAGGCCCTGCGTTTGCATAACCAGATCTGGAATACCGGTGTCCGTGCCGCTATGGAGCACGGCGGTGTGATCAATGACCACCACGGGATCGGTCTGAAGCTGTCCCGGCTCATGAAGGAGCAGTACGGCCCTGCCTTCCAGGTCATGGAGGGTCTGAAGAAGAGCCTTGACCCCAATGGTATTATGAATCCCTACAAGTTGGGTCTGTAAGGAGGATATGACTATGATTTCTCAAAATGCTTTACATCATGCGGAAAAATGCCGCTTCTGTTTTATGTGCCGTCATTTGTGCCCCATTCAGCTGCAAACCGGAAAGGAGATCAATACTCCCCGAGCAAAGGGCCTTGTGCTGAGCATGGTAAACAAAGGAGCGGAAACCTTTGATAAGGATATGGCGCAGACCATGTACGAGTGCCTGCTGTGTGATGCCTGTGTCAACGATTGTGCTACTGGTTACCAACCTCCTATATACATTCGGGAAGCCCGCACCGAGGCAGTTGTTAATGATTTGGCACCGGAGTCTGTCATGGCGCTCATTGAAAATGTGGAAAATACCGGCAATATCTATGGTGTAGACAAGCCCTCCTTTGCCCAGGATGGTGCGGATGTGCTGGTCTATGTGGGCGAGGTGGCTACCTGCAAGGTGCCCCAGATGGCAAAGAGCCTGCTGCAAGTCTTGCACAAGGCAGGTATCAGCGCAAAAGTTCTCGACAAGGAGCCTGCTTCCGGTGCCATGCTGGCAGACCTGATGGGTTATGTGGATGAGGTCGCACAGCAGGCAAAGCTCTGCGCCGAGGCGATCAATGCCACCGGCCTGAAGACCGTGGTGGTGCTGGACAGCTACGATGCCCAGATCATGAAGCAGGAATATGCCAAGTTCGGCTGCGAGATCAAGGCCGAGGTGGTGACTGCTACCGCGTATGTGGCAAAGCTCATCGAGGAAGGCAAACTGACTGCCAAGGGAGAAAACGGTGTTTTGGCAGCCTGCCATGACGATGACCGACTGGCCAGAACCTTCTATGAATTTACACCTATCCGGGCGATGGCAAAGGCAGCTGGTTTTGCTGTGACGGAGATGTTCAACAAAGAGCGTCTTGCCAAGTCCTGTGGCAGTGCCGTGGCACTGGCATATATGGAAAATATCGTCACTCGTGTGGCGGTCGGCCGCTGGGACGATCTGCTGCGTACCGAGGCAAGGGTGATGGTCACAGCCAATCCCCAGTCTTGGCTGTGCCTTGCCCAGGCGATCCCTGCCGATTGCCGGTTGGTGGATATCTACACTGCCCTGGCAGAATAAAGTGATGAACATCCTTGTCTGTGTAAAGGCTGTGCCGGTAACTGCCCAGGTGCAGCTGGGGAAGCAGCTTTGCCTGCGCCGGGACGGCGTGAAGCTGCAATGGAATCTTGCCGATGAGTCTGCTCTGGAAGCTGCACTGCAGCTGAAAGGGGCAGACGGAAGCGTAACTGTGCTTACCATGGGACCTGCCAAGCTGGAGGAGTTGCTCCGGGATCATTTGGCACGGGGAGCGGACAGGGCGGTGTTACTGACAGACCCGGCCATGGCAGGCGCAGACACCTATGCCACGGGAAAGGTCCTGGCTCAAGCAGCCAAGGTCCTTGGAGCCTTTGACCTGATCCTGTGCGGTACCCAGGCTCTGGATGGCGAAACCGGACAGGTGCCGGGGATGCTGGCAGGTGCGCTGGATCTGCCCTGCGTCACAAATGCGGAAAATCTGCGTGCAGCAGAAGATCATTTGCTGCTGGAACGCAGTTTGGAGCAGGGGCGCGCTGCCTTGCGGATGCAGCTGCCTGCGGTGGTGTCCCTGCGAACCTACAGCTACACGCTGCGGCTGTCCGGGATCCTTGCTATGCGCAGAGCACGGCAAAAGCAGGTGGAAATACTGACGGCACAGGATCTGGGGATCTCACTGGAACAATGCGGCCTGAACGGGTCACTGACTCGGGTGGTAGGAATTGACAATCAGTTTCCCGGCCTGCGCAACGGCGAAAAGCAGATTGATCCGGCGCTGGGCGTGCAGGCCCTCCTGCGCCTTTGCAGGGAGGTGGACGGATGATCGCAGTACTTTGTCCCTTTGGGTTGGATGCAGGACTTGTGAGCAAGGCGGTGAGTTTTTCTGTACCGGTGCGTGTGCTGGTACCTGCGCAAGATGCAAAAAAAGCAGCACAGTTGGGTGTGCAGGCTGTGCATACCTGCGCTATCGACTGTGCCGATGACCGGGCGGTGGCACTTTGGCTGAAGGAAAGACTGACCGCATGGGAAAGCACCGTAGTCCTTGCACCTGCCACGGTGCGCCTTCGTGGGATCATGCCGATCCTTGCCTGGTATATGGGTGCCGGATTGACGGCGGACTGCACCGGACTTGCTATGGAAGCAGGCGCTCTCCTGCAGACCCGTCCTGCCTTTGGAAACGCGTTGATGGCGGACATCCGCACCACAAGCAAGGTGCAAATGGCAACAGTGCGCCCCGGGACGTTCCCGGTGGTGGAAAACCCTGTGGCACTCCATATGTTCTGTGAGGAATTCAACGCCGCAGGCTGCCGGGTGGAGCTGCTGGAGGAAACTTCGCAGGATGGGGGGATGCCGCTGCATCAGGCAAAAATCGTTATTGCCGGCGGACTGGGGATCGGCTCCCGGGAAGGATTCCAGAAGCTTGAAGCCATGGCGAAAAAACTGGGCGCTACCGTAGCTGCTTCCCGGGCAGCGGTAGATGCAGGCTTTGCTCCCTACAGCTATCAAGTGGGAATCACCGGCGTAACTGTCTGTCCCAAGGTGTATATCGCCGTGGGTATCAGCGGTGCCGTACAGCACCTTGCCGGTATGTCCGGTGCGGAAAAGGTGATCGCCATCAATTCCGATCCCAAAGCCCCCATTTTTGACTATGCTGATTACGGTATTCTGGGAGATTGGGAAGTAATATTTGATGCACTGTGGGAGGAATTGCTATGAAACATTCGGAAGCTGTAACAGAATATGTGTTAGGCGTGGATATCGGCAGCGGTTCTGTGAAGCTGACCCTGCTTTCCCGGTCCGGCGAGATCGCCGGAAGTGCCGGGTGTGAGTATCCCACTGCTTATGCATGCCCCGGTTGGTGTGAGCAGGACCCGGAGGATTGGTGCAAGGCTTTTCGGACAGCCCTGCAGGAGCTGCTACAAAGCACCGGCATCCCGGCAGAGCGGATCAAGGCCATTGCACCGGATGCCGCTACCCATACTGCGGTGCTGCTGGATGAAGCTTGCCGTGTGATCCGTCCTGCGATCTTGTGGACCGATCAGCGTAGTAAGGAGCAGGTATCATACCTGCAGGCCCACTATACACCCCAGATACGCAGCCAATGTCTGAACAGTCCCACCACCGTGTGGACACTGCCCCAGCTGATGTGGCTGAGACAAAAGGAGCCGCAGCACTGGTCCCGGATTCAGCACATTCTGTTTGCTAAGGACTACCTGCGCTATCGGCTCACCGGTATCATGGCAACGGATACCATTGATGCTGCAGGTTCTATGTTTTTTGATGTGGAGAGGCAATGTTGGTCGGAAGAGTTATGTAAGCTATCCGAGATCAATATGGCCTGGCTGCCTTCATTGCAGGACCCGAAAGATGCTGCCGGTGCCGTTACGGAAGCGGCAGCTGCTGAGTTCGGACTTGCTCCAGGAACGCCTGTGTTTACCGGCACCACAGACACAGTGCTGGAGGTGCTGGCGGCAGGCAGTGTTGCACCCGGTCATACCACAGTAAAGCTGGCTACTGCCGGCAGGATCTGTGTTATTTTCCCGGAAAAGCTGGATTCAGAATTTGTTTTTAACTACCGTCATGTGGTTCCCGGTCTTTGGTATCCCGGCACCGGCACCGCCAGCTGTGCCAACAGCTACCGTTGGTACAGAGATACTTTGGGCAAAGCACCCTATGAGGAAATGAACGCCGATGCAGAGACAATCTGCCCCGGTTGCGACGGTCTGCTATTCCATCCTTATCTTAACGGCGAACTGACGCCTTATAACGACCCCCAGCTCCGGGGAAGTTACATCGGCATCAGCGCCATGCATACCACCGCCCATTTTACCCGCGCCACAATGGAAGGCGTTGCTTTCAGTCTGCGGGATTGTATGGATACCCTGTACGCCCTTGGCGTGAAACCCGGCAGAGTCCGGGTCATAGGCGGTGGTGCCAAAGGGCAGCTATGGCGGCAGATTGTAGCAGATGTGTTGGGCATGGAACTGGAAAAGGTGAAGGTGGACGACTCCTCCTTCGGCTCAGCTATGCTGGCAGCGGTCGGCATCGGTTGGTTTGAAAGTTATGCGGCTGCTGCCGAGCATTGTGTAAAGGTAGCGTCGGTTACTGTTCCGAATCCTGCCAACCGTGCAATCTACGATAGGATTTTTGCTAAATACAAGGTGGTTCAGGCAGCCCTGGCCCCCCTCTACCGGAATAATTTCTGATGAAAACATCTTTTTCTGCTAGTGGTGATGTATCATCAGCTGTTATTTTAGTTGCAATGTATTCGGCTAACCGTGAATCCCGGAATGTTGCTTTTCGTCAAATTAATTACAAATTGTTATTGAAATAGAATTATGTTTGCTGTATAATTTTGGGAGATGATTTGGTATAGAGATAATTATCTGGTCAAACTAATTGTAGGCATTATAATACGCGTTTATGAAAGGTGGGTTAAGATGATCTATAGAATCAACAGAATCGGAAATGACAGGACTACGGTATTCGCGGTGAATGAACTGGCGCAATACCTGGGAAAAATGGATGCTTCCATCGAAATTCAGATGGTGGATGGAGAACCCCACGGCGAGGATGCGTGTATCATCGTTGGATGCGATCCATGTTTCGACAGCCTTCTGCCGGAGGTGGAAGACAGAAAGCAGGATGACGCAATTCATATTGATGTGAAGAATGCTGCAGGTATTATCACAGGCACAAATCCCCGCAGTGTGCTGATTGCTGTCTACCGGTATTTGAAAGAACTGGGATGCAAGTTTATTCGGCCCGGCAAGGACAATGAGGTGATCCCCCAATGTGATCCTGCCCGGATACCGGTTTCCGTAACGGAAGCGGCATCCTACCGTCACCGTGAGGTTTGCATCGAAGGCGCTGTTTCCTATGAGCATGTGTCGGATATGATCGACTGGATCCCTAAGGTCGCGATGAACGGCTACTTTATGCAGTTCGTCAAACCCTACGGCTTCTTTAGAGTATGGTACAGTCACGAAGCAAATACGTACATGCCAGATGAATCCAAAAGCGACGAGGAGCTGGCTGTAATTGTAGCCAAGCTTGAAGATGAGATCGCACAGCGGGGAATCCTGTATTCTTCCGTGGGTCATTCCTGGAGTTGTGAGTGTCTTGGCGTGGACGGCTCCTATTGGAAAAAAGAACCCTCACCTTCTGACGAGGTCAGAAAGTATTTGGCAATGTGTAACGGAGAGCGTGACTGGTACGGCGGCGTGCCCATCAACACCAATCTTTGTTATTCAAACCCTGAGGTTCAGGAAATTATGACCGATTACATGGTCAAATACGCGCAGGAACACCCAACGTTAACAAACCTTGTGTTCTGGCTTGCGGACGATGAGGGAAATTACTGCCAGTGTGATGAATGCAAAAAGAGCAATTTTGTTGACCTGTATGTCCAATTGATTAATCTGCTGGATGCCAAATTGACTGCGCTCAACATGGATACAAAAATCGTATTCCTGCTTACGCATAACATCCCGGTTTCCGAGAAGATCAACAATAAGGACAGGGTCGTCATGATGCTGGCTCCGATTTTCAGAGATCTCTCTGAAGTCTATCCCGATGTGGTAGATGACGAATACAATGTTGATTTACCCGTATTTACCGAAGAAAGTGATGCAACTATCTTTAGAACAGTTTTCAAGCCGATGAAGAACAATATTGCATTGCTTAAAAAATGGCAGAATACATTTGCAGGCGATGTAAAGGTCTATGATTACCTAATGATTTGGCTCCATTCTCTGGATCTCGGATATATGTTCTGCGCGGAAACGATCGCAAAAGACATGAGGAATCTCAAGGCTGCCGGAATCAACGGTATCAGCAGCTGCCAAGGCCAGCGTGTGTTCTTCCCGACAGGTCTGCCAATGGTCACTATGGCAGAAACCTTGTGGAATCGGGATAAGAAGTTTGAAGATATCAGAGACAGTTATCTTGAGGCCGCTTTTGGCAAGGATGGCAGCAAGGTTGGTCAGCTGCTTGAAAGGATCGGAAAACCGGAGATCACCCGCATGATGACATCGTTGGATGCCTTGAATTGGGAGAAAACGAAGGGCGAAAAGACGATCTCGCTGATCAAAGAATCCTATGGGCCGATCGAAGAATTGCGGGAACTGATTGCGCATAATGTAAAGGACACAATGCTCCCGGAGGCAGTACAGCAGTCCTGGAGATATCTGGCTTTTTATCCTGACTATGCCAAGCTTTATATGGATGTGTGGATCTCGTCCTACGGCGAAGCAGATATCGAAAAGACAAGGCATTTAGCTGTGAAACTCGTTGATTACGTAAATCAAAACGAGCAGCATATTCACCGTGTGTTTGATGGCTGCCTGTTCCGCCGCAGAGTGTATTTCTTCTTTAACACACATCGATTACCGGGCGTCGTTCTGGATGTATGATCTTTGCTATTCGGCCGATTGGGACATGCGTTTGCCGGTAAAAATAATGTTTGAGGTGATACAAATTGTTAAAACTTTCAAAAAGCGAAATCAATACCTTTTGTGGTGATATCGTATCTTTAAGAGCTGAAAGCAACTGCGGTGAGATTTCCTGCCTGTCAGACAATGATAAAATTGCCCGTATTAAAAAGCTTGGAGAAGGCAAATATCTAGTAATACTGGAAGGTGTCGGCAATACTCAAATATCCGTAAAAGCAGGTAGGGAAGAGGCTTTTTGCACTGTGCATGTAAGAGAAATGATAAAGGCCGACCCTGACGGTAAATTCAAAATATATGTTGGCGATACTCATGCACACACCTCGTATTCTGACGGACTTGGAACCCCTTATGATGTTTTTAAGAAAGTCTCGGAGGAGGATTATTTTAAATTCTTTACCGTAACCGATCATACAGAACTTGAGGATGATGATGAATTTTTCAACACCTTCGAGGCAGCTGATATGTACACAAATGAAGGCTTTATTGCATTTGCAGGAAGTGAATCAAGGCTGGATGACTATTACACATCAAGTATTGACGATGTTCGTTCTAATGCAGGTGAAATGGTAGTTATCAATAAAGAAGGCTATGCTATTACAGATTCGTGGGATGAATATTTTGAGCTTCTTGGCACAAATAAATGTAGTTTAGGAATTATAGCACATCCGCAGATACAGGATTATAGAGGTGTACAGGCATTGTGCAATTCCTTTGATCCTGAATATCATACCAACGAAAAATCATTGGAACTCATTCACGGAATCGAGACGCTGAATGAAACAGGTGATTGCAACCTGATCAACGACAGAGCATATTCTTTGTATCTCGATTGTGGATACAAGATTTCTACTTACGGGGCAAGTGACCACCACGGACCTCGCTGGGGAAAAATT
>JAZURG010000244.1:0-26176 GCA_045606145.1 Faecousia sp.
CTTGAAATACATCCAGTATTTCTGCGTCCTCTGAATGTTCCTGTGAGCAAAAATCTTCTATTCAAAACTGCGCAGCACTCCAAAACGAGAGGTTTTTCGGCAAGACAAGATAAAAAGCCATGGCAAGGCTGACGCCTGCCATGGCTTTTTAACGCAGTATTACGGGAGAATATCCGATTTGGAGCGTATAAATCCCTATGTGTGGCCGCCCTTGGGTGCGGCAAACAGCCGCACCAAAAAAATATAAAAATAAATAAGAATAATTCTTATTTACCTATTGACAAATGAACATTCCTGTGTTATATTTTACTCGTAAATAAGAATCATTCTCGTCTAGGAGGTGACACATGGAGGCCCCCTCTAAAAACTTCAAAAAGCGCAACGCCATCCTGTCCTACCTGCAGCACACCAATGAACACCCTTCGGCAGAGACCATCTACTCCGATTTGAAAGCGGAGATCCCGGATCTGTCCATGGGAACGGTGTACCGGAACCTGAAGCTGTTTCAGCAGCAAGGTCTGGTAAGCTGCATCGCAACTGTCCACGGCGTTGAGCGGTTCGATGCCAACACCGCACCGCATGTACACTTCATCTGTGACGGATGCGACGCGGTCATCGACCTGCACAAATTAAGCACACCCCAAGCCCTCTGCTCGGAAGCAGAAAGCTCCATAGGCTGTACGGTCTCCGGCTGTCAGCTCTCCTTCACCGGCAAGTGCCGGTCTTGTTTGGAAAGCCAAGCATAAAATCAAAAACAAAGGGCCATTGCCCAACAAAAATTAAAATTAAAATTATTTGGAGCAAATTATTATGAAGAAGTTTGTTTGCAGTGTTAGTGGTTACGTTCACACCGCCGAAGAGCTGGCCGCCGATTTCAAGTGCCCCGTTTGCAAGGTCCCCGCTTCCAAGTTTGTGGAGCAGAAGGGCGAGCTGAAGCTGGCTGCTGAGCACGAGTACGGCGTTTACGCTAAGACCGTTAAGAACAACCCCGACATCAGCGAAGAAGACAAGAAGTACATCTTCGATCAGCTGATGGCTAACTTCCAGGGCGAATGCAGCGAAGTCGGCATGTACCTGTGCATGGCTCGCATCGCACACCGGGAAGGCTACCCCGAGGTCGGCCTGTACTGGGAGAAGGCAGCATGGGAAGAGGCTGAGCATGCCGCTAAGTTTGCTGAGCTGCTGGGCGAGGATCTGGAGCCCAACATGAAGGCCACCACCAAGGACAACCTGGCATGGCGTGTTGACTGCGAGTTCGGCGCAACTCAGGGCAAGTTCGATCTGGCTGCCTGCGCTAAGAAGAACGGCCTGGTTGCCATCCACGACACCGTTCACGAGATGGCCCGTGACGAAGCCCGCCATGGCCGTGGCCTGAAGGGTCTGCTGGAGAGATATTTTAAGTAAGAAATCCAAATGTAGGGCGGGGGCTTGCTCCCGCCCTGTTTGCCTTAGCGAAAGGAAGTTCGTCAATGCTTGCAGCAGAAATAATCGATGGTAAACAAATCTTGATTGACAATCTTCATATCACAACTGTTGATCAACAGCTGAATCTCTCAATGGATGCGTATATTGAAGGTAGTCTTCACCATATCGTATTCCATAACATTTCTTCGCTTTGTATTGATAGTTTTTCGTATCCGATGCAGATTTCCGGCTTTGCTGTCACCGACAATTCTGCAAATGGCTGGCAATCGGATGCCAGATATGAAATCTATGACTTTGAGGACGGAGTAATCCGTTTTTTCTGTAAGGACATCACTGTTTTGGACTAATCGCCACAGTCGTGGCCTGAAGGGTCTGCTGGAGCGTTACTTCAAATAAGCGGCAATCCGGTGGTCACTGCCATATATCCGCCCGATTTGACACAATACAGATAACCGCTGCGGGGCGGGAGTAAAATCCCGCCCTCTTGCCTACATGAGGATATGAAAAACAATCAAAATAATACCCCAAATCCCACAACAGCAGAAAAGCCTTCTACGGCTTACTGCCCCATTTGCCGCAAGCTTTTGCCTTTGGAGCCGGGTCAACCGATCCCTCGCTGCTGCGGCAAGCCTATGCAAATTTTGGAATAAAAGGAGTTTTCCCTATGAACGATAAAATTGCTGCCTTGCTGAACGATCAGATCAATAAGGAATTTTACAGCGCCTATCTGTATCTGGATATGTCCAACTATTACGACTCTCTGGATCTGGACGGCTACGCCCATTATTACATGGTGCAGGCCCAGGAAGAGCGCGACCACGCCCTGCTGTTTATGAAATACATGCAGAACAACGGCTTGAAGGTCACCCTGGAAGCCATCGGCAAACCGGATCAGACCTTTGATTCCATCTTAAAGCCGCTGGAGGTAGCCGCCGAGCACGAGCGCTATGTGACCGCGCTGATCAACAACATCTACCACGAAGCACACCAATCCAAAGACTACCGTACCATGAAGTTCCTTGATTGGTTCGTCGATGAACAGATGGAAGAAGAGGAAAACGCGGATAAGATGATCAGCCGCTATCAGCTCTTCGGCCAGGACCCCAAGGGCCTGTACCTGCTGGATCAGGAATACGCCGCCCGGGTCTATACCGCTCCATCACTGGTTTTATAAGATGTGAAAATGGCAAAGAGAAACAGAGGGAACCACATTGTTCCCTCTGTTTTTTATCAGTAACTGAGACCATCCGGCAGAAAGCGGTCGCCGCTTTCTCCGTAGCAGGTCGTCTTTGCGCCGTAGGCAAACACTCTGATTTTTCTGTGCCGGGTATCGATATTCACTACATCAAAGGAATTCTGTGTACAGGTACCGGGGATTCTTGCCAAACGGGGATCATTACAAATAATCCCTGCCTGACTGCTTATGATATATATAATATTGATACCTTTGCGGACAAAGTTTTTCCGTTCATGGTCATGTCCTAACAGCCAGCAAATAACCGTCGGCTTCTTTTCCTCGTTTGCATAGCGGGTAAAGTCTGCATCGATATCCATATCAAAGAAGCTGTTTTCTTCATGGCGATAGTGATGGGTGTATTTTTCCTGATTATTAAGGGCGGCGCAGATATCCAGAAGCACATCCGCAGCATTCGCGTGAAATGCCGGTGCTTTGGGATACATGTGCAGAGTAAGCACAATCCCCCAATCCTTCTGGGGCTTATCATCAAAATGAAAGGCTTCATTGACAATCCAGTTCATCTGTTCATTGGAGATATACCAGGAGTTGCCGCCATGGAATTTGCAGGTTCCTTTTTCCGTTACAGTGGTTTTATCTGAATCCATGATATCAACGGCAACAACACGCACTCTTTTATCTTTGATATCATAATAGTGCCATGTGGACTTCTCACCGTTTTTCTTGATCTGCCTATGGATTTTAAATTTCTCCTCTGCATGATTTAAGAATAATTCTCCCCAGTCCTTATCTGTCAGAACTCTTTCCGGGAGATTGCCCCAATCATTCAGATCATGATTTCCCTTTGTGAAAATGAATGGCCGTTTACTCTTTTTCGCAATGTCAAAAAATGTTTTGGCCCGTTTAAAAGCAACTTTCTTTTCTGTCAAACCAAATGGAGTTATAACATCGCCCGCATTGATCACTGCGTCAAACTCGATTGGTGCTTCATTGGCAAACTGAACGATTCTTTTTACATTATCGATACTTTTTTTCACATTAAAGTGATCAATATGGCTGTCTGCAAAGCAGACCAGATTGACACGGTTGTACTGATCGGTATACGTCTTTTGATATGTAGCCACCGGCTCCGGAGATCCAACCGTGTAGGGAAGAAATCTTCTGTAGAAATCTGCAGTTTCCAACTCACAGACTCTTTCGTATGCCTGGATGTCCTTCTTTGTTTCTTTTGTGAGGTACTTTTCCTTATAGTCGCACCAATTGGTGGCTTTTTCTCCACAGAGCATGTATGCCATCTCCGCTGCGTTGGCAATAGAAATGTCGGAAAGCGTGCTTGTAAAAACATTTTTGATTTCTTCGCCAGGAAATTCGTTCTGAAAGCGCTCCAGCTTTTTCTCGCCACAGCAAATCTCTCCGGTAATTTTTCCCGTAAGTTTATCTACTTTTGTTCCAATGAGGGCAAAATTCATTTTCTTTGCTATTGGCTCCAGCAGAAATTCGGGAGCCTCAGAGATCAAGACATCCTCTTTTGTGCGCCAATCCGGAAACCATGTTTTCATATTGCTTTCATGGGCTTCCCAAAACAGCTTGACTTCCGTATCAATATCCTTTATTCCGGTGAGAAATGCATACCGCTTTTCCTGATACTCTTTTTTCTGAATACCACCAAGTATATATCTCAGAAAATTGTATCCCTGTGCAGGCCAGAACTTTATGATACCAATATGCTTTTTCAAACAGAAAAAATAAAAGTCCCTTGCAGCAATACCATTATAAAGCGTATTATCAAAACTATATACATTCATATTTATCCCTCCCAGAATGTATTATCTTACCTGTTGGTCATCATACCACATTTTTTACATTGCTTCAATGATAATATTCTTTTTTTAATATTCCCTGTAGCTTGTTCCGGTGGCTTTCCTGAAGAACCGGGGCAGACATTTTGTCTGCCCCGGTCATTTTATCATTTGATTAAGAAATACAGTAAAACCAATACACCCAGAGCGATCCGGTATACACCGAATACGCTGAAGCTGTGCTTACGGACATACTGCATGAGGCCCTTGATCACTGCCAGACTCACCACAAAGGAAACCACACATCCGACGATCAAAACACCGATTTCCAAGCCGCTAGCTGTGGCGCCTTCCAGAATGAACTTCAGCAGCTTCAACGCACTGGCACCCAGCATGGTGGGAATGGCCAGGAAGAAGGAGAACTCCGATGCGGCGCCGCGGCTGACACCCAGCAGAATGCCGCCCAGAATGGTACTGCCGCTGCGGGAAGTACCGGGAATCAGGCTCAGGCACTGGAAGCAGCCAATGAGCATCGCGGTCTTCAGATCAATGCTATGTACATCCTTGATGGCAAATTCTTTCTTTGCGTTGCTGCGTTCTACCAGAATAAAGGCAACACCGTAAATGATCAAGGCAATGGCGACAACCACATAGTTATAAAGATGTTCATCCATCCAATCATCCAGCAGCAAGCCAATGACCGCGGAGGGAAGCACCGCCGCTACAACCTTAAACCACAACTGCCAGGTTTTTGCTTTTTGCTTTTCGCTCTTTTTGGGTGAGAAGGGATTCAGCTTGTGGAAGAACAGCAAGATTACTGCCAGAATGGCTCCCAACTGGATGACCACCTGGAACATCTCATAAAACGCGTCAGATACCTTCAGCGTCACAAGCTCATCCAACAAGATCAAATGGCCCGTGGAAGAAACCGGCAGCCATTCCGTAATACCTTCTACGATACCGAACAGGATCGCCTTTAAAATTTCAAGCATAGTTAGCTCCTTTCCGTTTCAGTGCCTATATGATACCGCCAAACGGCGCAATTTGCAAGGGAAACTTGCCTGTTAACAAATTACCCCGTAACTCTTTACAATTTGTTCACTCTAATGACCGTTTTTCGGTTATAATGATAAAAAACAAAACTTTGCGAATTTAGGAGGATTGTCTTATGGCCATCTCTGTTTTGGTTGTTGAGGATGACCGCAATATTGCGGATCTGCTGCAGATGTATCTTGAGAAAGAAGGTTATGCTGTTACCGTAGCCGGAGACGGTGGTCTTGGTCTGACCAAATTCCGTGCCATCAAGCCGGATCTGGTGCTTCTGGATGTAATGATGCCGGTCATGGACGGCTGGGCTGTTTGCAAGGCGATCCGTGCCGAGGGCCAGACCCCTGTGATCATGCTCACCGCCAAGGGTGAAACCGATGATAAGGTGGCAGGTCTGAAGTCCGGTGCCGATGATTATATCACCAAGCCCTTTGAAATGAAAGAGGTACTGGCGCGCATCGAAGCGGTTCTGCGCCGCACCTCCGGCATTACCGCCGAAAAGAAGGCCCGCCGTCTGGTATTCGATAAGCTGATCATCGATATGGATGCCTTTGAGCTTCTGGTCAATGGCAATAAGGTGGATACACCGCCCAAGGAGATGGAGCTTCTGTTCTACCTGGCTTCTTCCCCCAACCGGGTCTACACCCGTAACCAGCTTCTGGACGAAGTATGGGGTTTTGATTACTTTGGTGATTCCAGAACCGTGGATGTCCATGTGAAGCGTCTGCGTGAGAAGCTGGAAGGCGTTTCCGAAAGCTGGAGCTTAAAAACCGTATGGGGTGTGGGATATAAATTTGAGGTGTTGTAAATGAGAACGACCTTCAGCCGGACTTTTTTCCCGGCTGCGCTGTTGCTGCTGACAGCCCTTTTATTGGTTGGTGCCTCTTTCCAAGTTCTGGTTAAAGATTATTTAGTAAAACAATCCTATGAAAATCTGGAAAATGACGGCAATGTCATTGCTGCTTTGGCATCGGCATATTATACGGAAGGTTCCTTATCCCGGCGGGACTTTGTTGTCAATCTGGATGTGGCTTCCCGGATTTCCGACGCTGATGCGGTGATTTTTGACAGACAGGGAAAACTGATCCTCTGCTCCGATGCTCCCTTTGGCTGCGAACACCAGGGTTGGATCATCAACCGTGACTACGTTCAGCAAGTTCTGACCAACGGCACTGCCCGGCACACCGGTGTTTTTTCCGGTCTTTATAACGATATGCGCTATGTGGTATCGGTTCCCATTCCCGATGCAACCACCGGTGATACCATTGGCCTTGTAATGGTATCCATCCCCATGAGCGGCACTTTAATGATTCTGGATAAGCTGTCGGACATCTATCTGTTTGTATCCCTCCTTGCTGTTGTCGCTGTTATGCTGATCATGAGCTTTTTTGCCCGTCGGCACAGTAATCCCCTTCGGGAGATGGCCCAGACCGCCAGTGCCTTCGGCCACGGCAATCTGAATGCCCGTGTAGCCGTGAAAAGCACCTATCCCCAGGAAGTGGAGGAGCTTGCTCTGGCTTTTAATAATATGGCATCCTCCCTGCAAAAAAGCGAATACCAGCGGCAGGAGTTTGTTGCCAATGTTTCCCACGAGCTGAAAACGCCTATGACCACCATCGGCGGTTACATTGACGGTATTCTGGACGGCACAATTCCCCAGGAAAAGCAGCGCCACTATATGCAGCTGGTTTCCGACGAAACCAAGCGGTTGAGCCGCCTGGTGCGCAGTATGCTGGATATTTCCCGGCTCCAGGACCAGGAGGGCATTCCCGATGAAAAGAAGACACGCTTTGATATTGAGGAATGTGCCGGACAAGTTTTGATCACCTTTGAGCAAAAGATTCTGCAAAAGCAGATCAATGTAGATGTGAATATGCCTGAGCATCCGGTATATACCTTCGCCAACCAGGATTACATTACGCAGGTGATCTACAATCTTCTGGACAATGCCGTGAAATTCTGCCCCGAAGCAGGTACCATTGGTCTTTCTGTAAAAGAAGGCAACAATAAAGCCTATATCAGCATCTATAATGACGGTGAAACCATCCCTCCGGAAGAGCTTCCCCTGGTCTTTGACCGTTTTCATAAGATGGATAAGAGCCGTTCTCAAAACCGGGACGGCTGGGGGCTTGGCTTGTATATTGTGAAAACCATTGTCTGCAGCCACGGCGAAGACATTTCCGTTTCCAGTTTGGATGGAAAAACCGAATTTACTTTCACCTTACCTCTGGTAAATTAAGCGAGGTCTTTCTCTATGAGCTATGAATACGACTCCAACCATAACCCCCAACGGGATCCTTGGGATCAGAGTGTGTACCGCACCGGTTCCACGCAGCCACCAAAAAACCGAAGAGGCTTGGTCGCTGTTCTGCTGGTTGCCGTGATTCTTCTGTGCGGTGTGGTCAGTATTTTGGGTGTTATGAATATACGGCTGTTCCAGCAGGTAAACAGCGAGAGAACAAATAATTCTCTTCCCATTATGTTTTCCAACAATACCGAGCAGACTTTTCCTGTGGAAACAGCCTCCACCGATACTACACAGGAAACTTTCTCCAATACAGAATCCCCCATTTCGGTGGAAAACATTCCTCAGGATGGAGGGCTTTCCCTGCAGGATATTTATGAAAAGAATATCCCAAGTGTAGTATCCATTTCCTGCGGTTATGCCGGCGGCAGTTCTACCGGCACCGGCGTCATTCTTTCTTCTGACGGATACATCGTCACCAACAGTCATGTAGTGGAAGATGCCCAGACCATTGATGTTCTGCTGACAGACGGAAGAACGCTGCGGGCATCCCTTGTAGGTATGGATACTGTATCGGATCTGGCTGTTCTGCGTGTCACCGCGGAAGATTTGATTCCCGCTGTTTTAGGCGATTCCACAGTTTTGCGTGTCGGTGACGTTGTGGTAGCCATTGGTGATCCTCTTGGCATTGAGCTGCGGGGTACCATGACCGACGGTATCGTTTCCGCCATCAATCGGGACGTAGATGTAGGCGGCCGGACCATGAGCCTGATCCAAACCAACGCGGCCTTGAATTCCGGTAACTCCGGTGGTCCTTTGATCAACTGCTATGGACAGGTAATCGGTATTAACACCATGAAGATGGGCGACTCCATGAGCAACGCAGGTGTGGAAGGACTTGGTTTTGCCATTCCAAGTACTACTGTCAGTGATATTGTCAATCAGTTGATCGACAAAGGATATGTGTCCGGCAGGCCGCATTTGGGAATCGAAGGCGAAGCCATATCCAGCTTCTATCAGTTCTATTACCGGCTTCCCAAGGGTCTGTTTATTACCGCTATCGAACCGGGAAGCAGTGCGGAAAAAGCGGGTCTGGAAACCGGCGACATTCTGATTGCACTGGATGGTGTGAATATTACCAACAGCCACGTACTGGAAACGTTGCTGTATGGATATGTACCCGGAGATACGATCCAAGCCGTTGTATACCGTTCCGGAAAACAGTACAGCGTCACCTTGACCGTTGGAGAAGCAAACGGCTGAAAGGATTTATATGGAACCGATTTACAGACAAGCATTTACCGTTGATGAAATGGCCACAGACTGCTTTGGCCGGCTGAAGCTGTCCTCCCTGCTTTATTTTGCGCAGGAAGCGGCAGGAAAGCACAGCGATCTGTTAGGGGCGGATTACGATTCTCTGGCACTGCGCCGGCTGTTCTGGGCTGTGACCCGGCACAGGGTGAAAATCACCCGCCTGCCGGTACGTGGAGAAACCGTAACCGTAGAAACCTGGCCCATGCCCACCACAAAAGTAGCTTATCCCAGATCCATGGTTGCCTATGATGCCCAGGGCAACGAGCTGTTCCGTTCCATCAGCCTTTGGGTGTTAATGGATCTGGATGCGCGAACCATGGTGCTTCCGGGAAAAAGCGGTGTGACCGTAAACGGCTCTTTGACCGGCAGCGAGCTGGCCGTTCCCCATTCTATCATTCCCAAAAGCATGGAACACACGGATCTCCGCCGTGTCACCTATTCCTTTCTGGACCGCAATGGCCATATGAATAATACACGCTATCTGGATTGGGTCAATGATCTGCTTTCCGCCAACTTCCACAGCGGCCACAGCGCCCGGGAATTTATCATCTGTTATCACAGTGAAGCCAGAGAAGGACAGCAGATTTCCCTCAGTTGGGAGCTGTCTGAAAACGGCTGTCTGCAGGTGGATGCACACCGGGAAAAGACAGATGTTTCCGGAAAGCAGGACCGTGTTTTTTCTGCACAGGTTCTCTTTGAATAATTGTTATGTAAAGTGACAAATGTCCACAGGTTTCTGTCGAGATTTGTTTAAAAACCGTGAAATCCCTTGAAACATCAGTGTTTTCAAGGGATTTTCCCTGTTTATCCTGTGGATAAACCTGTGGACAATGTGGAAAACTAATTGTAAAAAGTTTGAAAATATTGTCACTTTATAAACTTTATGTAAACCGATATTCTGTTGTATACACTTTTTTCTTACATGGTCAAAGCTAAATCAAAGGGACTGTAAAATAACCCGTAAAAATATTCATAATAACCGGCGGGAGACAGCCAGCGCCCTACAAACATCTCACCTGAGATACCGTAGGGCGGGGGCTTGCTCCCGCCGTAAGTCTGCTTTATGAATGAAAAAAGAATAAATATTCGTTAATTTACAGTTCCCTGTTATTAACCCACTGCATCTGTCAGAGAATGGATATATTCTTCCAGTGTAATGTTCAGTTCATGAAGCTCCGCGGCCAGCTCTTTTCCCACATACCGGTAATGCCACGGCTCATAAATAATACCGGTAACATCGATCTTACTGCTGGGATAACGAAGAATAAAACCATATTTCCAACTGTTCTCCAAGAGCCACTTCTGGGCAGGCAGGGTTTCCTGCTCTCTCACCAAGGACCATAAACGGGTATCGATGATATCCACAGCAAGGCCCAACTGATGCTCACTGGTTCCGGGAATAGCAATGATGGTCGCGGCCTCTAGCTTTGCAGTCTCATAGTCGTATCCTTGGTTTACATAATATTGAACCTTTCGGTTGTAGTTATCCACCTGATTTTGATGGGTACGGTAGCTGGAAACCACATAAGCCTTAGGGCATTCCTTGTTGCAATCATCGATCATGGCAATCAGCGCGTCATAGCAGCTTTTATCCACCATACTACCCTGGACACCGTGTGCCGAGGTCAAGCTCACAAGGTCCGGCTCATAATCTGCCGGGATATAATTCCAGGGATTTACCAAAATGACCCGCTTTCCCTGGGATGTAAAGTGACAGGCAGTGCCGTCTATGATCACCTCGCCGGTGGCCATAGTACCGTCTTGCCGGAAATAGTAGGTGCTTCCATCCAGTTCCAGCCAGCCGGTAACCGGGTTTCCCTCACTGTCATAATAATAACGGCTTCCGTTTTCCTCCACCCATCCGGTGATCACGGGTACGGTAGTGGGTTCAGTGGTCACAACTGTGGTTGGTTCCGCAGTCGTTTCCGGAGGAAGTGTCGTTTCCACAGGCAATTCCGCTGAACATCCAAAAAGCGCAATGCACAGTAAGATCACCGGGAAAATAACCGGATATTTCATAGAGTTCTTCCTTTCAGCTTAAGTTGCTCAGGTATTCTTCCAGTGTCAAGCCGGAATCATGCAGCTCCTTGGCAACTTCCTTACCTACATACCGGTAATGCCAGGGTTCGTAAATAATACCTGTCTGGTTGATCTTATCCTTGGGATAACGCAGAACAAAGCCAAATTCCCAGGCATGCTCCATAAGCCATTTCTGGGCGGGCAAGGTTTCCTGTATTTCCTCCAGCTTCCATTCACGGGTGTCGATAATATCCACCGCCAAACCCAGCTGATGCTCACTGGTTCCAGGCTTTGCAATAATTGTGGCCGCTTCCTTTTCCGCCTCTTCCTGGGTGTATCCCTTATCCAGATAGGATTGGACTTTCCGGTTATAGGAATTGGTCTGGTACTCATGGGTGCGGTAGCTGGAAACCACGCAGACTCTGGGCGCTGCTTTATTGCAGGCATTGATCATTTCCATCAATGCGTCATAGCAGCTTCTGTCCACCTTGCTGCCTTCCACACTGACATCTGTGCTGAGAGATACCAGATCCGGTTCATATCCCTCGGGAACAGAATTCCATGGATTGACCAAAAGGATCGGCGCGCCGGTAGAAGTAAAATGATGGTTTACACCGTCAATTTCAACCGTTCCTGTGGCCATGGCACCGTCTTCTTTGATATAGTAGGTAATTTCATTTTCTTCATACCAGCCGGGTTTGATGAAGCCTTCCGCATCCAGAAGATAGCGTTTTCCCTCCAGTTCAAACCAGCCGGTGGGCCGTGTACCGTCGGCATTTAAGTAGTATTTGCGGCCATTCTCTTCCATCCAACCGAATTGAGGTGCCGGTTCTCCGGTGGTGTCGGTGGTTTCCTTGCCCGGATTCGGGTCGGAATTGGAACAGGATACAATTAAGCTGATCAACAGGATCAGCAATGCGGCCAAAACAGCCATCAGCATTACAAATCTGGGATTTAAGCGGCGGCGTCTGCGCCGGCGTTTCTGTGCCATAAGAATACCTCCAATAGAAGGATAAATACAGATGATACTTTATATTATCACAATCTGCCGAAAAAGGGAAGACCCAGAGATTAGATCTATGATTACTGACATAAAAAAGGAGCGCTGTTGGGCGGACGCACATAGGGATTTGTACGGTTTTGAATGAATCTTTTTTCCCACAGAAAATCCATCGTCCTTGAAATACATCCAGTATTTCTGCGTCCTCTGAATATTCCTGTAAGCAAAAATTTTCTATTCAAAACTGCGCAGCACTCCAAAACGAGAGGTTTTTCGGCAAGACAAGATAAAAAGCCATGGCAAGGCTGACGCCTGCCATGGCTTTTTAACGCAGTATTGCGGGAAAATATCCGATTTGGAGCGTATAAATCCCTATGTGAGGCCGCCCTTGTCAGCGCTCCCGTGCTTTATTTTAATCTTTTTTCCAGCGTTTGGGTGCCAAGGGCCGTCAGATAGACACGGCTGAAGCCGTATTCCGCTGTCAGCAGGAAAGACTTTGGCAGGTCATCACAGGGAACTACCTGTCCTTGTTTTTCCGCCTCTTCCAAAAAGGCTCTTGTCCGCTTGGAGGTACTGGTATTATCCATATCAAAGATTCCGATAATGGAAGAATCCCGCACCGCCATATCGTTGCCGATAGAGAGATACATCCGTCACACCTCTCCCTTGATCCGCTTCCACTGGGCAACCGCCAGCTCATCGCAGCGGTTGTTTTTCGGATTCTCCGCATGGCCCTTTACCCAATGATACCGCATTTGATGGGTATGGGTCAAAGTCAGCAGTTGGTCCCATAGATCCGGGTTTAAAGCAGGCTTTTTGTCGGATTTGATCCAGCCACGCTTTTTCCAGCCCTCTGCCCAGCCCTTTTGCAGACCATCTATGACATACTTACTGTCGGAGTACAGCTCTACGATACAAGGCTCTTTCAGCCTGGATAAGCCTTCGATGACAGCGGTCAACTCCATGCGGTTATTGGTGGTGTTATCCTCACCGCCGGAAAATTCCTTTTCGTGTCCCTGGTATTCCAAAATCGCGCCCCAGCCACCGGGGCCGGGATTACCGGAACATGCACCGTCGGTATAAAGGGTTACAGTTTTCACGCCTGTTCTTCCTCATCCATCTTTTCCACGCGCTCAATGGCAACCAGAGAATTGCCTTCCTCGATACGCATGACAATAACACCCTGGACATCACGCTTATAGATATTGATTTGGGAAGCGGGAACACGAATGATCACACCGCCGTTTTCGATGAGCATTACATCATCGGTATCGCTGACCACACGGCAGCCGGCAACCAGGCCGGTCTTGGCGGTGATATTATAGTTCTTCAGACCCTTACCGCCACGACCCTGGGCAATTTTTTCGCCATTGGGTCCTGTACGCAGGTAATCGGAAAGCTCTGTACGCTTGCCGTAACCGTTTTCCGTAACGGTAAGCAAGGTCTTACCCTCTTCTGCCTTTTCCGCACCGACCACATAGTCACCGTCGCCCAGCAAAATGCCCCGGACACCGGCAGCGTCACGGCCCATAGGACGCACGTCGTTTTCATTGAAGCAGATGGCCATGCCATGCGCCGTGGTAATGAGAATATTATCATTACCCTCCGTACGCATCACATTGACCAACTGATCGTCTTCATCCAAAGTGATCGCACGAATACCGGTTTTCCGGTTGGTATTCAACGCAATAAACGGAATTCTCTTGACGGTACCCTTTCTGGTAACCATCACCAGATACTCATGCTCATAGAATTCACGGGTGATCACCATAGCTGTGACAGATTCCTCGGGCAGCAGAGGCAGCACATTGACCATGGCAGTGCCACGGGCGGTTCTGCCGGCTTCGGGGATCTGATAACCCTTGCGGTGATGTACCCGGCCCTTGTCGGTAAAGAACAGCATATGATCGTGGGTAGAAGCAACATTCAAACTCTTAACAAAGTCTTCTTCCTTCAGATTCTGGGCATTGACTCCGCGACCGCCACGGCTCTGCGTACGATAGGTATCAACGGGCATCCGCTTTACATAGCCCTGGTTAGAAATGGTGAAGGCACAGGTTTCTTCCTCAATCAGATCTTCAATATCGATCTCGTCTTCCACTTCCTGGATCTCAGTTCTGCGCTTATCGCCGAACTTATCCCGAATGGTCTCCAATTCTTCCCGCAGAACACCCTTCAGTTTTTCAGGATCAGTCAGCAGTTCCATATAGTATTGGATTCGCTGCTGCAGCTCATCGAATTCATTCTGCAGCTTCTCCCGGTCAAGACCCTGGAGTGCCTTCAAGCGCATATCCAAAATCGCCTGAGCCTGGACATCATCCAAACCGAAGCGTTCACACAGGCGCTCCTTGGCATCATCATAGGCGCTGCGGATAATTTTGATTACTTCGTCAATATTATCCTGAGCGATGAGCAGGCCTTCCAACAGATGGGCACGCTCTTTTGCCTTGCGCAGATCGTACTGGGTACGGCGAGTCAGCACTTCCATCTGGAATGCCAGATATTCATCCAGAATCTGCCGCAGGGACAGAATCCGGGGCTGCTTTTGGTCGTCCACCAGAGCCAGCAGGATGATACCAAAGGTGCTCTGCAGCTCGGTCTGCTTGAACAGGTTATTCAAAACCACCTGGGGATTGGCGTCCTTCTTCAATTCAATGACCATACGCATACCGTTACGGTCGGTCTCGTCACGAAGATCGGAAATCCCGTCCAGACGCTTGTCCTTCACCTGCTCCGCGATCTTCTTGATCAGCTGACGCTTATTGACCTGGTAAGGAAGCTCTGTAACAATGATTCTGGTGCGGTCTTTATTAAAGGTTTCAAATTCAGTTTTTGCACGGACCACCACTCTGCCACGGCCGGTGGCATAGGCAGCGCGGATTCCGCTGCGGCCCATGATAATACCGCCCGTTGGGAAATCGGGACCGGACAGATGTTCCATCAGATCCGGCAGAGTTGCTTCCGGGTCATCCAGTACGCAAATGCATGCATTAATGACTTCTGTCAAATTGTGGGGCGGGATGTTGGTAGCCATACCAACAGCGATACCGGACGAGCCGTTGACCAGCAGATTGGGAAACCGGCTGGGCAAAACCCTTGGTTCTTTTCGGGATTCGTCGAAGTTAGGATCCCAGTTGACGGTTTCCTTTTCGATATCCCGGAGCATTTCATTGGAAAGCTTACTGAGCCTGGCTTCTGTGTAACGGTAAGCAGCGGCAGGGTCGCCGTCCACGGAGCCGAAGTTTCCGTGGCCGTCCACCAGCATATAGCGCATGGAGAAATTCTGGGCAAGACGAACCATGGCATCGTAAACAGACGCGTCACCATGGGGATGGTACTTACCCAGCACATCACCGACACAGGTAGCGGACTTTTTAAAAGGCTTATCAGAGGTCAGACCGCTTTCGTACATGGTATACAGGATGCGGCGGTGAACAGGCTTCAAACCGTCACGGACATCCGGCAGGGCGCGGCCAACGATGACGCTCATGGCATATTCAATATAGGACTTTTCCATTTCATCTACCAGATTGCTCTGGCTAATGGCCTGGTTAGGGAACATAATGTCCTCGGGCTTATAATTGCGGTTATGGGTTGCCAAAACGCGTCACCTCCTTAAATATCAATATTGATGGCATAACGGGCATTGCGCTCGATCCATTCCTTACGGGGCTCTACCTGTTCGCCCATGAGGATGGTAAAGATCTCATCGGCACGGCGGGCATCTTCCAAAGTGATCCGGCGCAGGGTACGCTTTTCAGGATCCATGGTAGTATCCCACAGTTCGTGGGGATCCATTTCACCAAGGCCCTTAAACCGGGAAATGTCCACCTTTGCGCTGCTTTCGCCACGCATTTCGGCAGAAACCAGATCTCTTTCTTCATCGGAGTAAGCTACCCGCTCGGCCTTTCCCCGCTTCAGCTTATACAGAGGGGGAACAGCGGAATAGACATGACCGTTTTCAATCAGCGGACGCATATAGCGGAAGAAGAAAGTCAGAAGCAGAGTACGGATATGCGCGCCGTCCACGTCCGCATCGGACATGATAATGACTTTGTGGTAACGCAGCTTCTCCAGATCAAATTCATCCCCGATACCGCCGCCCAAGGCGATAATCAGCGGAGACAGTTTATCGTTACCATAAACCTTGTCCATTCTGGCCTTTTCAACGTTCAGCATTTTACCCCACATAGCGAGGATCGCCTGGAAACGGGAATCTCTGCCCTGGATGGCGGAGCCGGCTGCAGAGTCACCCTCGACGATGTACAGTTCGCAAAGTGTGGGATCTTTTTCGTTACAATCCTGGAGCTTATCGGGCATACCGCCGGATTCCAGACCGGTCTTGCGGCGGGCATTTTCTCTTGCTTTCCGGGCAGCTTCTCTGGCACGGCTTGCCATCATAGCCTTTTCCAGGATGATTTTTGCGGTAGTGGGATGCTCTTCAAAATAGGTCGTAAGCTGTTCGCCTACGATCTGCTGTACCAAGGTGCTGATATAGGCATTGCCCAGCTTTGCTTTGGTCTGGCCCTCAAACTGGGCATCGGTCAGCTTGACGGAAATGATGGCAGCAATACCTTCCCGGCAATCTTCACCGGAAACCTTATCATCGCCCTTGATGATGCCGTTCTTTGTACCGTATGCATTGAGAACACGGGTCAAAGCGGGCTTAAAACCGGTCTCGTGCATACCGCCTTCGGGGGTATTGACCTCGTTTGCAAAGCTCAGCATGGTTTCGTTATAGCCGTCGTTATACTGCAGAGCGATTTCCGCGCTGGCATCGCCCTTCATGCCGCTCATATAGATCACATCATTATGGATCACCGTTTTATTTCTGTTGCACCAGGTGACAAATTCCCGGATACCGCCTTCATAGCACATGGTGTCCTGAACGATCTCATCATTACGCTCATCGGCAATGCTGATCCGCAGACCGGCGGTCAAAAAAGCTTTTTCCCGCATACGGGTATGCAGGATTTCATAATCATAGATGGTATCATCGAACATTTCGGGGTCCGGCTGGAAGGTAACCTCCGTACCGGTTTTATCGGTCTTACCTACGATGGTCATTTCCTGGGTGATATTGCCACGGGCAAACTTCATCTCATAGATGTTGTCTTCTTTATAGACCCGTACCTTCAGCCACTCAGACAGGGCATTGACAACGGATGCGCCAACACCGTGCAGACCGCCGGAAACCTTATAACCGCCACCGCCGAACTTACCGCCCGCGTGCAGTACGGTAAATACGACCTCCAGCGCCGGCTTACCGGTCTGGGCCTGGATATCAACGGGAATACCGCGGCCATCGTCGGTAACGGTAATGGAGTTACCGGGATTGATGGTCACAGTGATATTTTTACAGTAACCGGCCAGAGCTTCGTCGATGGAGTTATCCACGATCTCATAAACCAGGTGATGAAGACCGGAAGAGGAAGTAGAACCGATATACATACCGGGTCTTTTTCTGACCGCTTCCAGACCTTCCAGAACTTGGATCTGCTCCGCGCCGTATTCCTGTGTTACTTTCGTTTCTTCAGACATAAATGCCTCCTATGCCTATAGGTTATAGTAGGGCGGGGGTTTACTCCCGCCGTTTCATATTTTTTGGCGGCGGGACCAAGGCCCCGCCCTACACTTATTTATTTAAATTTCCATTTACAATTTCAATCGTTTTTCCCAGTTTGGTAAACTGACCGGGTTCACAGCAGGTGATAAACACCTGTCCCTCTGCTATTTGATTCAGCACAAAATCCTGCCGACCGGGATCCAACTCGGATAGAACATCATCCAGCAGCAGCACCGGGATCTCACCGGATTCCCGGCCCATCAATTCCCTCTGGGCAAGCTTTAAACTGATAGCGGCTGTCCGGGTCTGACCCTGTGAGCCGTAGGCTTTTAAATTGATTCCGGAAAGGGATACTTCAAAATCATCCTTATGGGGACCTGTTAAGCATTGGGCAGCTTCCAGCTCTGCCCGCCGGTGACTTTCCAGATGCACCATAAGGTTTTCCTGCAGTTTTGCGATAGGCGCAAAAGGATCGGTAACGGTGGAAACCGTTTTATACTGCAATGCAAACTCTTCCGCGCCACCGGAAAAATGGCTGTGATAATTGGCAGCCGCTTTTTCGAGACCATCATAAAACCGGGCACGGTATGAGATCAGCAGCGCACCCACCTGGCACAGCCGCAGATCATATTCCGGCAAAAGCTCCGTAAGTCTTGGATTTTCAAAACGGTCCTTCAAAATTCTGCTTTTTTGATCCAGAATTCTTCCATATTCTGTCAGTGCCGCTTCATAATTGGGCCGTAACTGGCACAGAGCATGGTCACCCAAACGCCGCCGGGCGGCCGCGCCTGTTTTTAGAACCATCAAATCCTCCGGGCAGAACAACACCGTCTGTAATATACCGTTAATTTCTGCCGCGGTTTTCTTTTTTGCGCCGTTGCGCCAAAGCTGACGTGGCCGGGAACCGTTAAACAGCACCCAGCGAAGAGTTTGTTCCCGCTCCTGTGAATAGACCGAACCTTCTATATCCGCAAAATCCGTCTGAAAGCGCACCATTTCCGTGCTTTTTTGGGCACGGAAGCTTTTTCCGCTTCCAAGATAGCTGATGGCTTCCAGCAGATTGGTCTTTCCCTGAGCATTGTTTCCAACGATCAGATTCACACCGGGAGCAAAGTCAACCTGGATCTGCTCGTAATTTCGGAAATTCCGAAGCTGTAGATTATTGAGGCGCATGGATACAAATCAGATAATTCTGACCCTCATAGCAGAAACGGTCACCGGGGTACAGCTTTTTGCCACGCATGGTGCATGCTTCGCCGTTGACTTCCACCAGGCCGTCCTGAATCACCATTTTTGCGGTACCGCCGGAAGGAATGATGTTCGCCAGCTTCATAGCGGATTCCAGCTTGATAAATTCCGTTCCGATCACCACAGGAATGGCGGCATTGGGGTCTTTTTTCTTAACAACTACTTTCATAAAACATTACCTTAGCCGTTCTTGATACGAACCGGCAGAACCATATAGGAATAGTCATACTTATCATCAGCGGGTGTCAGTACAATGGGACTCAAACCGTTGGTCAGTTCCAGAACCACTTCCTCGCTGGGAATTGCCCGCAGTGCATCGGCCAGATAACGGACATTGAAGCCGATCTCCAGCTCCTTACCGTCGCCGGCAATGCTGCACTGGTCTTCCGCTGCGCCGATGGTGGTGTTGGTGCGCAGATTCAGCACCTGGCTGCCAAACACACAGCGGACAGGACTCTTATACTTTTCGGAAACGATCAAGCCAACACGCTCAATAGAAGAAGTCAGATCACTGACATGGGCAGTCAGCTTAATGGGGCAGTTTGTGGGGACCACTCTTCTCCAATCCAGGAAGTCGCCTTCCAACAGACGGCAAACCAGAGTCGCGTTGCCGATCTGGAACAGGATGTGCTTCTGACCCAGCGTAAAAGCAACAGTGTCGTCGCTGTCGGTAAGGATCTTTTCCACTTCCTTCAAACCCTGGGCAGGAACAACAAAGGACATGGTACGGCCGGTAGCATCTTCCGTATGGTAAGTCTTTCTTGCCAGACGGAAACCGTCCACAGCAATGGCAGAAATGGTGGTGTCTTCCACTTCAAATTTCACACCGGTATGGATGGGACGGCCCTGGTTCTCGGAAACGGCGAAGATGGTGCCGCCGATCAGATCCTTCAAAGCACTCTGGGGAATAGAGATGCTTCTGCCGGAACCAACATCCGGAAGCTCAGGATAATCCTCCGCACTCTCAGCGGAGATGGTGAAGGAAGCATAGCCGCTGCGGATAGAGACCTTAAAGTTATCGTCCACAACCACGGTTACAGGGCCTTCGGGCAGACGGCGGATAATATCGCCAAAAAGTCTTGCGGGCAGGATGCACTCGCCGGGATCGGAAACTTCCGCGTCGATCTGGTAAGTGATAGCGGTTTCCATGTTATAGCCGGTGAGATTCAAACCATGGCCAGCCTTACAGAGAATGCCCTCAATAACGGACAGGCTGCTCTTTTGTGCTACGGTACGGCCGGTAATATTCAGACCGGTAACCAGCATGCTTTTTTCACAGGTAAAACGCATATGAACCCCTCTTTTCTGATAAGATAATATAGAATAATATATATATTTTTTATATTTAAGGAAGTAATAAAAGAAGTAGAGGAAATTTATGTGGAAAAGTCGGTTTTGTATTAGAGCCGCAACAACTTTTTATCCACATGGTCCTGTCTAAAATTAAGAAGTTTTCAACAGGGTTTGTGGAAGAAAAACGGTTTTTGTTTTTTCCACAGATTTTCTTTCCACATTCCACAGCTCCTGTGGATAATTATAGACAGGAGTTGATATTGGCCGTAATGTCGCGGATATTGTTCTGGAGGTTGGTATCGTTGCCCTTCAGCGCTACTTCTACCTTGCGAATGCCGTAAAGAATGGTAGAGTGATCTCTGCCAAATTCCTTGCCGATATCGGGAAGGCTGAGATTGGTCAGCTTCCTTATCAAATAAATGGCGATCTGCCGGGCTTCCGTGGTTCCCTTATTCTTCAAAGTGCCACGCAGCACAGATTCGTCGATGGAATAGAATTTGCAGACCTGACTGATGATCAAACTAGGAGTGGGTAAGGTATTACCCTCACTCTTAAACATATCGGTAATGACCCGGGTCACATTGTCCAGCGTCAGTTCCATGCCGTTGAGATCCCGGTAAGCAAGGATCTTTTTGACAGTACCTTCGATCTGCCGCACGTTGCTGGTTACATTTACCGCAATGTAGTTGCATACATCATCGGGCAGTTCCAAACCTAAGGAAGTGGCCTTCTTTTTAATGATGGCCATTCTGGTCTCATAATCCGGCGGCTGAATATCAGCCAGCAGACCCCATTCAAAACGGGTCTTCAGACGGTCTTCCAGCGTCAGCATATCGCTTGGCTTCCGGTCAGAGGTCATGACGATCTGCTTATGCTCTTCATAAAGCTTGTTAAAGGTATGGAAAAATTCTTCCTGAGTGGATTCCTTACCGGCAATGAACTGAATATCATCGATCAAAAACAGATCCGCTTCCCGGTATTTGCTGCGAAATTCCACATTCTTACCGTTTTTAATGGCATCGATCAGTTCATTGGTAAACTGGTCGCCTTTAATATACACGATGTTTGCGTTGTTGTTTTGCTTACGGATGCCGTTTGCAATGGCATACAGCAGGTGTGTTTTACCAACACCGGCAGGACCATAGATAAATAATGGATTATAAACTTGTCCGGGATTGTTGGATACCGCTACGGCAGCGCCGTGCGCAAACCGGTTGGAAGGACCCACAACAAAGTTGTCAAAAGAGAACTGGGGATTAAAATCCATAGAGCTGCTTTGCTTGCCGTTGGAACGGTAGGTTGCCAGCTCTTCGTCGCCGAACACCAACAGCTTTGCATTGGAATCAAATATCTCACTGAGGGCATCCTGAATGTGCAGCATATAACGGCGGCGGATATTTTCCCGGCGGAAATCAGAGGGAGAATAGAGAATCAGATATTCTTCATTCAGCTCTACAACCTCCGCGTCATCAAAGGTGGCGGAAACAGTCAAAGGTGTCAGCCGCTCTTCCAGATAATTGATAATTTTTGCCCATACATAGGCTGAAGCGTACATAAAACGTGGCTCCTTTCTCTATAAAATCCACATCTGCATGTGGATAAAAAATGCCTACTATATCACCCTAAATTGTAGCACATTTTCTGTAAAAACACAAGTATTTTTTATATTTATCCACAAGTATTTGTGGATACAAAATTGCTTTTTTCTCTTTTCATTATTGACAGAAAAACAATAAAAGAGTATCTTAAAAGCGAAGAAAAAAGAGGTGGAACAGTATGTCAGAAATAATCACATTTGGTGAAACAATGGCTGTTATGGTCCCCAATGAAATGGGACCTCTGCGTTATGCTTCCGGTTTCCGTATGCGTATGGCGGGAGCGGAAAGTAATGTGGCAATTGGCTTGTGTAAATTAGGACATTCTGCCGGCTGGCTGTCCAGTTTGGGACAGGATGAATTAGGGCAGTATGTTCTAAACAGCATCCGCGCGGAAGGGGTAGATGTATCACAGGTTGTGTTTGATAAGGATCACAGAACCGGCCTGATGATAAAACAACTCAGCGCCGGGGAAACTTCTGTATTCTATTACCGGGAAAATTCAGCGGCCAGCTGCTTTGATAAAAAGAATATACCGTATGAATATTTAGAAAATGCAAGGATCATTCATCTAACAGGCATCACACCTGTTTTGAGTCAATCCTGCAGGGAAGCAGTAGAGGCTATTTCGGAATTTGCTATAGAAAATAATATCTTACTTAGCTTTGATCCCAATATCCGAAAAAAACTGTGGAACGGGCAGGATTATACACCATTGATGAAAAAAATCCTGTTTGCTTCCCAGATCGCCTTACTGGGTTTGGATGAAGCAAGAACGATATTAGGTACAGATAATATTACTGAGATCATCGATATTCTCAGAGATTCCGGTGTACGGTACATTGCAATTAAGGACGGAGCCAATGGCGCCTGGTGTGCCGATGAAATAAGTGTTGTATATATTCCGGCACAGCCTTGTAAGTGTATAGATCCTATTGGTGCAGGAGATGGATTCAACGCCGGTTTTCTCGCGGGTATTCTGGAAGGAAAGTCTTTGTCTGATTGCGGCCTCATGGGTGCCATTGCCGGTGCTATGGCGACAGAGACCTATGGCGATATCGACGGATATCCTTCCAAAGAGCAAATGAAACGAAAACTTCTAAATTATAATGAAATATATAGGTGATCCAATATGGATATGAAACAAACTGTCATTGATAATCCCATTCTTGCAATTATGCGTAATATACCAATGGAAAAGGTATTAAACTATGTAGGTGCCGCAACTGAAGGCGGTGTCGGCTTTTTTGAGGTAGCACTGAATTCGAAAGATGCTTATGAACAGATAAAACTTTTAAAAAAGAACTTTCAAAACATTTCGATCGGTGCGGGAACGGCCATTACTGTAGAGCGGGCAAAGGCCGCTATTGAGGCGGGTGCTGATTTTCTTCTGTCGCCTTCTACCGATGAAGATGTTCTTTCCTATTGTCAAAAAAATAAGATTACCATTATGCCCGGCGCGCTGACACCCTCTGATGTATCTAAATGCCTGCGTTACGGTTTTCCTGTAATTAAGCTGTTTCCCGCCGGGGATATGCCCATGGGATATATCAAGAGTTTAAAAGGACCCTTTGATGAAACAGAATATGTAGCCATTGGCGGTGTAAATAAAGAAAATATGGCGCAGTTTTTCCAGCAAGGATATCTGGGTGTAGGTATCGGCAGTAATATGATCCCAAAAGAGCTGGTTCAAAATAATAAATGGGCAGAAGCCAGCGCTTATGTGGCAAATCTGGTGGATTGTGCAAAGCACTGCAAGTGAAACAGGTAATAAGAAAGTATGGAGCTATAAAATAACGAATATTGATTCCATAAAGCAGACGTACAGCGGGAGTAAACCCCCGCCCTACGGTATCTCCGGTGAGATGCTTGTAGGGCGGGGGCTTGCTCCCGCCGTTTATTGTGAATATATTTTTACAGCCCCTTTTCCCATCATTCGCCGTGCGAACCACCGATGGATTCCCGGGTTATTCTAATAAATTCCTGCATGGCTTTAGTACAGTATCTGCCCTTTTTGTGAGCAATGTGCAGCCTTCTTTTTGCCGTCCTGTGATCAAGCTTATACAAGATTACGTCCGTGGTATGTTTTCTGTATTTAAAGAAAGTGTCTGTTATAAAACAAGCGCCCAAGCCAGACTCTGCCAAGGCATAGGAAGTGTTCAGCTGATCCACACAAAAAACTACATTTGCCTCCACCTTGCTACCTTCAAAAATCTGCATTGCCCTTTCATACATATCATTTCCGCTTTTCAGCAAAACAAAGGGTTCTTCCTGAAATGCGGATATGTCCAGAGTCGCAACCCTGTTTATACAGTCAGAATTCGTATAGATATTTTCCGGCCGTATCTGATATTCCTTTAAGGATTGATTCACCACGCGATCTTCGGGTACACACAACATAATCTGTTCCTCTACCAATGGATACAGTTCATATGTATCTGCAAAACTATCATAATTGTCAATAACAAGGTCTGCTTTCTCACTGTTCAGCATTTCTCTCAGATGCACAGAGTTTGCTTCAATGAGGTTTATTTCTACACCGGGATACTGATTTTGAAACCGAGAAACCAGCTGTGGGATCACATCAGAGGTTAAGAAATTGGAGCCGCCCACCACCAGTTTTCCGGTTTGTAATCCGCTGATATCTTCAAGCTGCTTTACGAAGTCATCTTCGGCATATTGCATCTTCTGGGCAGCTTCGATATACACTTTTCCCGCCTCAGTCAAATGTACGGTTGTACCGCATCTTTCGAATAACGGCATACCAACCTTCTTCTCAATGTTTCTAATAGCGACACTCAAAGACGGCTGGGAAATAAAAAGACTCTCCGCGGCCTTCGTAAAGCACCGCTGCTGATACACCGCCAAAACATATTTGTATTTTTGAAACATACAGCTCCTCCCATAGCTTTTTTCTATGGTTTACATAGTTTATTAGTATTTGACTATATTCTATGTAGTCAATACAATGATGTCAATATTTTCAAGGAGTAATTGTATGAAGAGAATTCAATATATCGGCGAAATACTTCTCATTATTGTCCTTGCCGCCATTGGTGCCCTGAATTATGCAATTTTTATTTTCCCCAATCAATTTACTCCGGCGGGTCTGGACGGTCTTTGTACCATGTTCCAGGATCTGACCGGTATTAACATCGGATACTCATCTCTGCTGATTAACCTCCCTCTGCTGATCGTTGCTTTTCTTCGGTTAGACCGGGATTACGCCATCAAAAACATCGTATTTATACTATCCTTTTCTGTGACATCTGCAATTTTAGACAAGGTGGATCTTTCTGCATTCTATTTCTACACAGAAACCAGCACCAGTCTTGTGTTGGCACCTGTGGTAGCCGGTGTAATTCGCGGTATTCTGTACGCCTTTACTTTGGGATTAAACGGCGCCAGCGGTGGTGTTGACATTATTGCCGCTTTGATCCGAAAGAAGTATCCCCATTTCAATCTCATGAACATCATTTTTGCTATCAATATATTTGTGGCTTGTTGTTCTTACTTTGTATATGGCAACCAGCTGGTGCCTGTTGTCTGCGGCATTATTTATTTCTATATTACCTCCCAGACCAGTAATCAAATTCAGTTGTCGAAAAAAGAAAACGCAAAGATCGAGATCATTACTCACAATGCCGGTCAGATTTGTACTGAGATCACCGAAAACCTGCATTTATCCGCTACGATCCTGGATTCCCACGGTGCTTACTCCGAAAACGCCAACACGATGGTCGTTTGTATCGCCCACAAAAAATACATACCCTTCATCAAAAATATTCTCAAAAAATTCCCCAAGACTATTTATTTTGTCAGTACCGTCAGTGAATCCAATACACATAGCTATTAAAGAAAAGGCTTGTCACCCGGCAAGAGTTTTCTTTGCTGAATGTCGGAATTTACCTCAATTCAAAGTAAAAAACGTTTGTATTGACTTATTCGTGCGGTACAATTTTAATTGCGGAGGTTAATGCTTTTTCCGAAGCGTTGCTGCAATTTATCATAAATAATAAAAAATGACCGAGTGCGGAAAGCACCCGGTCATCAAAATTTCTTGGGAATTATACCATAGCGGCAGTGATAATAGCCATCTTGTAGACTTCCTCAGCATTGCAGCCGCGGGACAGGTCGTTGATGGGAGCAGCCAGACCCTGCAGGATGGGGCCCAGAGCCTCGTAACCGCCCAGGCGCTGAGCGATCTTGTAGCCGATGTTGCCGGCTTCGATGGTGGGGAAGATGAAGGTGTTGGCATAGCCAGCCACGGGGGAGCCGGGGAACTTCAGCTGGCCCACCTCGGGAGCAACAGCTGCGTCGAACTGCATCTCGCCGTCGATGGCGAACTCGGGAGCCATTTCCTTGGCGATGGCGGTGGCGTCATGGCTCAGCTTGACAGTGCCGCCCTTGCCGGAGCCGTTGGTGGAGAA